>VXYV01000111.1 GCA_009845835.1 Gammaproteobacteria bacterium | reverse complement strand
CGTAATCCGAATTACAAAAAGTCCGATATTAAATGAAAACTCACTATCGAATAATCGCCAGTCTTTGCCTGGTTTTTTTAGGCTTAGGTATTTTCTTGTGGTTTAGTTTCCCCCGTTCAGTCCCCAATGAACGCCAAACAATAACCACAAATACCAACCTCAGTGTGAATCCAACTTTGCCAGCCCCGCTCGCGACGGTGGTTGATCCACCAACACCCACCCTGATCGGCGCGCCGCTACCGCCCGTTGACTATCCCCCCGGCTCAATCGGCGAAGCCTGCAAAGTGAACGACTATCCGCCTAGTGTTGGCTATTTCGATCTAGACCGAGAAACAAGGCGTAACCTCGACAATTCTCCCTACGATCGCAACGGTAAGTGGAAGGCACTCAAAAACGAGAAATGTCTGCTCGCGTTAGAACGCCATCTGAACCCGATTAACCCGTACCTCTGGGGAACAGAACATGAACCACAGGGAAAACTCAGTGCCTTCGCCTTTGTCAACGTCGATAACCCCGTGACCTTTGAACGGCTCTTTACCGATCCCGTTGGTGACTTTGCACTAGTTCAAGAAGTTTTTTCGCGCCCCGAATGTCAACTCGGTCCCAATGCAGATCCCAACTGGGAACTACACGAATCCTGCCACGCGGATGCCCTACTCAACTATGCGCTGTTATCACGGTTTTGCTACGGCGACGGTGTTCTTAACCGTCCGAGTAAGTTTTATTGGAAATCGTTCGGAGATAACCCGACTCCTGAACAAGATCGTAGTGAGTGGATCCAACGTCTAGAAGACGCCTGGGTGCGACAGAAGTGTAAAAGTTTAGACCCGAATCTCAAGTTACAGTTACCGTTACATACCGCCTTACAGCAGCAGATTTACGCCCTTCAGGTCAAGGAAGAAAGCAAATCTCGGCGCCAACAAACCTTAATTGGAGCGTTGATTGATTTAGCGGCGCGCTTGGGCGATCCCACCGCGGCCTTGACACAACCGATTGATCATGGTCCTGGCGACCTCATTGGAATTGATTCTGGCAACTGGTATGATGAAGCAGGGTATAAGTACGGTCCCTTTGCCGAGTGGTTTACCCGTGATTTTCGTCCGGACGACCTCTTTACCAAACACCCACCAAGTATCGAACGGTTGTACGTTTTTTTAGATCTGTTCGCAGAAAATCTCAGTGCCGCGGACGGCCGCGAAATGAAACTTAATCATGACGTCCTGGTGCAACATTTATGCACCCCACCTTATTACATCGAACTTTATGTCGACGAAGATACGGTTCCTGAACCGCCCAGCTGTCGTGAAATTATCACCGAGTTACGTCAAAAGCAGATTGACCCGGCCATGTTGGAATGGATCGCGACCTTTGAAGACGTCGCGATGCGCCTTGACGTCTACGAATAACTCTTCAAACCAGTACGTCATCACACACAGATTGAAATTTACCATAAAATCCTCGATCGGCGGATTGACCTAGTGCGTCATCGAGCGCGACGAGAAAACCCCCCAAATAGCCCCGTCCAGTTACCCGAAACGCTATGTGATGCCGTAGTCTTGATCAATAAAGGTAAGGCAGTACTTGAAGGACGATTGAATGAAGTCATGCAGACAATTTTCGAACGAACGAGGGGCATGCAATTCAATACAAATTCGGTGTCGCTTCACGAGATTTTCTTGCGTGAAGTGAGGCATGCGGAACCTATTGACGCAAAGAAAGGTGATACTAAACCGTGCTCTTCTTGAAGTCGAGATTCGTAACACGCTCACTCGTTTCGCATGTTTTCAACTATCCTTAAGTTATCGTCCGTGAGCTAGACAGGGGGTTTCGACGTGTTGGTTAATCGTTGGTACCCAGTATGGGTTGTAGCTCAAAAAGAATTACTAGTCCACCTTCAATCCGCTGCATTTTGGTTCATTTGGAGCTCAATATCGGTTTTATTGGCATTGCTAGTTCTATTGTTTGGGTTAATGGCAATGTTTAGTTCCAATACCACCCTCATTCCGAATGTGGATGATTTGCAACTCGCCGTGTCCAAAAATGTTAGCGAGCAAGAAGATATGCTATTACACATGCAAGGCGAATCCATGCTTGTCTATGGCGTAATCGATAACACGGATGGATTTAGTGATAGGATTAGGTCCGCCATTAGAAGGCACGCCGAGCGATGGAACGTCAACGCCGACACTAGCGACTACATAAGACTTTTTATAAATGATGGAAATGATGCTGAGTTAATATGGTTTACGTCTTCCCCCATGTTCGAATTTCGTGAACTTCAAGATCCGTTTGATTCAATAGCAACCGCCGATAGTTGGTTGGAATCGGGAAAGATCGACGGGTATTTCGTATTACCCGAAGATTTTGTGGAATCACCAAACGACGCGCAATTTGTTACACGAATGACCGGAATAATCATCCGAGATAGCAATCTGATCAAGCTGAAGTCATGGTACGAAAATATGGCTGCTATCGCTTTACGATACACACGCTTGGAGGAATTGGGTGTAGATGAGGTAGGTCGTATCCAATTCGTCAATAATGCGGACA
>VXYV01000037.1 GCA_009845835.1 Gammaproteobacteria bacterium | reverse complement strand
ACCATGGGGGTTCCTTAGTTCCTTTTGTATTGTTGAGGTGTGTTCCGAATTCTCATATATCATAACTTCAATAAATTAAATTCGAAATAGTTTCAAGTTTAAACCATCAATTTAGGTGTGTTTTATTCCCACTCAATCGTCGCGGGTGGTTTACTCGTTACGTCATAAACGACGCGTGAGATCCCTTGTACTTCATTCACTATTCGATTAGAAATCTTACCGAGTAAATCAAAGGGTAGTTTAGCCCACTCCGCGGTCATAAAATCAGTCGTGGTTACTGCACGCAGCGCACACACCGGTTCATATACTCGCGTATCCCCAACCACTCCAACGGATCGTGTCGGGAGCAATACGGCAAAAGCTTGAGCCACGCGGTCATACCATTCATGCTTTTTGAGTTCTTCTAAGAAGATATGGTCTGCTTGTCTAAGTGTATCGACCAAGTCTCCATTAAATGCACCCGCAATTCTGATCGCAAGTCCTGGTCCAGGGAATGGATGACGCGCAATCACTTCAGTCGGCAACCCTAGCTCCAAACCTATACTCCTGACCTCATCTTTGAATAAATCTCGTAAAGGTTCAAGAATTTTAAGTTGTAGCCGTTCAGGTAAACCACCAACATTGTGATGACTTTTAATCACGTGAGATTTTCCATACTCTGTTTGTGCTGATTCCACTACATCTGGATAAATCGTACCTTGTGCCAGCCATTTGACATCTCCAAGTTTTTCAGCTTCTTCTTCGAAAACATCAATGAACAATCCACCAATAACCTTGCGTTTAGTTTCTGGTTCAGCAATGCCTCGAAGAGCATCATAAAACCGTTCCTTTACGTGCACAACTTTAACACGGAAGTCGAACGCGTTCGTGCTTTTTATCGTCGCCATGACACTTTGTACTTCTTGCTCACGAAGTAATCCAGTGTCAACGAATATACACTCAACTTGGGAACCCAAGGCACGACTCAATAAAGCTGTCGTAACACTCGAGTCCACACCGCCGGACAGACCAATCACAACACGTTCGTCCTCCACGGCAGACCGAATCGCATCGATCTTGTCATTGATAACGTTTTTTGGACTCCAGGTAGGAGTACAACGGCATATTCGCAAAACAAATCGCCGTAGGATATCGAGTCCGTAGTCGGTATGAGTGACCTCTGGATGAAACTGCAGACCATACAATCGACCGTCACGCGACATACATGCTGCGATATCACAGTTTTCACTAGAAGCTGACATTTCCATATGTGGTGGCAACGCGGTCACGTGATCACCATGACTCATCCAAACCGAAACAGTTTCAGGTAATCCTTCAAACAACGGATTACCATTCGCGACGCTCACTTCGGTTCGCCCAAATTCACTCTTTTGTGTGTATTCGACGTGGCCACCTAACTGGGCAACGAGTGCTTGCATTCCATAGCAAATTCCCAGAATTGGAAGATCACTTCGTAGAATGGATGGATGAACTCGTGGTGTTTGTTCCCAACGAACGGTTTCCGGACCGCCTGAAAGAATAACGCCTTTGGGTTGCAATTGATGTACTAAATCAGGAGGGTGATCATGCGGATGTACTTCGCTATATACACCTATTTCACGTAAGCGTCGTGCAATCAACTGAGTGTATTGTGATCCAAAATCGACGACGAGAACTAAGTCATGTATCGGTCGATTTGCGCGATTTTGGTTTTCCAACACCGAAAAGACGACGGTAGTGCTACGTTAAGTTCCAGGGTAGTTTGGTGCTTCTTTAGTCACGGAAACATCGTGGACATGGCTCTCAGACATGGATGCTTTGGTAACCGGTATAAACTCACCTTTTGCTCGTAGCTCGTAAATGTCTTTACAACCCATATATCCCATGGCCGATCGCAATCCACCAACTAACTGTTCAACAATTGGACTGACCGGTCCTTTATAAGGTACCCTCCCTTCGATACCTTCAGGAACGAGTTTTCTGTCATCAAGACTGTTTTGTTGGAAATAACGATCACGAGACCCGTACAGTTGTTGCATAGCTCCTAACGACCCCATCCCGCGGTAACTCTTATAAGTTCGTCCTTGGAACAATTCAATTTCACCAGGGGCTTCTTCCGATCCTGCGAGTAAAGAACCTACCATAACACTTTCCGCGCCTGCGACAATAGCTTTCGCGATGTCTCCCGAGTAACGAATACCACCATCCGCCACAACAGGAATGTCTTCATCTTTTGCTACTACCGTTGCTTCGGTAATTGCGGAAACTTGAGGTACGCCTACTCCACTAATTACGCGAGTTGTACAAATACTACCAGGACCAATCCCTACTTTCACCGCGTCAACTCCTGCGTCGATGAGTGCTTTTGAACCTTCACCCGTTGCGACATTACCGCCCATAACTTCAACCTGTGGGTACTTCTGTTTGATCCAGCGAATTCGATCCAACACTCCTTTTGAATGGCCGTGGGCAGTATCAACGACGATAATGTCGACATCGGCTTCAACTAGCGCTGCAACTCGTTCGTCTGTATCTGGACCGGTTCCGACGGATGCCCCGGTTCGTAACCTTCCTAGCTCGTCTTTACACGCGTTCGGGAAAGCTTGACGTTTTTCGATATCTTTAACAGTAACCATTCCCGTTAATCGAAACTTACTATCCGTCAAAAGAACCTTTTCAATTCGGTGTTCGTGCAATAGTCGAGTAATTTGGTCCAATGACGCAGCTTCATCTGCTGTAATGAGTTTAGATTTTGGTGTCATTACAGACGAAACAGTTGCGCTTAAATCCCGTTGAAAACGAATATCGCGGTGTGTAACTATGCCAACCAACTCTCTATCTAGGACAACAGGTACGCCAGAAATCTTATGCTTTGCAATAAGTTGAAGTAAATCACCGACGGTAGCCTTTGGACTAATCGTTATCGGATCCCGAATCACACCAGATTCGAACTTCTTCACTTGTTGAACGTGAGAGGCTTGCTCACGGATCGACATATTTTTATGAACAATCCCAATGCCACCTTCCTGCGCTAAGGCAATAGCGAGCCGAGACTCGGTAACTGTATCCATCGCCGCTGCAATCAATGGAATATTTAGTGAGATTTTTCGACTCAACCGTGAATTCGTTGAGACTTCTGAAGGTAGAACTTCTGAGTAGGCAGGTCGAAGTAGCACATCATCGAATGTGAACGCGCGTTGTTTACCGGTCTTCAAATTGTGCACTCGTACAAAAATGCAATTTTAATCATACAAATACCATTCTGCTGAAAGTTCCTATAGTTTTTATTGTGGAATCACTTGTTGCCCGTAAATTCACCGCTTTGCATTGACCAAACTAATCGATTCGATACAATAAATCAAGTGTTTTGTTTATCCTCGATTCATTCTTTCGGTTCGACCATCGTCAATGCATACAACCTCCCAAGTTGGAATTAACGAACCAATTCTTACGGTAAGTGAACTAAATAGTCAAGTTCAACAATATCTAAAAGAAGAGTTCCCGCGGGTTGTTGTTGAAGGAGAGGTCACAGGACTACGTGCTCCTTCCGCTACCGGCCATTGGTACTTTCAGTTAAAAGACGATCGATCGGTCCTTCCGTGCGTGATGTTTAAGTGGGCCACTGCACGCTTGAAGTTCACTCCAACTAACGGTATGTTGGTTCATGTCAGGGCTAGATTAACACTTTACGAACCACAAGGCAGGTTTCAAGCAGTGATCGAGTTCATGGAACCACAAGGCGAAGGTGCCCTAAGACTTGCGTTTGAACAATTAAAAGCCCGTCTCCGCGAACAGGGTTGGTTTGACGAACATCGAAAAAAACCATTACCCAAATTTCCGAACAATATCGCAATCATTAGCGCACAATCCGGTGCGGCAACACGGGATGTGTTTGTGAACATTTGGCGCCGCTATCCTTGTGTAGATTTGAGACTAGTACCAACTTCAGTCCAAGGTGCCACGGCAAAATTTGAAATCACCACTGCAATTCAGCATGCTAATCAAATGGAACCAACACCCGATTTTGCCATTCTTACGCGCGGTGGGGGATCTTTAGAAGATCTCGCCCCTTTCAATTCTGAGGAAGTTGCCAAGGCCATATTTGAAAGTGAAATTCCGATCGTCTCAGCAATCGGACACGATGTCGATTACACCATCGCGGACTTCGTTGCAGATTTTCGCGCCGCGACTCCTTCAACCGCTGCAGAACAGGTAACTCCAGACAGCAATCAGTTGCAAAGCATATTCACACAACACATTAATAAATTCCACCAAATATATATTTTTCAAGAAAGTAGAAAGTTCGAACGACTAAAAACACTAGGCCGTCTTCTGCCAAACCCTAAGAAAATATTAGGTACCAAAGAACAACAAATTGATTATTTGAAAGATCGGATAACAACGAACGTAACACATACGTTATTCGGGGACCGTACTGAGTTCGGAACCCTTTTACACAGACTATTGCAAGTGTCGCCTACGAACAACTTGAACTTTGCTGATACCATGACGAACAATGTTATGCATGAATTACGTGCGTCTATAACAAAGGTCATTGAGAAACGACAATCTCAGGTTGAGCATAACCTAGATTTATTGGAACGAGTATCCCCACAATCTAAATTAAGGGTCCAAAGTAATTCAATACTGGCCAGTATTGAGGGTGCACGAATGAGTATTCAGTCTAGACTAACCAAAGCGAATACCGTTTTTTCCTATATTCGAAATGACTTGCATCGAGCCTCTCCCACTACACAAATTTCAGCATCGACGAGTAGATTGTTTGACCTTACTCGACGGCTGCAAAACTCCATGTCCCAACTAGTAAAACAATCCACCATATACTTCACCACACAAAGTGAAAAGTTAAACACGGTTAGTCCGCTGTCGACGCTGCAACGTGGATTTGCTGTACTTTCTAAACCAAATCAATCAAAGTACGGTGCAATCGTGAGGAGTATAGACGATGTTCGAGCCGGTGAAACAATACACACTCGTATTGTTGATGGGGTAGTCGTATCGACTGTTTCCAAAATTGAGGAGGAGTAACACCTTTGATCCTGCGATGTATTTTTAAGTCAGTGCAATCCAATGATTTTGTCAGTATTCCCATCATAAGTGTCACAATCTTCCTTTTCATGTCGTTCAGTGCACTGTACCCACAAGAAATACCGACAGGAGTTGTAGGCGGTGTGGTAGCGATCCCGTTACCTGGAGATTCTCAGTCTGCAACGTTTAACCAAAAAAATCAACTCATCGTGAATGACACCGCAATTGTTGGAATTCCACTTGATATTGAACCAGCAACTTATGAACTCGAAGTAGTGCAAGTCCCTAATGAGACGATGAAATTACCGTTCGTTGTAATCGACAAAAAATATGAAGAACAACATATCACAATCGACAATCAAGAACAAGTTACACCGCCGCCGGAATACTACGAACGACTGGCCCGGGAAGCAGATCTAATGCGTACCGCTTATGCAACTCTGTCCCCTAGCAATCCAAATTTACTACCGATAACCCTACCTACTGAAGGAATCAAAACTGGTGTGTTTGGGACAAAACGTTTTTTTAATGGGGAAGCAAGAAACCCGCACTCAGGAGTCGACTATGCTGCCGACAAAGGTACTCCTATTCTATCACCGGCACCGGGCACTGTAATTCTGACAGAAGATATGTTTTTCAACGGCAATACCGTTGTCATTGATCATGGTATGGGATTTGTCTCAGTCTTATGTCACATGGATAGTATTTTGGTAGAAGTAAATGAAGTCGTTGCGCGCAGTGAGCAAATTGGAACAGTTGGTTCAACAGGCAGGTCGACCGGTCCCCATTTACATTGGACTATCGCGTTACAAGGTGTCAAAGTAGATCCGGAGGTATTTATGTCCGTCGTAAATGCAACTCTCGAAACAAAAGACGAAACCGAAAACAGTGACAATTAACCAGCCGACTTACGGTGTTTAATCAAGCGACTTCTATGCTTTTGTTGCCGCGGTGTGAGTTTATTTTTCCGCTCACCAAACGGATTAGTGGTCGTACGAAAGTTCAACCTTATCGGCCAACCGGCTAGATCAAGCCTGGTTCGAAACTCGTTTTCCAGATATCGCGCGTAGGAGGCTGGTAATTTTTCAGCCTGATTACCGTGAATGAGAATCTGCGGAGGATGCGAGCCAATCTTATGCGCATATCGCAAACGAATGGCGTGTCTCCCCACTGTTGGTGGTGCGTGAGATCGCACACAATCTTCCAACACCTCTGTCAGATAACTCGTCGTAAAATCAAACTCACCTCGTTTATGCAAGTCTTGAACTATCCCAAACAATGAGGTCACACCAGTTTTCCTAAGAGCCGACACGAATCTGACCGAAACCCACGGTGCAAATCGCAAGCGTCGTTGAATCTCGGCCGTACACGACTCTTTTTCCGAGCCGTCTAACAAGTCCCATTTGTTAACAACGAGAACAATTGCCGACCCAGCATTAATTGCATATTGAAGTAAATGTAAGTCTTGTTCCACGATTCCCTCGTGTGCATCAACAACTAATAAGCTTACTTCGCTGTACTTTAACGCGTCTAGTGCTTTGACTATCGAAAATTTCTCAACCACGTCATTTGTGCGGCCTTTCCTACGAATACCAGCAGTATCTATCAATTCAAAGGTCGCTGCCTTTTGTTGTAGGACAACCCTTACCGCGTCGCGAGTTGTGCCGGGTGTACCATCAACCACACATCGATGGGAATCAGCTAACGCATTTATCAAACTCGACTTCCCTACGTTAGGACGACCGATAACGGCAACCGGTAGACCGGTAGAAGTAGACTTAACGGTATGATTCATGGGCAGTCTACTTTCCATCTCCTGTTTGAGCGAACTCACCCCTTCACCGGTCTGCGCCGAGAGCTGTACCGATTCTAATCCAAGACTGTAAAACTCAGTTTGCTCAATATCAAGACGATGGGAGACTTTATCGATCTTGTTTATTCCAAGCAATATATTGGTACCACTCTTTCGTAATTCCAAACAAATCTGTTGGTCTAGTGAGGTAACACCGTCAGTTGCATCCGTAACAAACACAATAAGATCAGCTTCTTCAATTGCGAGTTGAATTTGTTCATCGACTAGAGTAGAAATCGGCAGAATGTCGTGTAGTCCGCCGGTATCAATTAAAGTAATGTCGGCATTCGAGTCGGTTTGAACTTGTCCGTATTGTCGATCGCGAGTTAACCCAGGCCGGTTATAGACGATGGCATTCCGACTTCTGGTGAGGACATTAAATAGTGTAGACTTGCCGACGTTTGGGCGACCTACAAGCGCGACTACACCAGCGCGCTGAGTGTTCATTCCAATGTAGTGATGGACACCGCTTGCAGTTTCCCGGCGTCGTCCAACGCATAAAAGATATCGTCTCCGGCTTGAACTAAAGGCGTTCGAAATGACTTACCCAATCGCCGACTTCCAACTAAACGACCGTCATCCTGTGCTAGAACGTGAATAAATCCTTTATCGTCACCTACAACGAGGTAGTCACCATGCACGAGTGGGTCAGTCAGAGTCAAAGACTGAAGCATCGGTTGTCGCCATAATTCGTCTCCGCTCTGGCGATGTATCGCAACAATCTCATTGTCGTCCCTAACGACAAATAGGTGATCTACATTATGAGCAAGAGCATGAAAAGATGGTTCTGCGGCTTCCCATATTATGTCTCCAGACTCTCGATTCATTGCACGAACCTTGCCTTGATGGCTTGCTGCATAGACAAAACGATCGATGACTACGGGTTTCCCATCCACATCAATCATTCGATCAATATCCGTTGTACCTTCGGGTAGGGTAACTCGTTGTTCCCAAATCGGTAGACCGGAAGCAATTTCAACGGCCGCCACCGACCCATTTGCAAAACCCGAAATCACATACGGAGGAGAAATTGCTGGAGAGGCAGTTCCTCGTAGTAACAGTGCTGGGGTTTGGGTATCGAAGGTCCAACGTGTCGTACCGTCTGCTACTTCTAACGCCGACATTTTGCCGTCGCCAGTTTGCACAATGACTACTTCTGCTGCAACAGCAGCTGGTGCAAGCACTTCACCACTGAGTAACTGCCGCCAAACTTCTGACCCATCGGTAATGTCTAACGCAACCAAATGCCCCCTAACGGTCCCGACCAACACCAACCCGCGACCTACACCAACACCCCCAGCGACGAATGAAGGATCACTTCGATCAGTCAAATCAAGCATCTGTCTGCGATCCGGTTTCCCAATCTGCGCATCCCAGATTCGATCACCGTTGAACCGGTTTAAGGCAACAACTAGACCGTAAGCATCAGCGGCAAAAATTCGATCAGCTGCAATCGCCGGAGTATTCTTCACATATTTTTTTCCAAGTCCCTTACCAATTTTTCGAGACCATTGAACACTTAACCTAACCTCAGCATCGTAATCTAAATTCAACTTAACTACATCTTCTTTGTCTGACGTCGAACCTCTCTCGAAGAAACCACAACCACCAAGTAAGCCAGTGACTATGACCATGACGAGTACTGCGCTCCAGACACGGTTGCAAAACAAAGTACTTTTCACGAGGAGGGATCCAGGCTCGTATTATCCGAAAGCTTAGGCATAAGAGCAATCTTCAATTTGATTCGCTCTTTATGGGAATTGGTATACGCCTCCTCGTAAGCCTCGTCATAAAATTGTTTTGCTTTGGCAAATTCTTCTCTCTGACGGTGAATATCACCGGTGATTTCCAAGACGATTGCTGCATAACCACCCTTAGATTTAGGTAAAATCGCTAACGCTTCGTCTTGTCGGTCAAGTTGCAAATATATCCGTGCCATTCGAATACTGGTAAGTTCCTTCAACGTCTTATCGTTAGTACTTGCTAACGCTGAATCGAGATACCCTAAGGCAGCGTCGAAATCCTCAGCTTCAACACTCTCTTTCGCACGTAGCATTAACAGGTAAACACTATATCCCGAACTAGGATAAGTCCGCAAGAATTCAACCGCGAGACTATCAGCTTGTTGGGAATCTTCAGTTTCCACTGCAAGTTCATACTGATAGAAAAGTTCGGCAGCTTCTTGTACCTTATTCTCCTGATGTTCTTGAAAAAGTCGCCATCCGACAAACCCTGCTAATCCAACAAGAATTGCTACGATGATGGGAATTCCCCATTCCTTCCATAATTTTTTTAACTGTTCAGCGCGATCTTCGTCGTCAAATATGTCTACCAAATCTTAAAACTCCAGCTTTGCATACAGTGTTGTCAGCAGGTCTGACAAAGGAATAGTTTCTTGTGGTCGCTTGAACCGCAGCCACTTTAATGTGACCGTACGATCCCGTTGTTCATCGTCACCGAGAATCAAAACCCATGTTGCTCCGGAACGATCTGCCCACCGCAATTTAGTCTTAATTTTACCCTCACCTATATGTTGGCGTACACGAACGTCCGAACCAGACCTTAGTAAATGTGCAACTTCTAGTGCATACTGTTGGTGAGATTCCTCCATCGCGACAACGTAAATGTCGGTGGAAATCCGTTCCACATCGTGCATTTGTTCATGCAAAAGCGCAATTCTTTCGATTCCAGCAGCAAAACCGACCCCAGGTGTTGGTTTGCCACCCAAGAGGGTTGTCAAACCATCGTACCTCCCTCCGGCGCAGAGTGCATCCTGTGCGCCCATGCCCGTACCAATCCATTCAAAAACAGTATCGGTATAGTAATCTAATCCACGTACTAGGTGATGATCAAGCTTGTACCGAATATTGGCATTTTCCAATAGATTCAGAACCTTATCAAATCGTTTCTTAGATTCGACTGACAGTGAATCCATCAACTTCGGTGCGTCGCGCAAAACTACTTGAGTTGCTGGTACTTTTGAATCGAGAATACGTAGTGGGTTCATCTTTAATCTCGTCTTACTATCGTCATCTAGTAAGTGCGAAACGGGCTGCAAAGCATCAACCAATTTGGCTCTAAACCGAGCGCGTGCGTCCGATGAGCCAATGCTATTAATATGTAATTGCACACCACTACTAATCCCAAGTTCAGAAAATACGTCTGTTACAATTTGAATCAGTTCGAAATCGCTGAGCGGATCCTCAAGACCTAAAGTCTCAGCACCGACGTGTTGAAACTGGCGGTATCGTCCGGCTTGTGGTCGTTCGTACCGAAACATAGGACCCATGTACCACAATCTAGGTCGATCGTCATAACAAAGGTTTTGTTGAATCGCGGCACGCACAACGGAAGCTGTTCCTTCAGGTCGTAACGCGAGCCATTTTTCATCACGATCGAGAAGTCGGTACATCTCCTTTGCGACTGCGTCGGTAGATTCGCCTAGACCTCGCTTGAACAGTTGTTCGTATTCGACAATTGGAGTTCTAATTTCCTCAAAGGAGTACGATTCAAGAACGAGTCGAAATACAGATTCAATATGTGAAAGACGACTGGCATCAGCAAAGAGGACATCGCGCATTCCGCGTACGGAAGGTATAATTTCAGTCACTGTGGCAACGTCAGTTGGGCTTGATCTTCCCCCTCCGAAATGTATGGATCAAGTGATATATCCTCACCGCGAAATTCAATCCTAACGCCATGTGCGTAGCCTAAACGAATCGAAAATGGTTGTTCACCATCAAGTTCAAGCGTCGAACCTGCCGCTTGAACACCATTTACCAAAATATTGCCACCACCATCTCGGACAACCAACCACGATTCCTCAGCGAATTCGAAAACTAAGGCTTCGCCGTCTTCTGCTCCTTCGCTTTCTACAACTGATTCGTTAAGTTCGTCGTCCTCTACGGTCTGATCTTCGACGGATAACTCATGAGTATCTTCTTGATCTAAGTCAGTATTGAATACTTCTCCGTTTGTTGGTACTTGAAATGGAAAAACTTGAACGTTATCTGATGAAAAATCATCGCCTAACGGTACCTGTAGAACAGTGCTGTCATTGGGAAGTGTTGTTTCGTCATTAATTGCGTTCTCTCGGTTATTAACAAAGTCTTTTAAAGCGTCCTCTACACTGTACTGACCATTTTCTTCAGCTGGCTTCGTTTGCGAAATATCTTGGTTTTCGCGAATCTCTTCAACCTCACTGGGATCTGACAGTTCTTCAGTAACGTCTTCCCGAGAAGATAGTGAATCATCCTGTTGCTCTTTCTGCATAACAAGGAACCAATAAGCAAGAACCGCCCCAATCGCGAGTACAAGGATACTCAACACCGAGACGAGCAACACTTTCGAGTAATCTTTGGGAAGCCCTCCAGTCGCTTGAGGTTCGACAAATTCTTCTAAAGTGGACGTTCGAGTATCTTGATTACTTGCTACCTTAAACGCATTGATCACCGCATCGGCATCAATGGCTAGGAAATTTGCAAGAGTGTTCAAATACCCAATGACATAACCATAAGAAGAAATTCCCGATGCATCATTGTTTTCGAGATCGTAAATATGTTGTCGAGAAATACGTGTGTGTTCCGACAACTGTTCAATCGAAATTCCACGTTCTTCACGCGCTTGTCGTAGAAGTTCACCAAATGCCGGAACTGGCGAGGACGAACTTTGATCTTCAGATTGGCTGTTCACGTGATTTCAACCTTCCGATACATGAAGTGATGGCGTATAGTTTCTAACTCTACGCTGAGTTTTGTCGTTAAAGGCACCCATTAACTGGCCACAGGCTGCGTCGATGTCTTCTCCTCGAGTAGATCGTGTAGTAGTCATTATTCCCTGAGAAAGTAAGATTTGGTAAAAATTCTTGATCGCATCGTCCGAGGACCGCTTCAATTTCCCTAACCTAATCGGATTGAACGGAATGAGGTTGACTTTGCAACGAAAATCTCGCAAAAGTAGACTAAGTTCACGCGCACAATCTTCTGAGTCATTAACATCCTGAATCAGTGTGTATTCAATGGTAACGATTCGACGATCATGTAATGAATTTAGATACTGACGACAGGCATCCAATAAAACAGAAATCGGATATTTTCGATTGATAGGGACAAGCCGATTTCGAAGGGTATCGTTGGGTGCATGTAAAGACACCGCTAGCGATGCTTCGGTTCTCGAGCACATATCAAGTATCCGTGGTACGACTCCAACGGTGCTAATCGTAACTCGTCGTTTAGATATACCGAAAGCGAGATTGTCCATGAATATGTCGCAAGCTGACATCACCGCGTCAAAATTCATCAATGGTTCACCCATACCCATGAAGACGACATTGGAAATCTTACCGCGTTCTGATTGAAGTAATAGCCAATCATGAACCACGACGACCTGACCAACGATGTCTTCCACGGTTAAATTACCTGCGAAACCTTGCTTCCCGGTAGCGCAGAATTCACAATCAAATGAACAACCGAGTTGAGAAGACACACACAGAGTATTTCTACTACCATCTGGTATGAGTACACATTCCACCGCTCCACCGGAGATTGTCTTCACCACCCATTTCACAGTACCATCCACCGACTGTTGTTCGCTAATTACCTCTGGAACTCGGAAATCAGTAATAGCTGCGAGTTTATCGCGAACAACTTTTGACAAGTTTGACATCTGATGTATATCAGTCACGCGGCTGTGATAAATCCACTTCATCACTTGATGGGAACGATATGAACGACTATCTATAGGCGCAAGAAACTCTTCCCAATCACTTCTAGTGAGACTGTAAGGGTTTGTTCTTGGTTCTGTGGGTATGTATGTCACAAGTTATCGTACCAAAATCTCTTCTGACTCAAAGAAAAACTGAATCTCCCGCTGTGCAGAGGTCGGCGAGTCCGAACCATGGACGGAATTTTCATCCAAACTATCACCGTACATAGCGCGAATTGTACCTGCTTCAGCTTGACTTGGATCCGTAGCACCCATGATTTGGCGATTCAGTTCAATCGCATTTACACCCTGTAAAACTTGAACACAGATCGGACCGGAGCTCATGAAATCACAAAGTTTGTTGTAAAACGGTTTCTGCGCGTGCTCACAATAAAAATCTTGTGCTCGAGACAGTGAAAGTTGAACCATTTTGAGAGCAACGATTCTTAATCCATGCTGCTCGAATTGTGCAAAGATCTTCCCAATGACATTTTTCTTGACTGCATTGGGTTTAACGATTGAAAGTGTGTATTCCATGTATATTAACTTAGTATCTCAGTCCACACCGTGACGACACCGCTAAGACCAAAATTGGAAGGAAAAGTATTCCGTAATAAAGTCACGAAATAACCAGAGCATGGATGCGTAACCTATCATCAACATTATAGAGACAGATTTGCTTTTGTTAGAAGCGTAATTGTCGTACAACCTCACTAACTCGCTCACTGACATAATCAACATCTTGTTCAGTCGTGTACCGACCCATCGAAAATCTTAGAGATGCTTCGGCTAGAGCGTAGGGTACACCGATTTCACGTAGTACGTATGATGGTTCAACCGCGGCAGAAGTACATGCTGAACCAGAGGAAATGGCAATATCGTCTAGGGCATTAATCAGTGATTCGCCATCGACTCCGGTAAAGGAAAAGTTCACGATTCCTGGAACACAAGCAGTTTCACTGCCATTGATTTGTACATTGTCGATGGTACATAGCCGTTCGATTAAACGTCCTCGAAGCCGGAAAATACGTTCACTTTCTAGTGGAAGTTCTCGCAAGCAATACCATGAGGCTGCACCAAGACCAACAATTTGATGGGTCGGAAGTGTTCCCGACCGCATTCCACGCTCATGACCACCACCGTGGATAGAAGCTTCTAGTTTTAAGTTTGCATCGCGACGGACGTAAAGGGCACCAATACCCTTCGGACCATAAATCTTATGCCCGGAAAGACTTAATAAATCGATATGACAGTCAGCGACATTGATAGGTACTTTACCGACGCTTTGGGCAGCGTCAACATGAAAACTTATTCCTCGTTTCGCACACAATTCTCCAATCGTTTTGATGTCATTTTGAGTCCCGATTTCATTGTTGACATGCATGATGGAAACTAAAAATGTGTTTTCGTTGATCTCAGTCTCAATAGACGCCGGTGGAATCAACCCTGATGAATTCGGCTTGACATAGGTTACTTGGAAGCCTTGAGTTTCTAAAAATCGACAAGTATCTAGGACTGCTTTGTGCTCGTAAGAAGAGGTAACGATGTGCTTCTTCTTAGAAGTGTGTGCTAGTCCTTTGATGGCTAAATTATCAGATTCGGTAGCACCCGAAGTCCAAACAATTTCAAGTGGGCTAGCACCAATCAACTGGGCTACGTTCTCTCTAGCTTCTTCGACTAGTTCACTTGCTTCCCAACCATAGTGATGCGAAGTGCTTGCGGAATTACCGAATTGACCGTCAAACATCAGGCAGTCACTCATCCGGTGTGCCACTCGAGGATCAACGGGAGTGGTAGAGGCATAGTCAAAGTAAATTGGACGCAAGGGCTTTGACATCATTTGTACTCGAGTGCTCGTTCAAAATGAGAAAGAATTCCTCGAAGTATTTGTACCTCGGTGTGCTCTAATCGAATTCGTCCAAAAAGCCGACGGAGACGAACTACAGCTTCTCTCGGTTCGTCAGGATCCAAAAACTCTATTAATTGCATTACCTGCCACAAATGATCATAAAAGGCTTCCACTTCGGTAAAAGTTGCCAGTTGTTCAACCACTTCAACCAGATCGCCTAATTTTTTTGACCCATCTTTCAAAACCGAATATTTGAACAAATCGTAGGCAATGATCTGCACTGCCATCGCGAGATTTAACGAATTGTACTCCGGATTACTCGGAATAGTTACTTGCACATTACACAGTTGTAGTTCTTCATTCGTCAGCCCGCTGTCTTCTCTACCGAACAAGATGCTTACTTGTTGAGTCGCATCGTAATTCGATAAAATTTCTTGTGCGAACTCTTCTGACGTGTAGGTTGGCCAAGAAATGTGTCGAGTACGCACACTTGTTGCTGCGACCACGACACTTTGTGAGACTGCTGTTTCTATGGACTCATAGACTCGGGTATTTTTGACGATCAGCAGGGCACCGGCAGCGCGCCAGTCCGCTTGTGGATCTGGAAATCTTTTCGGATTCACTAGAGCAAGCTGAGACAAGTTCATCGTTTTCATGGCTCGTGCTGTACTCCCAATGTTACCGGGATGCGAGGGTTCTACCAGGACTATTTGAATAGAAGGCAATTTACAACCAACCTACCAATAAGAAACTAGTATTATTCACTTAATCACAATAATAGATGAGTGAATGCTTTCAAAGAACTCAGTCTTGATCATAAGTTTTCAACTAGATAGAACATGGATCCTTTAGTACGAATCGGGCTTCGAACAGCCAGACAGGTCGGTAAACAGATATTACCTACCTATGATCGACCTCCATACGGTAGGATGGGTAGAACAGCATTACAGACCTTCATAAAAAACCTTCGATCCGAGATGCTGCACATATTCGAAGATCAAATCATACGAGCATACCCTACTCATTCAGTCTCCAGTGACTTTACGTTAAATCCAACTAAAGATTCCGTGCAATGGTTCATTGAAGTTCTTGACGGTGAAACTAATTTTCTGCGATCGTTGAACGACTTTTGTGCTGCTATAGGAATTTATGAAAATGGCGTTATCCGTCACTCGTTGATTTACCATTATGTTGACGATCAAGAGTTTTTCGCGACCGTAGAACTTGGTGCCCAAGTCAATCGAAATCGTTTACGAGTTTCCACGACGAACAAACTTGCAGAATCCGTGATTGCGTTATCCGGATTTCACTCCTCAGATCCTCGGCAAAACTCGAAATTAGTAGAGTACATCAAATTGCTTTACCATCATCGAGTCGAGTTCCGTACGAGTGGTTGCACCTCACTCGACATCGCAAGAGTTGCACAAGGTAAACATGATGGTTGTATCGCAAGCATCGATTCGTTAATTACCAAGCAGATCGGTGCACTTCTTGTGAGTGAAGCAGGTGGCATGGCGACAGGTTCTTGCTCAGCGAATTCTTACACTGTTTTTTCGAATCCGAGTCTATTCGGATTGCTCAGTAATTCGCTTGCGCTGAGTGAGAGTATAAACAAATAGTACTTGGTGTTGACTGTTTTAATCGCATGTTGTTCCTGTTGATTGATGTAAGACGTAACATTTACTCCAGCTACTAATCGAAGAGAATCAGGTTAAATTATTGAAGCTTAGGAAACCGCGTGTTGGCCTTCCTTCTCAGGAAGTTCTAGATCCTCACTTCGTACCTTTAATGTGACTAGGGAACTAGCCGTAACGAAAATCGAAGAGTAAGTACCAACTACTACACCTATCGACAGTGCTGTCGCAAAACCGCGAAGTTGTTCTCCCGCAGCGACTAGCAAAGCTACCAGTACTAGAAGCGTGGTAATGGAGGTTACCAAAGTTCGCGCAAGTGTTTGATTCAATGAACGGTTGATGATTTCAATCACAGTCCCTCGTTTTGTACTCCGAAAATTTTCACGAATACGGTCTGAAACCACGATCGTGTCGTTCAAAGAATAACCTATTACAGCCAGTAGCGCGGCTAACTCAGCTAAATTAAACCGCCATCGCATTAGAGAAAAAATACCTAAGACAATAATAACATCGTGAATTAGAGCAGCGACGGCACCAAGTGCAAACTTTCCAGTGAATCGAAACATAATGTAAATCATCACTGATATGAGAGCTATGAGTAGCGCAAGACCACCCTGTTCCGTCAGTTCAGAACCAATCGCTGGTCCAACGAAATCAGCTTTTCTAAGATCGATAGTTCCATAAACTTCTTCAAGGTCGCGATGAATCTGATTCCCGATTGTGGATTGATCTACGTCGGCCAACGGAGGAACTCTGACAACTACTTCGCGTTCACTTCCTAAATATTGAACGACGGCGTTTTCGTATCCTTTTTCATCAAGCTTTTCGCGAACTTCGTCAAGTTCGATTGCTTCTTCAAATCCCAATTCCACCAACACACCCCCAGTGAAATCGAGTCCCCAATTTAACTGCATGAACGAGAGCGAGACAATTGACACAAGTAATAACGCTCCCGAGCTAATCATGGCGATAAATCGTCGTGACATGAAATCGATTTTCATTAGATCCATAACCTCTCAACTTTTCGCCGACCGTAAACAAGATGTACGACACCGCGCGATACAAAAATTGCGGTAAACATTGAAGTCAAAATCCCAATGGAGAGTGTAATGGCGAATCCAGCTATCGGACCGCTTCCAATTGTTAACAATATGAGTGCAACAAATAAAGTTGTGATGTTAGCATCCAAAATCGTTCGGAATGCCCTATCGTACCCCGCAGGAATAGCTACAGCAGGTGTCGAGTGTTTAAGTTCTTCCCGTATGCGAGAGAATATAAGTACGTTGGCGTCGACAGCCATACCGACCGTCAAGACGATCCCAGCGATGCCTGGTAACGTTAATGTCGCTCCTAACATGGACATAATCGCAATCAAAACAATCAAATTCAAAGTCAATGCAATATTGGCGATAAACCCAAATACTTTGTAGTACACCAACATAAAGAGCAAAACGAGGACAAAGCCGATCGTCACTGCAGCGACACCACGATTTATATTTTCAGCACCTAAAGAGGCACCTACAGTGCGTTCTTCCACAAAGTACATTGGGGCTGCTAACGCGCCAGCGCGCAAAAGAATGGACAATTCACGCGCCTCTTGAGAACCAATTCCTGTAATACGGGAACGATATCCTAACGGTTCTGCTATATTGGACACACTGATAAGACGGCGTTCAGATTCGATTCTAGTTGTCTCCACCCGTTCACCATCTATCACTTGCGATATCACAACTGGCTTTTGTTCAATAAACAAAATTCCCATCGGCTCATTTACGTTGTCCTTTGTGATTCTGTGAAGTTGTTGTCCGCCTTCACTATTCAACGTAATACTGACTTGTGGTAAGCTAGTTTCAGGATCTACCCCCGGTTGAGCGTTAACGACATTTTCTCCAGTTACGATAATTTTCTTCTGTAATTTGACTTGTCTGTCTTCGTAAGGAAAAGTCTCGATATCACTTTCCTTGTCGTCAGGTTTTGCAACGAGTCTAAACTCAAGTGTCGCAAACTTGTCCAAGATCCGTTTTGCTTCGCCACTATCTTGTACACCGGGTAATTCCACGACTATACGTGATTGACCTAGCCTTTGAACTAAAGGTTCCGAAACGTTGAGTTCATTGACGCGACTCCGCAGTCCCGTGAGGTTTTGCTCAATGGCAACATCCTCCAGTTCTTCGATGTATGAACTGGTAATAGTTAGTTGAATAGCTGGTTGTTCACCGACGGTATAGTAATCGAGTTGGAAGTTAGGAGGTCCGTAGGTATTGCTAAGAACTTCGAATGCTGCATCGCGTGTTACTAAATCGGGAAACTGAAGAGTTAGAGTGCGATCTTCAACAACATCGGTCCCAGGCAAATAACGAATTCGGTTCTCAGAGGACCGTAATGTAGATTGAATCTCTTCTGCCGCACTTTCCAATTGATCACGAACCGCAGCAGTCATATCGACCTGTAAAACAAAATGGATGCCACCTGCTAGGTCGAGTCCCAAAGTCATCGGCCTCCCACCTATTTTTTGTAGCCATGCGGGTGTAGTTTTTGCTCGATTCAACGCTACAACAAACTGCCGGTCTTTACCAAAGGGGTTCAACCGATCTTCCAAAAGCGTTTTCGCGCGCAACTGATCGGCATCCGTTGTTACACGAAATTGCGCACCATTATCGAGCAATTCTTGTCCAATAAGTTCAATACCGTTGTCGGTCAAATAGTCAGCAACTTGCTCGAGAAAATTTGGTCCAATATTGAAGGGTTTCCCATTCGTTTCTGCATTGTCAGTTTGCACTTGGATAGCAGGATCCGGTGGATAAAGATTAGGTAAAGCGAAAATCACCGCAATCAGTACCGCTACTAACGATACAACATATCGCCAAACGGGATACCGATTGGGGTTCTTTCTAGAGCTTTGCGTGCCAAACATATTTTGGCCGAAAACTCGGGTATCAGCCATTTAGGTTCTGAACAGTACCCTTCGGCAACGTGGCTTGCACAGCTTGCTTTTGAAAATGCAACTCAGTGTTTTTAGCAACCTTGACATTGACACTATTTTCATCTACTTTTGTGATAATGCCCATGATTCCACCTGCCATAACTACTTCGTCTCCACGACCGATGGCAGCAATGAGTTCCTGATGTTGTTTTCTTTGCTTGGACTGTGGTCTGATGAGGAGGAAGTAAAAAATCAAGATGAATCCGCCGATCATCAGCAATGTGAAAAAAATGTTTCCACCGCCTTCGCCACCAGCTCCACTAGCAGCTGCATAAGCTGTTGCCTCAAGAAAGTTCATGAAAGTTCTCCTTTGTGAATGTGTGAGATTCTAACCATCGGTTTGATGGTATTCGAAAGACATACGCATACGTTGTTGCAAAACTAATCCCAATTCAGTTTACACTTAAAGGCCAACTAGCGGGCGGCACTTGTTTGTGTTTCGATTTATTCATTCCATTTTGCAACTGTACGTGAAATGTAATCTTCGAGCGTTGCAGTCCGAATCGCTTCTCTCGCACCTTTTAACAGACTATGATAGAAAGTTAAATTATGTAGAGACAACAAAGTACAAGCTAGTATCTCTTTTCTTTTGTCTAGGTGATGCAAGTAGGCAGTTGAAAAATTTGTGCAGGTGTAGCAATTACATTCAGGATCGAGCCGCTTATCTAAACTTTTGTAGTGGGCATTTCGGATCCTCACGACTCCCTGTGAAGTAAACAAATGCCCGTTACGTGCATTGCGAGTGGGTAAGACGCAGTCGAACATGTCTATACCGTATTGGATACTAAGCAACAGATCCTGCGGAGTACCTACACCCATTAGATATCGAGGAGATCTTGTTGGTAGTTCTTGAACATACCATCGCAAGAGTTCGTGCATACATTGATTTGATTCTCCCACTGACAATCCACCAATTGCATAACCAGGAAAACCTATCGTCTTAAGTTCATCCAAACTCTCCATTCGCAAATCTTCATACATCCCGCCTTGAAGTATTCCAAAAACTGAACCATTCCCTCGGTAGTAATCCATACATCTTTTCGCCCACAGTATTGACCGTTCCATAGCGTCGGCGGTACTCTCTTTATCAGTCGGGTTTGATACACAGTGATCCAGAACCATTACGATATCCGAACCTAAACATTGTTGTACTTCCATCGATACTTCTGGCGTTAATCGTATGAGATCTCCATCGACTGGCGACTTCAACGATACACCTTCGTCATCGATATTGATCAGTTGGCCAAGAGAAAAGACCTGGTACCCGCCAGAATCCGTAAGGATAGGTCCTTCCCAATTCATGAACTCGTGCAGACCACCCAACTGTTTGATTAACTCATGCCCTGGTCTAATTTGTAGATGTAAAGCATTGCTAAGCAAAACGGAAGTACCCGTGTCGGTCAGTTGATCCGGAGTTAGTCCTTTGACAGAACCGTATGTTCCACAAGGCATGAATACTGGTGTCTCAACTTCAAAATTTCGCAAACGCAGTGTAGCTTGCCTAGCTAACTTGTTTGTCGCATTAACTTTAAACTGCACGATCACACCACATAGAATCGCCATAGCTGAAGAATCGGTAGCGGTTTTTAACCGCGACGTCGTAGACTCGCATAGTAAGTTCATATCCGCAGAAAGCACTGACCAGCATGATCAGTGAAGATTCAGGTAGATGGAAATTGGTGATTAACGAATCGACGACCTGAAATTTAAATCCAGGACGGATAAACAACGAGGTTTCTCCCTCATCAACACCGGTAATTGCAGCATGTTCTAACGTGCGGACTACGGTGGTTCCAACAGCAATACAACGTCCGGTTCTTTGATTAATCGCTTTTCGCGTGCTGGGTGGAATCTTGTACCATTCACAATGCAGCTCATGTTGCGATATATCCTCTACCCGAATGGTTTGAAATGTTCCGGCTCCGATATGCAAAGTGATTGGATATATTTCAACACCTTTACATCGAATCTTGTCTAATAGTTCGTTGTCAAAATGCAAGCCTGCTGTTGGTGCAGCGACAGCTCCTTCATGCCGTGCATACACAGTTTGATAACGATGTGAATCGGCGAGTGTAGGATTTCGCTCAATGTAAGTTGGTAAAGGAACGCTGCCAAATTGTTCCAAAACCGCAGAAAGCGGGATTTCGAACTCTAATCGGTACAAATCTTTGACTCGTTCCAACATCTGCACTTTCACTTTTCCGATTGTCACAGTGTGATGTCTAGACAATCCTCGACTTGCTTTAACATGACATACAGCAATATGATTTGTCTCTATTTTTTCAATCAATATATCAACTTTTCCACCGGTATTTTTAACACCTTGTAGCCGTGCTTTAATGACTTTTGTGTCGTTGACGATAAGTAAGTCTCCATGGTTCAATAGTTCGGGGAGATCAAAAAATCGACGATGTGATATTCTTTCTCTATTTAATACTAGGAAACGGCTGTTTTTGCGCTTAGACTTCGGCTGATTCACGACTAGATCTGGAGGCAATTCATACCAAAAGTCAGATTTTTTTAATTTGTGGTATATATCGGTCACAAATGTCTATTGTGGTTAATGTAAAACTAAAAAGTCAGTCGATTAGAATACAGAAATTTAATCAATGATTTGACAAACGTTACACTCATGACCAAATCAATCTCGCATGCCCGTGTGCTAACGATTAATGGGCTAGTTCTTATATTAACTTGTTTCGTACTAAGAAGTGCGTCGGTATACTCGTCATCCATTTCGGTAGATACCTCTGTAATTGCATTCAAAACTTCTTTGTGTGAAGGCGAAGAATTTCCTTACGACAACATTCTTCAAATGTGGGGAGATGTTAACTTGTTCGAGTTTCAGTCTTTTTGTTTTGCAGATAGTTGTTTGGCTACATGCGAAGAAATCGACGAAAAGATGTCATCAGCGATGGACAATCTCATGGATATCTTGGATGCCGTACAAAATCCAACAAATTACTCTAATTGGGGCCCCAAACATCTTGACCTCAACGAAGCATCTGACGATATGTCTAAACCCGCTGGGTTTCTTTCAATTGAAACCTATAACTATATTCAAAAGGAAAAACGAAAAGCCTTAAACAAATTTGTGAAACGTATATCGGATTGTGTTGTCAGTGAAATCGATATAAACAAGACTCTGGATTTTGAAATTACGGCAGACCAACTTTACGGTAAAAACGCTGACATGCTGCCAATAGAAGGTACTATTCCAGTCCGAATCAAGCTTTCGGGTATGGATTATCCACACGATCTCTACACTACTGTCTATCAATCAATTCTCCACGAATTGCTACATGTTGAGGAACACCAAGTTAACAAAGCTTTTAGAATCTTTGTAGATAAAGATGGTAACGAGGTTGATGTCCCTTTTGACCAAAAGTTTAGCGAGGAAATCTGGGTACAAGAAGAAACTTACAACCTAATAGATTCAGCACATGCAATAGAACCTAGATATCTTTTTCAAGATCAAACCGAACTTCTTGAACTAATTAGTGATTTACGAGATAATTTGATAAAGTCAAAAGAGATTAGCCAAGATGACGATTACTCTGACGCTCAGTTGGAAGCTTACTTTGAAGATGAACTAGGGAATTTAGGTGCGAATGAATTATTAGGCAGTCCTCCGAATCCTAATTACGATATCAAGCAAAAAATTGAACCTTGCTCTACCTTCCATGGAGCAGACGACTCGTGAAGAAAGTTCAAGGTCTGTACATGATCGGGATGTTAGCTAGTGTATTCCTTGGCTTATTCTTGGTTAGCGTTTTTGGAATAATTTTGCTAAAGTCCGATAAGAGTTCAAATATCGCAGAATCTGTACCCGAAATAGAACACTTAGAAACGAAATTAGAAAATACGAGTAAATCACCACAAACATCCAAAGTCATAAACAATCGCACTGAACCGAATATAAATCGCTTCGACGTTCTCCGCGTGTGTCCCGATAGTCACATAATTACACGCAACAGTTTTGAAAATTCAGATTTGTCAATTTTCACCAACGAATGCTGGCAAACTTTGGAAGAGTATTTTGACGCCCGTGAATACGTCGGGCATCGCGGTTCGACGTGGATCACAATTCCTGAAACAATGTCCAATGAACGAATTTTTAAACAGCCACAGACAGATCGCGATCTTGTTCTTGAAGCGTTAAAGCAAGAAGAGTGTCTGTTTACTGAAGTACCCTTTTTATCTCCTGAACTTAATAAAGCTTGTCACGCAGAATCGTTTACTGCCTTCGCCGCGTTTACAGACGCCTGTGGAGTTCAGACTAATACATTGCATTTCGATGGAGTGTACGAAGAATTTAGATCTCTATATAGAGGAAGTCTGTACGTAGACGAAGAAAGCTTATATCCTAATACACCTCGACCAAGTATTGAGAGAATAATTGCCCGTAACAAAAACACACAAATCATTTGGGCAACAAACAAACAAGGAATAATTAACCAAAATCAATTTGATCGTGTCTCAGCCAACGATTCCGAATCGCTTCTATATTCAATTTGGATGAACAAAAAATGTGCTGAATTTGGACTCGAAAAGTTGCTGTTCTCGCCGGAAGATGTTGATCGCAAAACCTACGATAAACTCATGGAAATAGGGAATGCTTTGGGAGTTTCCTTAGACGAAGTTCCCGATGCTCGGTATACACATGTGATTGCGGAGAATCTATCCAAGGTTATGTTTGCCATTGCCGCACATTTTGGGGATTTCACGGCGAGTTTATCAACAGTTGTATTTAATCTTGAACACCCACATACTACAGAAATACAATCGTATTTGCGTCAAGAATATCCATGGACCGACATTGTTTCATTTAATCAAAGTGCCATTCAATTTGGTGGAACGATTGAACACTCGAACGAACCGCTAAAGGAATTGATTAATGTACTCAAAGAAAGTATACAAGGATTAGTTCAATTTGATGAACTAGGTTATCAATACGATTTACAATGGCTTGTCGACCATCTCTGTAATCGAATTTGCGGTGCATTTAATATGAACGCCATTCGAGCAAAACAACTCAACGACGAACATTCAAGACCACAATCAAAGCCAAGTGACCAGCCGGATTCGGACTACATCAATTGCGAACAAGCAATCGACTATATCAATGAAGAGAATGTTCTTGATTTCAGACAATCGGTGAAATTGGATGAATTCGAACAAGTTGCGCGCGAACTTGAGATCCTCGTCTGGTAGCAATCACAATCAAATTTAGTTGATCTCAAGTAACTATTTACTCTTCCAACCAATGTAAGTAACTTTGAGGTATCGTGTTCGGCTTGATTACAGTGGCAGGTCAATCCGAACGATTGTTTTCTATACAATCTAAACGATATAGTCATAGCTGACGTAAATACTTTTTCAATTTCACTAAACCACAACAAACTATGTCTCAAAACCCTTTTATTGACTCATCAGCAAAGCATACACAACGATATATCAAAAGTAACGGAGCAGAAGGACACGAGTGGAACGGATTCTACTGTTTACTACTTTCGACTCGCGGTAGAAAAACGGGAAAAACACTTACCATTCCACTGATCTACGGGAAAGATGAGAACAGTTTTGTGGTGGTCGCGTCGAAAGGTGGGCATACAGACCATCCATATTGGTATAAAAACCTAGTCAATGAACCTAAGGTTGAAATACAGGTAGGTCCAACAAAACATGATGCTGTAGCGCGAACATCGAAAGGTAAAGAACGTCAGAGATTGTGGACATTAATGACCGATATTTTTCCTCGCTACGAAGAGTATCGCCAAATGACCTCTAGAGAAATTCCCGTCGTTGTCATCCAACCATCGTCCTAGCGTCTTGGTCGCACGAAAACTCGCGTAATTCCTCTAAGTGAAATTACCTTGTCTCTATATGTCCGTTCTTGGACAAAAGATAAGGGTTGAACAAAGAACAAGCCGGGCTCGAAAAAGTAGAGCGAGTTTTCACTATCACCCCGAAAAAGTTTTGTTTGTTACTACACCAACCCAAGTTTCTAGCAAAGAACTGTTCAACCTCGTGAAGAATAACGAAAACAGAATCCACAAACTGATGCAAGTGGCACAAGCCGACCCACAAATCTGTTACCCATTGAACTATGAAGATGGTTGTACGATTTTGGTTTTGTCTGAACCGGTTCGCGTCACGGTGAGGACGAGTAATCGAATCCAACCTTCGTATCAAAATAACCGCTTAACGATAAAGAAACCTCTTGACGTTTCGTTGAAAGGAGTGATATTTGCTTGGTACAAAATTCATGCAACCGCGATTTTTCAGGAACGGATTGTTCAAATGTGCGAAAAAGCTAATTTTGTCGACGCAGTACCGCCATGGTCGCATCGATTCATGTCTAGCCTTTGGGGGAGCTGTAACCGTGATCGTAAAGTAAAGTTAAATTCTCATCTAGTCAAAGTTCCAATGGAAGCTATAGACCTAGTGATCATGCATGAACTCTGCCATTTCATACATCGAAATCATAGTCGCGCATTCTATGAGCTACTAGCCGAACAACTACCAAACTGGAAACAAACTGATAACCTACTCCAAAACTATGGTATGCTGTTATGCGAAGAACCTCCAACGGAACGTTATCGACAATCGAAAAGACGAGTACGATATGGTGCCTGAGGAGAGACTCGAACTCTCACGGTGTTGCCACCACCAGATTTTGAGTCTGGCGCGTATACCAATTTCGCCACTCAGGCGCAACAGAAATTATAGTCCGTTCGTCCGCGCGACAGCGATATACTACACCGTGTGATGAAACCTAAAAAACAACGAGAAACCACTCTTCTTGAAATGGGTCCATCGCCGTTTCGATTTCGAATTTTTGCACTGTGTTATGACACGTTGATTGTAGTTGCATTATGGGCTGTTACAACTTCTCTTATCGTGCTTGTTAATGGCCGTGAAGTAACAGGTGCTTTACTTCAGAGCATATTATTAGTCGAGACTTTTGTATTTTTCTGTTTTTTCTGGATCCATCGTGGACAAACAATCGGCATGTTGGCATGGAAGCTACGACTTAAATCTTCTTCCACCTTCACATTAAGAAGTGCTCTTTTTCGATTTTGTGGAGAACTGCTCTCAATACTTACTCTTGGACTTGGATATTACTGGATTTGGTTTGACAAAAACCGTCGATCGTGGTCCGATTTATTCTCCAACAGTTATGTTATTCGCTACAGGTACGAAAAACCTTCAATTGACCTTCCGCAACAGGTAAATGCCACAGGTAAAAATGATAAAAAGCGGAAGTAGTACAACCACCACAGGCGGGATCTCATAGAGCAACGCTAACGGAACGAGCATTCGGTTGAGATATTCAAGCACAATACCCACACCCAATCCTACTGCTATGCGTGTCCCCATACCAGTTTCACGTAGGGGACCAATCACGAATCCTACTGCGACGAGCACGAGACCAATAATTGACAACGATTTCGTCAAACGAGTCCAAGCTGTAATTTCTAGTAGTCGAGTACTTTTGCCTTCGTTATGCAAATACTCAATTTGATCAAATAAATCATTTAATGAAAGTTGTGACGGATCGGTAAGTATCCGCCTCTTCAGCGACGATGGATCACTATGTGGTACCCAACTACCACTTGGTGAACGGCTGAATTGAATGTTCTCTGAAGTGAAGTTTTTCTCAGTAACATTCGCTAGGACAAACGATTTGTTAACCGGTTCAATAACACCAATCTCAGCTTGTAATATACTTTCTAAGGTACTATCTGGTTGAAAGGTAAACTGTTCCATTCCATACAGGTTTCCACTTTCGTCAAAGGCACGGATCTGATAGAACGTTTTACCTTCTCGATACCAGGTTCCTTCGTCACTCTGACTAGCAGCTTCTGGCAAAAAAAGGCGAGAAAGAACAGGATTTTTCATCAGTTCACTGACTAACACAACCCCACTAAAAAAGATCAACGAAGCCGCTGCAACCGAAATACACAATCGCCAAGGCGACAAGCCAGAAGCACGTAATACTGTGATTTCCGAATTTTGACTCATTGCACCTAAGCCGATCAATACCCCTACTAAAACGATGTAAGTAACCGATTCTGCTAAAGACGAAGGGACATCAAGTAATACGATCGCCAAAATACTGAGAAAGGAACGTGTTTCGTCGACCCCTCGCGCCTCATCGACAAAACCAAACATTGTCATGAGTAACAACAAACACAACATTACGGCAAACATACTCACCAACAGTGTTCGGATGATGTAAAAGTCGAAACGTTTAATCATTACTGAGGTCGATTCTGATGTCGAATCAAAAACACAGCTAGTCCAAACAACATCGTATGGGCACCATAAATTAGCAGTGTACTCGCTATGGTTGAATCAGTTGTCGTCTGTTGTATCATTACAAGTAATAAGTAGTACCCTAAGAACGTGAATAAACCAGGGACAACTTGTCCATATCGACCTGACCGTGGTCGAGTTCGCGATATGCCAAATGCAATCAATCCACTGATCAAGGTCATTAAAGGTAGCGATACACGCCAATCAAACTCCTGTAATTGAACAGCGTCTGAACGTTCAAGCGCCAACGTATCCATCGCCTCGACTTCCAACGGAATACTCAGATCTTCTTCGATATCCAACAAAATCGACAACTCTGAAAAACTCATCACCAAATGCGGGTTGTTCTCATACAATCCTTCATACCGAACACCATCTTGTAGTTGCATAAAACGTTTCCCACTATCGTCATCAAGCAGAAAGGTAGCTGAATTCGCTAACGCAATCGACGGAGTAGGACTAATCTCGTAAAGAAAAACCCCATGTAGTATTCGGTTATCGCGATCAACTGCTTCAACAAATACTGTTCGATTCCCATTCGATAAACTTCTGAATTCTCCTGCCACAATAGCATCGAATTCGTTAGTAACCGCCGTATCGGCAAGCTGCTGCACAAACATCTGACGTGACGTAGGGGTAATGATCAAACTAAAAAAACCGACAACTAAAGCAGCCGGGACAATCACACTTGAAATCCACAGAATCATTTTTTGTGGTGATGTACCACCCATCGTCAAGACTACGTACTCTTGGTCTGCATGTAAACGACCAAAAGATAAGATAATCGCTAGAACTAACGAAAATGGTAGCGCAAGTTGAACGAACTCAGGTAGTCGTAGAATCATTAGTGTCCAAAGTAAGTCGGCACTAAACTTTCCAGCGGCCGCTTCTTGCATATAACCTGTGAATCGGGCACCAATACTGACAATCATCAACACGACAAAAACAGCGATCAGAACTAGCCCTAGTTCTTTAACGATATGACGGTATGCAATAGTCAATTTAAGGGTCTTGTACAATTTTTACTTTGGATAGGATCTCCAATTTTGAAAATTCCTACCATTTGTTCAAGTATTCCATGGTCAAACCAATCTTCATCCCCTTCCTAGAAAATAAAAAATGTCTGAGTTTACTGTTACTTTCCTATCTGTACCCATAAATTCCGATCTGGATCTAGTTCGACTGATATGTTTGTTGACCGGAGAATTGACTCGGGGCAAGCAAAACGTACACATTCTCACCGAAAACCAAGACATGTCCACACAAATAGACGATACAATGTGGGTGTACCCCGACCATCGATTTATACCACATAGCGTCGCTAACCATTCTATACCTAACTGTTTGGTGACTATCAGTTCCAACTGCAAAACAATACCTAAGACCGATGTATTGATAAACTTGACATCAAAGATTCTAGACGAAAGGAATTCCGTTGCTTCGATTTATGAGATTGCGACTCGCGAACACATTCAACTTACCGCGGCACGTGAAAAATTTCGAGCTTACCAACAACAAAAAATACCAATTCATCATAGACATGTTGATGATTGGGAAACGTCCACTCTGATTCAATAGTGTCGTACCCAAAAAACTTCGATAATACATGACAACTAACAAACAACTAGCCAAATCGTTTGCACCCAAGCAAATTGAAACTGAGCTTTACCAGCATTGGGAGTCTAAAGGGTATTTTTCGCCGCGCGCTGGTGGCACACCCTATTCGATTGCTATTCCACCTCCCAACATTACCGGGACTTTACATCTGGGGCACGCGTTTCAACAAACACTCATGGACACTCTTATTCGCTATAAGCGTATGTCCGGGTTTGATACTTTATGGCAAACCGGAACTGACCACGCTGGTATCTCTACACAAATGGTAGTCACGGAACAATTGAAGCAAGAAGGTGTGTCGTTACACGAACTAGGGCGCGAGAAATTTGTCGAACGTGTTTGGAAATGGCGTGAACAGTCTGGCGGTGACATTACTTATCAGATGCGACGCCTCGGCACATCCGTAGATTGGCAACGTGAACGATTTACGATGGATGAAGGGTTTTCCACCGCAGTGATTGAAGTTTTTGTACGTTTGTACGAAGAAGGTTTGATCTATCGTGGCAAACGATTAGTCAATTGGGATCCGAAATTCCAGACTGCGCTTTCCGATCTAGAAGTTCTTAGCGAACCCGAACAGGGAAATCTATGGAGTCTACAGTACCCTTTAGCTACTGAAGACTCAAATGAGTATGTAGTGGTCGCAACTACTCGTCCAGAAACTATGCTTGGTGATACAGCTGTTGCGGTTCATCCAGACGACTCCAGGTACAAGCATCTCGTCGGTCAGTATGTAAGCCTACCGTTAGCAAATCGCAAAATTCCGGTCATCGCCGATCACCATGTCGACCCCGAGTTTGGGACCGGGTGTCTTAAGATCACGCCAGCACACGACTTTGACGACTACGAAATTGGTCTGAGACATGATCTGCCTGCAATTACGGTAATCGACTTTGCGGGCAATATGAATGACAATGTACCCGCTGAATTCCGAGGACTAGACCGTTTTCAGGCACGAGACAAAGTTGTTTCTACTTTGAAATCACTGGATTTATTAGAAGGTACCGAATCTTATGAAGTGCAAATCCCTCGTGGGGAACGGTCTGGAGTCGTAGTCGAGCCATTACTCACCGATCAATGGTTTGTTGACATCAAAAAACTAGCAACTCCAGCGATCAAAGCAGTAGAGTCTGAAGAAGTTAGATTTTTTCCAAAACGTTGGGAAAATGTCTTTTTTAGTTGGATGCACGACCTCAAGGATTGGTGTATCAGTAGACAACTTTGGTGGGGTCATCGAATTCCTGCTTGGTACGATCCCGATGGGAACATCTACGTCGGTAGAAATGAAAGTGAAGTGCGCAACAAATATGAACTCGCCAATGATTTAGACTTGACGCAAGATCCTGATGTTCTTGAAACGTGGTTTTCTAGCGCCTTGTGGACATTCGGTACTCTAGGATGGCCAGAAATCACTGACGACTTCAAACGATATCACCCAACCGATGTCCTTGTAACCGGCCATGACATCATCTTTTTCTGGGTCGCTCGCATGATCATGCTGACCAAGCACTTCACAAACAAAGTGCCATTTTCGCATGTGTACATTACCGGATTGATTCGCGATGCCGAAGGTCAAAAAATGTCCAAAACCAAAGGTAACGGCATTGACCCTCTTGACCTTGTCGATGGTATTTCACTCGACGAACTAGTCAGCAAACGGACTAGTAATTTACCGCAAGCTAGCATAGCTAAACGAATCGAGAAAACTACCCGTCGCGAGTACCCAAAAGGTATCCAAGCTTACGGAACCGATGCTTTACGCTTTACTTTATGTGCGATGGCCTCCCCGAGCAGCAGCTACAACTTTGACATAGCCAGGGTTGAAGGATACCACTACTTCTGTAACAAACTTTGGAACAGCTTACGGTATGTCGAAACGAATACACAGGATTGGAATCAGAATGGCGAGTTTACCCTGTCGACTATCGATAAATGGATTCGCTCGCGGTTACATCGACTCGTTCAAGCTTGCCATAAACATCTCAATTCCTATCGGTTTGATTTATATGCACAAGCACTCTACGAATTTGTTTGGCATGAGTTCTGCGATTGGTATTTGGAACTAACGAAACCAACCCTGTACTCATCATCTGATCACGAAGCTTGCCTCGGCGTTCAACACGTTCTCTTAGAGTGTTCCGATGCAATTTTGCGGCTGGCTCACCCGGTTATACCTTACATTACCGAATCGCTCTGGAAAACAGTAGCTGAAAAACTCGAACGATCGGTCGATACCGTGATGCTTGCTGAGTATCCGAAGGCAGAAGATTTTGCTGTGGACACCCAAGCCGAAAAGTGTATCGATTGGTTAAAGGAGGTAATAAATACCGTTCGATCGATTCGTGGCGAACGACGAATACCGCCCCAAACAGAAGTCACGGTCTTATTAAAAAACGGAACAGAAGAAGACCAACAATTGCTAGATAACTTTAAACCGCTTCTTTGCAAAATGGCAAAAATATCGACTATCCAATGGGGCAATAATTTAGATTCTACCACTTATGGTTCGACTCAAATTGTTCAGGGGATGGAACTGACCGTACCGTTTCTCGATAACAATGAGATCACTAATGAACTCAGTCGTTTAGCAAAAGAATCGAATCGTGTTCGACTGGAATTGGAAAGAGTGAATGGCAAGCTTGAGAATCCTAATTTCATTCAACGTGCGCCACACTCCGTAGTTGAAGCTCAACAACAAAAATCGCGTGAATTGATTACCCAGCTAACATCGCTCGAACAACAAGAGCAAGTAGTTCGCGCCGCGCTTGAAGAAATTTAGTTGACCTGCAAGACTACTTTACCAATGGTTTTGTTGGAAGCGACTTCTTGGTGTGCTTCATCTACCTGTTGAATAGGATAAACTCGGTGAATGATGGGGACTATTTCCCCTCTTTTGACGTAGGGCCAGATGCGCGAACTGAGTTCATCCATCACCTGCGATTTACTAGCGATAGATCGAGCGCGCAATGTCGACCCGATAATCCTTTGTCGTTTTACCATTAATTGTCGGATATGAAGGTTGGCTTCAGCTCCTCCCATTACCCCTATGAGAACTAAACGACCATCCGTTGCAAGGCAGCTTAAATTTTGCTCCAAATAGGAACCACCAACAGGATCTAGAATCACATCAACTCCTCTACCTTTCGTGCACTTCATTACTTCTTCAGCAAAGTTAGAATCAGTTCGAATCCAACCTTCACACGCACCTAATTCCTTACATTTCGCAAGCTTCTGTCGATCACCCACCGTAACGAAACACCGGTTTTGTAGTACACGGCAAAGTTGAATCCCTGCGGTCCCAACACCGCTAGCACCTGCGTGAAGTAAAACCGTTTCCCCTGGAAGTGTCTTTGCTTCCAGATAAAGATTTAAATAAGCCGTTGCAAAAACTTCTGGTAAGCAAGCAGCTTGTTCGAAAGAAAGATTCGCAGGAATGGATACTACCTGTCCAGCAGCAACGGTAACGTATTCGGAATATCCTCCACCAGCCAAAAGTGCACAAACCTGATCACCAATCTTGAACCTGCCTACTCCCCGACCAACACCTGCGACAATACCACTACACTCAAGCCCCATAACCTCCGTAACTCCTTGTGGAGGTGGGTACCGGCCTTGTCGTTGCGCTAAGTCTGCCCGATTAACTGCACTAGCCTTTATCTTGATCAGGACTTCACCTCGATCTGGAATTAAATCTGGTACTTCATCCCATACTAGTATTTGATTTTTTTGAACAACAGCTTTCAGTTTATCAATCTCCTTTCTTATAGTGTGTGTGAACTTTTGATAATATTCATAACAGTTAAAACGTAATCTTGATGCAAAAATCGTCAGTAAGCATAGTTGTCGTCAATCTTGGTTCTCCTAAATCCCCGAAACCAAATGATGTTGGAAAATATCTCAACGAGTTTCTTACGGATCCCTATGTAATCAATCTATCCACTTGGATACGATACCCGCTGGTCAAAGCTTGTATTACTCCGTTCAGAAAGTACCGCTCCGCCGAAGCTTACCGTTCCATCTGGAACACAGATGGAGGTCCATTAAGAACGATTACCTGTCAGGTTGCAGCCCAAGTTGAAGAGACTACGGGAATCAAAACCCTGCCCGCAATGAGATATGGGGAACCATCGATACATGCCGCGATTCAACAACTACAGGATTACCAAACAATCTTCCTCGCATTGCAATATCCGCAACATGCGGATTCCACGAGAACGACGTCGATCAGATATACAGAACAATTGATTGAAAACAAGCAACTGATCGTTGCCCCACCCTTTTACAATGACACAAACTATCTCAACGTGTTGGTAAACCATACGAAAGAACATCTACGGAATCCTATCGATCATTTACTAATAAGTTTTCATAGTTTACCCGAGTCGCATATTAAGAACGCCGACCCAACAAACAAGCATTGCCTTATCGATTCAAACTGCTGTGAAATAGGGTCGATTGCACATTCAACCTGTTATCGGCATCAATGTCTTCATACTGCGAAATTACTCGGCGAGTCGCTCGGACTACCCTACTCGATTAGCTTTCAGTCTCGTTTAGGACGTGCTAAGTGGCTCAAGCCAACAACCGAATTTAGCCTTAAAAGATTGGCACAAAAAAATGTCAAGAATCTTGCGGTTGTTTGTCCCGGATTCACCGCTGACAACCTCGAAACACTCGAAGAAATCGGAATTCAAGGAAAGAACACGTTTATGATAAATGGTGGTAAATCGTTCCAATTGATTCCTTGTTTGAATTCCGACAAGAACTGGATTAGCTTTTTGTCTACTTGGATTCTGCAACAGCTAAATATTACGACATGAGCAATATTCCTACAATCTAATGAAATGCTAGTTAAATTTAAGTCACCTCATGCGTTTAACTTGGAGACGGTGGTTCCAATATGAAGACAAATTTATTTATAAAGTTGCAATTATTTGCTTGTGTATTCTTGTGCGCATATGTAGCACACGCACAGGATATTACACAAGATGTTTATGTCCCAGAAGTACTCAAACCATGGGTGGACTGGGTATTAGAACAAAACCCGCAGATTAGTTGCCCACAGACGTTCGATAACGGGACTCGCTTGGACTGTGGTTGGATTCGCGAAATCGACATACATCTCCAAACCAGTTCCAGCCCGATACTCCAAATTCGTATGAATGTGGACGCTTTCGCGGACACGCAGGTGTCATTACCCGTAGCAGCTTCGATTAAACCGCGAAACGTCCTTGCTGATGGTAACAGAGTACCGGTGATGGGCGGTAACAACCAACCGATGGTATTTCTAACCAAAGGCGTTCACATCGTAACTTTAGAGCTAACTTGGGATCCAGAATTCACATTGGAATACGTCGATTTACCCGGTGCGGGTATCGTGAATTTTCGCATTGATGGTGAGCCTATCGTACAGCCTGTCCTGACTAATCATGGAACAAAACTATGGCTCACACAAGTGTTGGAAAAACCAGCTGAACCGTCTGAAGAATCTGATGCTAAAGACACGCAAAAACTTCGCGTTTTCCGGTCACTTGAAGATAGTGTGCCCCAAATGCTTGTTACCTATGTTCAACTGACTGTCACCGGTCGTTCTCGCCTTATAACACTCGGCGAAGTACTACCCGCGGGGTTTCTTGCAACTCACTTGGAATCGAGTAGACCAGCACTTCTTGATGAATCGGGAAATGTAACCTTAGCCGTCGAAGTTGGTAACAATTGGGTACAGATCGAGGCCCGTGCAGTTGAACAGTTCAACCGTTTCAGTTATCAACAAATTTCTGAAGATTGGCCTGCCGAAGAGGTCTGGATGGTAGAACCTAATCCAGCAATTCGAGTAATTAGTATGGCAGGACCACCACGAACCAATCTTGACCAAATCGATATTCCGGTGCGAATCGCATACAGACTGGATAAAAAAACCGGCTTTGTTCTTTCGGCTGATGCAGATTTAGTGTTCACGGAAGGACAACGGGGCGACGTTAACCCCCGTCCGACGGACTACTACGTCGAACGCGAATTATGGTTAAATTTTGCAGGGGAGTCGTTCATTGCTGAAGACACTTTTTATCTCGATGCCGTGGACACCGAACCGTTAATTTCAAAATATCTGCCGGGGCGAGTAAAAGTCGACGGTGAATTTCGTCTACTGACCTTCCACGACCCGGAACAGGAACGATTACCAGGAGTAACGGTTTCGGAAGACATTTCTGAAATCGAAGCGGTAACACAGTTCAAAAAAAGCAATTCCATTCCTGCGATTGGCTGGGACATTGAAGCCCAGGGTCTAAACATGACCATGCATCTACCACCCGGTTGGTTGATGCTTTGGTCGCAAGGTTCGGATCAAGTTAAAAATTCATGGGTGTCGCATTGGTCGATCGCGAGCATATTCCTTGCTCTCCTGTTACTCATCTTAGTCTTTCGTCTAGGAGGTACTTTGTGGACGACCGTACTAGCGGTCACAATATTGCTAAGTTTCCCTTATAGTTTCGAACCGATGATCGGTTGGATCGGGCTTGCCAGCCTAGGTCTGTTGCTTCGATTTGTTCGTTCAAACCACCTACAAAAAATTCTACGAATCTGCTATGGTGTGGTTCTCATTGTAGTGTCACTCATGACGATTTACACAGCTACTTTTCTCGCCCGCGATGCCCTGTACCCCCAACTCGGTCAAGAACAAAACTATAACTACTCTTTAATCGATACTGTATCCGTTGAGTTGCAGAGAAGATTACCGAAACCTGACAGGCTGGTTGTTGCTACAGGGTCGCGGCTACCAGAAGGGGGTAGCACTGCTAATATGGTCATCTATGAGGCAGAAGACAGTGCCGCAACCGGTGCGACTACGATTGACGACTTCTTCCGAAAGATTCCACAACAGTTCAGTTCCACTAACCCTCAGACCGCCTATATCGGTGATACAGGAGATGATCTAACTGGGGACACTTCAAGTACCCAAACAAGACCTACGAACACTCGAGCTGTAAATGTACAAACCGGCCCAGGGACGCCATTCTGGCGGCACAATTCAGTACAGTTTGATTGGGATGGCTCAGTTAGTACCAATCAAAATCTAAATTTTGTGCTACTACCACCATGGGTCTCACGTACTGCAATCGGTATTGGCGCGATTCTGATGGCGGTAGTCTCGATATTCTTTCTATTAGTTCAAGTACCGCAAACAGTCGCCCAATTACCAAACTTAATTAAACGAGTCGTGCGCATTGTGCCATGTCTATTGCTGGTTGGTCTCATGTTGAATACGGCCAACGACTTACATGCAGAGATACCTGACAGCGACCTGCTTGAGGATCTTGAAGATCGACTGTTGGATGCGATGGAATGCGAAGGCGATTGTGCCTATATGGAACAAGCAACGGTTACGACAAATGACGACCAAATGACAATGGTTCTTCGCATTCACACACTCAACCGAGTAGCGGTTCCATTACCAACGAGCGAGGATACCTGGCACCTTAAGGAGATTTCCCTTGATGAAGTAGACTTACCTTTGTTACGCAAACGAACTCACCTCTATACGGTTTTGGATAAAGGTGTCCATGATGTTACAGTCATAGCAAACATTAGCAACTTGTACCGACTTGACTTTCGATTCCCACTGTTACCCAGTTACATCTATCTGAATACTGAAGGCTGGCAGGTAGAAGGAATCAATCAAAATCAATTACAACAACAATCTTTTTCGCTTCGAAAAACAGTGCGCGATACGGACGATGACGATGAAACCAACTCATTAATGAAGTCTCGTCAATTCATCTATCCCTATGTATCGGTAACTCGAAAGATTTACTTAGAGTATGAACCAAGAATGGAAACGGTCGTTGAGCGTATCGCACCGGAAACCGGCGAATTTACTGTTCGAATACCGTTGCTTCCAAACGAGGCGGTACTCGAACACAGTGACTTAATGGAAATTCGAGAGATGGTTATCAATTTCGCAGGTTGGCAAAGTTCATTCAGATGGGAAAGTCTGTTCAATGCCCAAATGGACCTACAACTGCGCGCCCCTGATCTAACGGAAAGATCGGAAGTATGGTCGATTCGGACTTCGGAGTTTTGGTTACTTGATTTTGCCGGAATAACTCCCATTCAATCCGACAATCGTTTGACCATTTTTGTACCGCTATCAGGTGAAACTTTGGACTTGAAATTTTCGCAGCCAAGCAGAGTACCCGGTACTACGCTAACGGTTGAAAGGGCTCATCTAGCAATGGGCGTGAAAGAGCGTACAACGGAAACAACACTGTACTTATCTGTCCAAGCGACACAAGCGAGCGAATTTTCTATTAGTATTCCGGAAAACGCAATAATTAAAGATATTCTCGCCAACAACGATCAACAACCGATACCACCATCGTCAACAATACTGTTACCGATTAGTAACGGTTTAGGCCGTTACCAAATTGAGTGGGAAACAGCTTCAGGTGTTGACATATTAGAAAAATCGCCAACTATTACTCTGAATCAACAAGCCTTAAATATGAGTTATACCGTGTCGGTACCACGGAATCGTTGGGTAATTTGGACCGGTGGTTTAGCACAGAATCCTGATGTGTTGACTTGGCTCACGGCGGCAGGTTTGATTGTGCTCGGACTCTGCTTAGTACGTGTCCCGAATATTGGAATGTCAGTCGTGGAAGTGATTCTCTTAGCAATAGGCTCAGCGCTGACTAATCCATGGATCTTTTTTGTGATCGGGGTATGGAAATTAGTGGTCTGGTGGCGGTCGCACAACCAACAAGATTCGAAGTACAAGATACTTTTTCGTGTAATACAAAGCATTTTCGTTCTGCTAGGTGTCATTTTTGGCATCGTTGTCATTTACTTGGTAATCAATGTTTTGGTGGATGTTTCCAGTGGAAATATGTTTCACAATTACTTTAGTTGGTATGTCGATGAAGTAGGAGAATCACTACCCGTTGTTTGGTTGCTTGCGCTACCGCAATGGGTATATCTGGCATTGATCGTCATGTGGTTGCTTTGGCTTGCAGTGGTGTTTGTACGTTGGGCACGCAGTAGTTGGAGTGTCGTAGCCAATTTTGAACCTCAGGCCGAACGTTCACCACCGCCGCTTGCAACTGACTCCTAGTTCAAATCTGACTCAAGCGAATATTCGACAGGCAGACTCGAACTGCAGCCATTAGCACAGTAGGCTCGGTGCTGTATCTGCTGGTAACCATCTCTGTGTTCCTGACAAGCCTTTTGTCAGGTGTAGTCGGTATGGCTGGCGGCATCATTCTGCTCGCGATCCTAGTAAGTCTAATGAGCGTGCCGAATGCGATGTTTTTGCATGGTCTCGTTCAAGCATTTGCTAACGGGTCGCGGTTCTTGTTGATCCGTCAACATGTAGTATGGTCTACACTTCCCGTCTATTTTCTCGGTACTGCTACCGCATTAGTTCCATTTGTATTACTAACTATCGTTCCTCACAAGGGACTGCTGTTACTACTCATCGGAATTGTCACTCTCATTGGAGTCAACATTCCTAAAAATTGGGGGCTTGACATTAAAAAACCTTGGGTAAGTTTCCTCTGCGGCGCAACTGTTGGATTTACCCAACTGCTAGCGGGTACTTCGGGACCAATACTAGATCTCTTTTTTCAAAAATCACAGCTCAATCGCTTCGAAATTGTCGCCACGAAGGCATTCACCCAAACAATAGGACACGTGTGTAAGATGGGTTACTATCTATACATTACGGTACAACTCAATTGGCTATCTAGTGGCCAGGAAATCTTGGGTCTTACTTTGGTAGCTGTCGTTGTGTCGATGTTAGGTACCTGGTGTGGAGTGCAAATTTTGCACCGGGTACCAGAACAGACCTTTCAAAATCTGGTACCGTGGATTATTCGCCTCGTATCGATACTTTGTGTTCTACAAGGTGTTTGGGAACTAGTGACACAATCCTTTTAATCTTGAGGTTTGACGATGAACAATAAGTCCGACGTATTGATCTGTTGACCAGTCGCAACATTGATACGAGTAACCTTATACTTCTTGGAATTTGGGTATAGCTCTTCATTACCGGTTGTGTTTAAATCTCGTAAACGGAGCGGTGCAAAAACTTTGAACGCTTCAATTTGACAAAGAATTGCATCAATGTCAACGATGTCTCCCGAGTTAACGTAATCTGTCTCAGTGGGTGAAGGTCTAGAGTAGAAAATACCGGTAGTGGGCGATAACACTCGTAATTCATCGCTACCCTCTATCGTAATAGTACTTGTATCTATTTCCGAGTCCGATTTCCCACACATGTCTTGCATTTCTGTAATCAAGCTTGCGGTGTCGGTACGTTCGAGGAAGTCCGGTAGGTAATCAGTGGAGTAATTGCCACCGCGAAAGACTTCATCTTGTAAGATGCGTTTAAGCAAAGCTACATTGCTACCAATTCCTTCAAGTCTTACTTGGTCAAGAAAAGCAAAAAGCCGATCAGCAGCAGAATTTCTACTAGAACCGTGGGCAATAATCTGCGCGATCATACTATCGTAATATGGTGAAATAAATTTTTCTTTAGCGGCAATCGAAATCACTTCGACACGAGGATCTTCTGGCAATTCACACTTCGTGATGCGACCAGCACTTGGACGAAAGACTACCTTTCCACTACTATCGCGTGCGACTGTCTCTGCGTTAATTCTGGCTTCAATAGCATAGCCTTTACTACCGACACGTAGATCACTGATACTAGCGCCTGAAGCAATAGCAAATTGTTGGGCAACGATATCGACTTCTGATACAAGCTCCGTAACAGGGTGTTCGACTTGCAACCGTGTGTTCATCTCCATAAAGTATACGTTCTTAGAATCGAGATCGTAAATGAATTCAACTGTTCCCGCGCCAACGTAGCCGACTTCGTCGGCGATCTTTGCGCTATAGTCGTGGACACTTCTTTCAAGTTTTGATGGTAGCATCGTCGACGCAGATTCCTCGAAGATTTTCTGTCGATTCCGCTGGACACTACAGTCACGTATGCCCAGTACCTTTGTATTTCCATGACTGTCTCGCAAGATCTGTACTTCTATGTGACGAAGATTAGTAATGTATTTTTCGAGATATACATCGCCACTACCGAAGGCGGCACGCGCTTCGACTGAAACTCGTTGGAATAGTTCGACGAAATCATTCGGCGATTCTACTAGTTGAATTCCTTTACCGCCACCACCGTGAACCGCTTTGATGAGCATCGGAAATCCTATAGAGAGGCTGAGTTCTATAGCACGTTCGACGTTATCTACGATACCGTGACTACCCGGTACCACCGGAATTCCGAGTTTTAGGGCGGTATTGATCGCATTAGATTTGTTACCCATGGTTTCCATCGAAGCTACCGGTGGTCCGACGAAATTGATCCCATGTCGCCTAATTAGTCGAGCGAATTGACTATTCTCCGAAAGAAACCCTATACCCGGATGTAATGAATCGACTTTTGTTTGATCGGCTACCATCAAGACGGAACGGGCATTTAAATAACTTTCATCTGGCGTACTCCCACCGATGCAAATTAGTTCATCTTGACTTCGTAAGAGATCCACCGCAACCGATTCCATATCCGGATCTGATTGCACTAAAACGACATCAATGTCCTGACGCTGAGCAATACGAACAATTTTGACAGCGGCACAGCCGCGCGCATGTACCATAACCTTCTTGATTGGACGATATAGATCTTCCTCCTTGATTGACTTTTGCTGTTGTTCGACTGGTAGTTCGACCGTCCGTACAGCGGTCAATGCTCCTTCCATCACACCTTTGACAACATCTTCTACTGAATCTTCAGATACAGGGATGTCTGGGTCGATCTTCTGTAAATCTTCGTCTAAGTTATCGAAAAATGGATGTCGCACTAGACCCTGCATTGAACCTGGTACTTTGACTAGATAATTGGAGAGAATGGAATCCAATGGTAGATAACTCGGTACTACTATCTGACCTGCGAACGGTAGACTGGTTCCTGCAAAGTAATACGTGTGGACCAATGGATGTGTAACAAAACTCGCTTGGGCTCCACCGGTACAATCCCCGTACCCAAAAACTACTATTGGAAGATCGTAGTCTCGAACAAAATGAGTAATTCGATCGTTAATCGCAGCCATGGAAAACAGAGCTCCTGCACCTTCTTTTGTTTGCATACCCCCAGAGGAAATAAAACAGATTACAGGTAATCGACGATCTGCACAAGTGTGAAGCAAACGACAAAATTTTTCTGCACTAGCCATATCAAAAGCACCCGCTTGAAATGCGGTGTTGGAAATAACAGTCCCAACTCGCAACTCAACGTCGAGATGTCTGAAAGTACCAATCCCAGTTACTACTCCACAAGGTTGTAATTGGTTGTCCATCGCTTTTTCAATGGACATGCGAAATCCCGGGAAGTGAACTGGGTCACTACTCAGTTGATCGGTGAACAAATGCTCAAAGTCATCAAAGAATTTCTCAATGAATCCGTCATAGGAGATCGGATGAGTCTGTCTCCATTTTTTCAAGACTTCCTGGATTTGAAGATCTCGATACGCGTTGTTCAGTCTATTCCAGAAATCCCGTCGACGCCCTATATTACGAGGTGTAATGCGACCGTTGTAGCGTGAATTTTCACTCTCATATTTCAAGTAGGACACAACGAGTTTTTCGAATATAAACGTCACGACAACGAACAACGTGTCCGACAGATTCGAATACATTGCTTTTTTCCATTCTTCAACCGCTACCAAATACTTTCGAAAGACTGCGTTACTTGCAAACCGCAAATACCAAGCAAAAAACTCTTGTTGGTGTTGTTCGATTTCAGTCAAGTCTGCATCTGGAATATTCTTGATATCACGGATCGCACTTTCAGTTTCTTTCAGCAACAAATTACGAATAGTGTAAGCTTCAAACGCGTGCGTATTTTTCGCTTCTGCAGCGAGCTTGTCAAGCGAGCGAATGACGCCATCGTAAACTTGATCAAAAACTAAATGATGCTCTAGTTCGTCAACAAAAAGTGATTTGAGATCAGGTTGTTGAAGGATGTCGAGAATATTAATGGTCGCTTCTTCTGCGACGACAGCAAATCCAACACTGCGACCACGTAGAAAACGTCCAAATTCTTTCTCTATCCGCTTCCGGTTATGCGTTGTTACGTCGATATCGTCTTCTACGACTTGCTCTGATTCATGCGAGTAAACGGGAAGCAAGCTACCTGTAAGAGCTAAATTCAGTTCTAACGCTATTTGTTCTGTCAATTGCTCGTCGGTTAAGCGCTCGATCTCGCTACTTCTAACCAACTTCGAGCCATGATGTGTGAAGCGTTTGCGCAGTTCTTCTCCTACTTTGTCATTGCTTTCAATTTGCTTCAACAGATCACGTGGATTCATTATTTCCTGGGGATGAACGAGATCAAAGCGCCGCGACTCGTTACGCAAGAACCCAATCAACAATTTGAGATTATCGGCAGCACTTACTTTCCAACGATTAACAAGGTAAGCACACACGACACCAAATAGACTGTTCTGTGCGACAGTAAGGTTTTTCTTTGGTTCCCCAAATAGGGCGCGTTGTAAGCGATTCCGCTGATCGCCCAGCGCACTTTTACGTGCCAAATAATTGCGCCAAGCACTTTTAATTGTGTCGTCGTAAACAATACGATCAGGATCCTGTAACCATAACAAGAAATCTTTACGTCGATCAAATTCGATGCGTTGCAGCAACTCACCTTCTGGTAACTCTCGCTGTGCTAAGCGACCATATACGCTGGTTTTTGTTGACTTGATCCGGCGCCGTACCCGCAAGTATCGAGAATGTCGGTACGCTAACCCAAATACGTTAAGGTAATCAGTTGGGTTTTCAACGAACTCAAATAACGAAGCGCTTTCTGTTTGTTTCATCCGTTCCGTAGGATTGAGATAACGATTTAAGACATTTTGGTACTCCTGAACGAACATTTCTTCCTGTGCGACAAATGCCTTAGTACTTGCTTCGATTGAAGCGATACCAGTTACGATCGCGCGACGAAAGTTTTCTAGGTTTGTGCCTGATTCTCCTGGAACATAGTCAATCACACCGTCGATATTGCCTTGTTGCAGCAGTTCGTACGGCGATAGTCCAACATGTTTCGCACACTCTTGCCAAGATAAATTGAGTCGGCGCGCAATGCTTGCCAGACCACGTGGTTGAATAGTGCTAAAAACGCCATCACGAACTGAGAGAATCATGTTGCTCGCCGCTAGCGGTATAGCTCCCCCAGAATACCCGATACCCAAGATAACACCAATGTTTGGTACATCAAGATCAGACATGACAGCAATAAGTCGGGAAATATGATGTGCTTGGTTTCCACGATTAGCACTCTCGTCCGCTGCCGCCCCAGGGGTGTCCATAAGACTGACTACCGGGATTGAACGTCGCGCTGTAGCTTGCACGAACTCCGCTGCGCGCGCGTGTTCTTCTGGTCCCCAAACACCGTTAGTGTGAACGCGATCTTGAGCTAGAAAAGCTACCATTCTCTTACCCAAAGCCGAGGAAAAGTCCATCTCGACAATTGCGTCGAGATAAGGTCCAACGGAGTTTAACTGGGTAACGCGACCCAAATTCTGCACAATAACAGAGGCGGGAGTGCGATTAGGTGACTCAGCGGGAACAACAACTTGTTCAATGTAACTGTCAACATCTAATGCGTGGAGTTGACTAAGTCTTTCTTGAATCTGTTGTTCCGACAGCAATCCCTGTACTGAATACAGTGATTTAGGATCGGCCGTAGGGAACAAATTGAACTCTTGTGCAATCCGTTCGGCTGTCAGAAACAAACGTTCGGTTTTCAACCTGTCACCATAGTTTAAAGAACGAAATTGTCGTATCAATCAATAGAATCAATCGGAATAATAATGATTGTACGGTTAGAAACGATACTATAGTAGGTTCGAATGAGTCTGTTAATCGATAAGTACATTGTAATTTTGCGAACAGAAATGTTGTGAAAATGGAAATAGCTATTCTCGTGATTTCCGATTCACGGACTCTCGACACCGATACTTCAGGAGCTTATCTGGCGGAACAGATTGCTACCAGTACCCATTCTGTGTTCACTCGGGCAATTGTAAAAGACAACATTGATGAAATTCAAAATATAGTGCAAAAGTGGATTAAACAACCAAGTATTGATGCAATCATCTGCACCGGGGGAACAGGTTTTAGTGGGCGAGATAGTACCCCAGACGCCATTGAACCATTACTGGAGAAACCTGTCCCTGGCTTCGGAGAACTGTTTCGCTGGTTGTCGTATACCGATATTGGATCTTCGACGGTTCAATCGCGAGCCTTTGCTGGAATAACAAACAAAACGTTGATTGTTGCTTTACCTGGCTCATTACGAGCTTGTCAACTTGCCTGGGGTAAGATTCTTGATGAACAATTAAATCCGATGCACGAACCCTGTAATTTTGCCGAAGTAATTGACCGATTAAAGGTTACAAGCAACTCATGAACGATACTTTTATTCTCGCGGCGAAAAGAACACCTATTGGTAGTTTTCAAGGAATGTTCTCTAAATTGACGGCGACTAGTTTAGGAGCTCATGCGATAAAGTCAGTCACGCTAGACTTAGCAATCGATCCAAGTCGGATTGATGAAGTTTATATGGGTAATGTGGTTAGCGCTGGATTACGCCAAGCACCTGCGAGACAAGCAATGCGAGAAGCTGGTCTGGATGATACTACTCCTGCGACAACTGTCAATAAAGTGTGTGGTTCTGGGATGAAAGCAACCATGATTGGACATGACTCAATTAAATCGGAGAACGCTTCCTGTATCATCGTTGGTGGGATGGAAAGTATGACAAATATGCCTCACCTGTTACCTCGTGTTCGGCAAGGGTATAGATTGGGGCACCGAGAAGTGCTTGATTCGATGTTCACCGACGGTCTGGAGGATGCTGAAACCAACAAAACGATGGGGGACTATGCCCAATTAACTGCTGATGAATATCAAGTAACTCGAGAGAGCATGGATGAATTTGCGATTGGTTCTTTAACGAAAGCACGAAAGGCGATGGACAGGGAAGATCTAAAACATGAGATCGCACCGATAAACGACTTAAATGAAGACGAACAACCGCGGAAGTCAGACGTCGGGGCTATTCCACGTCTACGACCGGCATTTCGGAAAGATGGTACCATTACTGCTGCAAGTACTAGTTCAATTTCCGACGGCGCCTCGGCTTTACTACTTGCAAACGATTCATTAGTCGAAGCTGAAAATCACGAACCCCTTTGTCGCATTGTTGCCCATGCCTCAATTGCATTAGCTCCACAAAAGTTTGTTCTTGCACCAATTTATGCCATTCAAACTTTACTTAAACAAACCGGATGGGACATAGATTCTGTGGATTTGTTTGAGATAAACGAAGCCTTCGCGGTTGTGACTATGCTAGCAGTCGACCACCTCAAGTTAGACCCTAGTAAAGTGAACATATATGGTGGTTCTTGCGCTCAAGGTCATCCATTGGGTTCAACTGGGAGTCGACTCATTGTGACACTAACACATGCTTTACGAGTAAAAAATCTTCGTCGTGGAATCGCCGCGCTCTGTATAGGTGGCGGTGAGGGGACAGCAATTGCCCTCGAACGCGATTAGAAAAAGATTCTCGGTGTAAAGTTACCAACAACCAATGATATTGTCATGACACTGCATCTTCCTTTAATTGTTAGTCTTGGAGGAGTTAACCCTGCCGGTCGAATTTCATGTCATCATGCCTACCGAAGAACGGTCATCGAGGCACTTTCTGCTGACAAAGAAGACGCAACATTCGCTTCTCTAAAGGGGTTGATGTGTTTAGATTCATCGAGTCGCGATCAAACAACACGTGACTACATCCTAAAGCACACTTTAGTCCGAGAATTAGAGAGTATTGGCAAAAATGGGGTTCCATTTCATCGACGTTCGACGATTCAACCTAATCAAGAAGAAAAGGTTCAGTTTGACATACCTACACGGCATTTCCCACGCACCTTACCTGACAATTGTCGAATCGTTGAACAAACAAAGACTAGGACGAGAGTCGAGTTAACTGGACCAGTAAAAGTGTTGTTTCCGGATCGTCAAGTTGCGCGTGTCACATCTGCTGGTCGGTTACCTACGGGTTTTGATCCAAGTACAACATACCCCAGCCGCAATCATCCTCGTGGTCTTCAACTAGCATTGGTTGGAGCATCCGACGCGTTACATTCTCTGGGAATACCATGGGAAGCCGTAAAAACTCACGTCAAACCCACCGAGATCTCAGTATTCGCTGGCAGTGCAATGGGACAGTGTGACGAAAACTCGCTTGCCGGTGTGCTGCAGGCACCGTTTCTCGGTAAACGTCCTACATCTAAACAAGCCGCGTTTGGATTGTCTGAAATGCCAGCGGACTTTGTCAATGCCTACGTTGTCGGTTCTGTTGGACCGACAGCTGGAATCATCGGCGCATGTGCTACTTTTCTGTATAACTTGAAGCAAGCTGTCGATTCGATTATGCGGGGAAGAACTCGTATTGCGATTGCAGGTGGTGCTGAAGCACCAATCACACCAGAATTGATGGAATGTTACCGTATTATGGGGGCACTCTCGGCTGACGAAGATCTGATGCAGTTAGATGGGACAGACACACCGAATCATCGTCGTTCTTGCCGACCTTTTTCGACCAATGCTGGATTCACATTAGCAGAAGCCTCGGTTTATGTAGTGTTAATGGAAGAATCACTTGCGCTTGAACTGGGTACAACCATTTACGGTTCTGTACCCGCTGTATTCGTAAATTCCGATGGCTTCAAAAAGTCGATTCCAGGTCCGGGCGTGGGAAATTATCTCACTGTAGCTCAAGCTGTAGCACTCGCGCAAGCTATCGTCGGTAGTGAATCCATACAACAACGGTCATTTATCCACGCTCACGGTACTGGTACACCGCAAAATCGAGTAACCGAATCACATATTCTGAACGAAGTTGCTAAGGTTTTTGGAGTTCAAGATTGGCAAGTCGCTGCGATAAAGTCCTACTTAGGTCACACCTTAGCAGCAGCTTCAGGCGATCAAGTAGCATCAGCTATAGGTACCTGGAACGATGGTTGGATTCCTGGGATTACGACTATCGATCACATTGCCGATGACGTTTTCCACAGTAACTTGAAAATTTCAACCGAACATATTGAAACAGATCCAAAGAATCCGATGGAGGTTGCATTTGTGAACTCAAAGGGATTTGGTGGTAACAATGCGACCGGTATCTTACTATCCCCACAAAAGACTTTAAAGATGCTAGAAAACCGGTTTGGGAAGGAGGAAATTTCCCAATACTGGGAACGAAACTCATTAACGGTACAGAAAATTAATGAATACGACCACAAGGCGACTCGATCAGGTATTCCTACAGTCTACAAATTTGGAGAAGATGTCCTTGATGGAGAAGATATAAAAATCGAACAAGAGAAAATTATTGTCGACGGATGGCAGAAGCACGTCGACTTAGACTTCGAAAATCCTTATCTGGACATGTGTGACTAAATGGTCAGTTACTCTGAGGTTGCTAGTTCTCGCATAGCCGAGAATTGAATCTCTGGCCAGCGTTCTTGGACCAGTTGTAAATTCGGTCTTGAAGTTGCAAGAAAGGTCAGGTGCCCACCACCATCTACCGCTAATTGATTCCTTACTCGATTAGAAAATTGAGTTAGTTTTTCTGTATCTTCCGAACTAACCCAACGTACGGTAAAGATATCGCACGGTTCAAAGATACATTCTGCACCATATTCTTCTTGTAGACGAAATACGACTAATTCAAACTGCAGAACACCAATTGCACCGACTATCATGTCTTGTTTCGTGACCGGGTTAAATATCTGCGTTACACCTTCTTCAGATAGTTGCAACATACCCGTTTTTAGTCGTTTCGCATGGGTGGGATCTTTAACTCGAACCTTCCTGAATAGCTCTGGTGCAAAACTTGGTATCCCTCGGAAATGCAAATCGCTACCCTGAGTGAAGGAATCACCAATTCTGATCGTACCGTGGTTGTGTAATCCAATGATGTCTCCAGGGTAGGCTTCTTCGACCTGAGCACGACTACCTGCCATGAAAGTGACGGCGTCCGATACCTTTAATTCTCTACCGAGCCGAACGTGTTTCATCTTCATCCCCTTTCGATAGATACCGGAACAAATTCTTAAGAAAGCGATGCGATCTCGATGTTTTGGGTTCATGTTTGCTTGGATTTTGAAAATGAACCCACTGAATGTACTACCTTCAGGCTCTATGACTCCATTGTCTGTTTCTCTCGGTTGAGGACCTGGTGCAATCAAGACAAACTTGTCTAACAGCTCGGTTATACCAAAGTTTTGCAGTGCACTACCAAAAAATACTGGACTCTGTTGTCCGGTTTGGTAAGCCTCTATGTCGAAAGTGTTACATGCTTCATTAACCAATTCAATGGATTCTGCTACTTCGGCGTACATAAGACCGAGAAATTCTTTTGCAGCATCTGAATGTAACCCTTGGATGATGGGATATTCATAAAGAGTCGCCCCATGTCCCCGTTTGAATTGAATAATCTCGTCTTGGTCGAACCGGTAAATTCCGAGAAAAGATCGACCCGAACCAATAGGCCAGGTCAACGGAACACATTCAATATTTAGTTCGTTTTCTAAGTGATCTATCATTGAGAGAGCGTCTAAGGATTCTCGGTCCAATTTATTGACCAAAGTTATGACAGGTGAGTCTCGCATACGACATACTTCGATCAGTTTTCGTGTCCTGGGTTCAACTCCTTTCGCGCCATCTACTACCATGATGGTTGAGTCGACTGCTGTCAGTGTTCGATAGGTATCTTCGGAAAAATCTGCGTGCCCAGGGGTGTCCAAAAGATTAATCACAGTCTCTTTGTAGAGAAACTGCATCACTGAAGTAGTAACTGAAATACCACGTTCTCGTTCCATGGCCATCCAGTCAGAAGTGGTTTGTCGGCTACTTTTCTTTGCTCTAACGGTCCCAGCCATTTGAATTGCTTTGCCCAACAATAACATTTTTTCAGTTACGGTTGTTTTACCCGCATCGGGATGCGAAATAATTGCAAACGTTTTTCGTTGGGTATGAGATTCTGAGTTCATATTCAGTGGAAGGTCGTTGTTAAAACGACAAAAAGTGTTGCACTAAAGTTTGTAGAAGTAAGTGCGTTGAATCAACGTTGCAATTCGGTCCACAGTTTTTTCTTCCACCCACTCTGCGAATGTATTTCTAGAACACGGTAAACATCAAAATCTTTCTCTACTTTGTCAACCAAAATTGAATTAGCCGTTTCACCCATTATGAGAAGGGTCTGCAATTGTCGCGCGTTTTCAGTCAGAAACGCCATTAGTGCCCGCGCAGCCGATTTAATATCGTCGATAGCAGTCGTAGGAAGTGTAGGACTTGATTCTGGTGGCCAATTGAAAATACTAGTTTCACCTTTAGGAACTTTGGGTTTGTTGGTTCTACACAACTGAAGTACTTGGGCGAGGTCCTGAATGAGTTCATTCTTCAAACTCAACGTATGATCGTAAAGGATCGAGAACTCAGAAGTGGTATAAACGCAGATTCGGAAACTCTTCTTTACGTTAGTTGCACTTTCTATGGTTTGATTCTTTGTATTTCTAATCGAAACCTTTGGAACAGTTCCTTTAGATTGAGAAAATAGGTCATCCTTAAGTCCTTTTGTATTTGGAGTCGTATGGGAGGACCTTTCAGGTTCAGTTTGTTGATTGGCAGTATGCGTTTCAGTCGGTTTTGACGATTGAGGTTCTTGACAAACCATCTTTATGTCCTCCCGACGAAGTCGGCAAACATCGACGCCGATTTTATGAAGCCAGACTTCCTTCATGGGACAAGTAGTGAGTGAAAGTTACAAACTTCCAATAACTTAGAATTTTGTTCAAGATTCTCCGTCGAAAACGAATTTTTTATCAATTCGCGTATTAAATCTGTTAAAGCTTTGGTTTCTTTTTACGCGGAGGTTGAACCTTTCTGGTAATCACAATATGCTTGCTACGATTTTTTTCGTCTTGTCCAGTTTCGCCGGCTTTCACCGAAGTAATTCTTTGCCCGGAGTCCAAAAACACCTTTAAGTCTCGCTCAAGTTCCTCGCGCGACTTCCGCATTGAGGCGGCCGTCGCCGTAATCTTTCTAGGCACTATTTAACTCAATCTGAGAATAAAAGTACATTGTATCAAGACCAATGTTTCAGTTGCAAACAAATTCATCACAGTGTGCTGCACAAATGAAGTCATTTAGGTGTAAACCACCAACGGAATGTGACCACCATTTGACAGTTAAGCTAGAGTATTGCGAAATCATTTCGGGATGGTGTTGGACGGATTCTGCGAATTCACCGATTTTCGCATGTAATGCTAACACACGTTCATACGAATTGATTCTATACTCACGAATGAGATAAACTAGTTGACCGTCGCTTATACTTTCGAGTTTCCAGCCGGGGATCTTGTCTAACAAAGCGGGAATTCTCTCTGGATCAATAGCTTTAGATTCTGAACTTAAACTTTCGATTTTCAAATCTTTTAGAATGTGCAATTGTGTTCACCTCCGTTGTGTGTCGTGTGGTACACGGGAAAAAGGGAATCCTGCCTAGATTGTAGGTATCTTTTAACTAGTCGTTCAAAGCAAATTGAAATTAAGTTTGCGTACCTACTTGACCTATTTGAAGTAGAAACGTATCGGCATGTTAATTCACCGTCGCCTAAATTGGTGGATTGGTAAATTAGTCGTACAATTCATAAATTCAATTGATTTGCTCCTTGCACTCGCGGTACGAATATCGTTCGGTTACCTCAAACCAAGGATTGAATACAACCCATATCCTGCCTTTCATTTTGTGCGAGAACGATGTCACTACATTGCTTCCGACTTCAGCCACGTATTCAAATGAATAATCCATTTGTAATTCTCTTATCTTTATCCCAAAGTACACTTTGGTTGGCTTTATCAGTCTTAACTCCATCGATTTCAGTAGACGTGTGTCTAAGTCAATCGTGAATTCGACACTTAAGCCTTCGAGATCAAGTAATTTGTCTTCCTCGGACATTCCCTCATATAGAAGATTTGAAGGGTGTGCGGTATAAGTAATTTGTCCTTCGTTCGGCTTACCTTTCTTCAAAACAGTGTTTAGGTCTATAGGAATAGTTTTAGCGATACCCTGCTCTTCACTGAATGGGTATGGATATCGATAGTTGACAGGTTGAAATTCGTCAGAACTATCTTCTACATTTCGCGTCTTAAAAAACGCTGCTAATCGACCTTTCGAATTCACCTGCGACTCACAATTGGAACTAAGTTCCACACCACTATTGCTAAGTGCTTCATTGATCAATTCTTGCTCAAATAACGATAGGTGTTCAAAATTAGATTCGGTATCAGCGTCGTGAATAGGTAATACCTGGTTTACAGTCGTTCCAAAGAGGTAGATACTCGAACAACACACGACAAATAAAAATACCGCTAGAAGGACAGTACATCGAATTGAAGTGTTTGATGATTCTGTACGAACTGAATAAAAAGAATTCATACTCAATTGGTACTCGAGGCGTAATTTTTCCGCTGTACAAGTTTGGTAATCCAACGGACTAAGCGTTCAATTAATAATAGCGACAAAATCGAACCGTAGAGTAGAGTTTCTTGTATGGATGCCCGCTCTTGCAACCATAGATGAATGACAGCACACACGGCTATTATATAAACTACCCGGTGAAGTCGACGCCAATTTAACCCAAGTTTCCGTCGCCAACCACGAGTAGAAGTGATTGCCATAGGAATCATTAAGGACAAAGCAATCAAACCAAAAATAATGTAAGGACGTTTTGTGAAGTCACCAAATATCGTCGTGATATCTAACCCTGCCAAAGTGACAGCGTAACCGATAAAATGTAGACAGACATAGGTAAACGCCCAGAGACCAAACGTTCTTCGATGTTGTACCAATAGTGGCACCTTGAGAAGTCGCGAAAGTGTAGAAATTGCTAGAGTAAAACACAGCATTCGAATAGCCCAATCACCCAATCGTTCGACAAGTTCCTGTCCCGGATCTGGACCTAGCCCCGACCCTGGTAAACGGAACTCCATCACGACCGCATTGAGAATAAACAACAATGGAAGGGCTAGGAAACATCCAACAACCCATTTTGCGGTTCGCGTTGCTAACCACGGAAATCTAGGTGACCGCCTAGCCGACTGCTTCATAGATGTTTTCGCTAGAAATGTTTTTTCAGATCCATTCCCTCATAGAGACTAGCCACTTCGTCATAGCCATTAAATAACTTGGTTTCGATCTTACGTGGTATAAGTCCTGAAGGTAACCTCCTCTCGGTTGCTTGCGACCAACGAGGATGGTTTACATGTGGATTGACATTCGAATAGAAGCCGTATTCATGTGGCGCCGACTTGTTCCACGTCGTTCTTGGCTCTCGCTTCACCAACTCAATCTTCACAATTGACTTTATACTCTTGAAACCGTACTTCCACGGTACGACGAGACGGAATGGGGCTCCATTCTGATTCGGTAAGATTTTTCCATACATGCCGACCGCGAATATTGCTAACGGATGGTTGGCTTCGTCCAACCGTAATCCTTCAACATAAGGGAAGTCAATGGACGAGGCAAACGTTCCTCGCATTTCATTTTTTCTGAGTACCGTCGTAAACTTGACGTACTTTGCATCGCCAAGCGGTTCGACTTTGTCTAATATCTTCTTGACTGGAAAACCAATCCAGGGAATGACCATTGACCAAGCTTCGACACACCGCAGTCGACAAATACGTTCTTCAAGATCAATGTCTTTCAATAAGTCTTCTAATGCAAAATCTTTAGGCTTCTGAACCAATCCACCTACTTGTACAGTCCACGGGTCCGTAGTTAGTCGATGGGCGTGCTTTGATGGGTCTCCTTTGTTTGTACCAAATTCGTAAAAGTTGTTATAAGTGGTCGCGGTTTTTTCTGGTGTGATTTCTTCGTCGGTAGGCTCGGCCGGTTCATATCCCTGGTCATCTAACCAACCAGTGGGTAGTGCACTAGCTACAGATGGATACATACAACCCAACGCAGCTAAAGCCGCCGATTGCCCGATAAACTTTCTGCGCGATTTATAAATAGCTTCGGGTGTAATTTCTGAGGAGAGAATGTCAGATTTCGATTTGATGAGAATCATGCTAAGTACCTATTTATTTCATTTGACGTCAGCTTAAAATTGGTCGGGTAGCGCCGTACTGTTAAACTCAATTTTTTCAGATTTGAAGTGTTTTCCTTTACCACTTCATAAAATTTTAATCACGAATCGCCACCAGACCGAATATTCGCCGGCGCTAGTACAAACCTCGAAAAAAATGGTTCGAAGCCAGTAAAGTTCGAATAATGAGACCAGGGTGACGTTAACTTTGTGTATTAACCGGAAAAGTATTGTTGCGTGTAACCTAATTCATTGTAAAATTAAACAATTCCATACACCGTCCTAAGTGTACCCTCATATGAATTACTTGATAAAGAATGCAATCCTCTAGACTTACAATCGCCGAAGAAATTATCCTCCTCCAATTGTGCGACGAAGGTGGGGCTTTCATTCATGTACCAAATTGGACCAACCGTTATGCGATGAGCGGTGCTATTTTGATGGAATTTGCCGAAGCTGGTCGAATCGACACTGATTTGAAACAACTCACTGTAATCAATCGCGAACCATTAAACCACCCGCTTGCCAATAATATCTTGGATACGATTGAATCAGAAAAAGAAATTCGCGATATCCGTTATTGGATTGAGTATCTTTCCGATCGATCCGACGAAATTCGTCAAGATGCTCTAGACGGATTAATCGGAAAAGGGATACTGGAATGTCGTGATTCACGTATCCTGTGGGTGTTTAAGTCGCGAAAGTATCCTATCTTGGATGGGAAACAAGAACGCGAAGTAAAACTTCGCCTAATGGAGGTATTGTTTTCGGATGCGATTCCTTCACCGCGGGACGTCATTCTACTTTGTTTAGCTCATGCGACCGGCATTCTTAATGTCCTACTACCGGCAAATGAATTGGTCAAACTCGCGGATCGAGTAGAAGACATTCGACAACTAGATTTGATCGGTCAAAGTGTAGTAAATGCTATTCGAGATATCGAAGTCTCATTAGCTATCTCAACCGCACCGCTATTTTGAGACGGTAAACTCACCCTGACTTATTAGTTCAATAGTTGACCCCTTAGGTACGCTATGTTAGATTTAATCATATCGTTGATCGAAAGTTTGATTGGCTTCTCTAGACAAAAAAGAGGAGTGATTTTTAGCCTGATTTTGCTAACTATTATTGTTGCCTTAACAACCTTCGTATTCTGGAAATAGGGTTTCACGCCACAACTTCACGACAACAAAGCAACTAGTCTCATTTCCCCGTAGTTTGGTACGTCGACTTATCATCAGAAGCCCGTGTTTAAAGATTAGTTCACCAACTTGTTAATTTTTATCTCGATCAACTAGTTTCGCTTCGTTAATCCATGGCATGAGTGCACGCAACCTAGAACCTACTTTCTCAATTTGATGAGCTTCGGCTAGGCGTCTCTTAGACTTCACAACGGGTGCTCCCGCCAAACTCTCGGTCACAAATTCACTTGCAAAAACACCGGTTTGTATTTCTTCCAAGATACGTTTCATTTCTTTTTTTGATTCTTCATTAACGATCCTATGACCTCGAGATAATCCTCCATATTCAGCGGTATTGGAAACTGTATACCACATATTGGTGATTCCTCCCTCATAGAAAAAATCTACGATTAACTTTAATTCGTGCAAGCATTCAAAGTAAGCCATTTCCGGCGCATAACCTGCTTCCACTAAGGTTTCAAAACCGGCTTGAACGAGAGCAGCGGCACCACCACACAATACCACCTGTTCCCCGAACAAATCAGTTTCTGTTTCTTCGCGGAACGTAGTCTCCAAAATACCTGCGCGACCTGCACCTATTGCAGCAGCGTACGATAACGCGGTTTCACGCGCCCGGTGGGATTTATCTTGGGCAATCGCGATTAAAGCTAGGATACCGATACCTTTCTCGTAATTAGCGCGTACTGTATGTCCCGGTCCCTTAGGTGCAATCATGATCACGTCTAAGTCAGATCGTGGTTCGATTAACTCATAGTGAATATTGAAACCGTGTGCAAAGGCGATAGTAGCGCCTTCGTTAAGATGAGGTTCAATCTCGGTACGATATACATCGCTTTGGTTTTCGTCCGGTAACAAGATCATTACAAAATGAGAGTTCTGCACCGCATCCGAGACGGTTGCAACGGAAAATCCTGCTTCCCGAGCCTTGGTGGCAGAACTAGAGGTTTCTCTAAGACCAACCACCAGATTCTTGATCCCACTTTGTCGAAGATTGTGTGCATGAGCAAATCCTTGCGAGCCGTATCCTAAAACGGCCACATTCATGTTTTGAATTATCGATAGATCTGTATCTTTGTCGTAGTAAATCTTCAATTTATTCACCTCGATTGTCAATTCAATGCCTGTTTTTCCGCAAGATAGGTGTCTCAATACTCACACAATTGTGCTATGTTGAGATGCATAACTCCTAAACGATAGAGGAACACTGCAACAAATTTTGCAGATACACTTCAAGTTAACAGGTGCTACTCGCCAATGTCAAGCACGACTCGACGTTTTTGCATCTCGCTGCAGTACGTAGATGAGCTCCTGTATATCAGTTGGTGTTTGGCTAACAAATTTCATGTCCTTCTGCGTGACAGGATGCCTAAACTGCAACCTCTTGGCATGAAGCGCTTGTCGACCGAATGCTTTCACAGTCTTCGATAATTCTACACTTGGTAGCTTCGGTAACAAGCCGCGCGCTCCATAAGCAACGTCGCCGACAATAGGTATTGACAGAGCTTGTGCATGCACTCGAATTTGATGAGTTCTTCCAGTATGTAACTTTGCCTCTACCAAAGTGTGTTTGCAATACCGTTCGATTGGTTGAAAATCAGTAACAGCTGGTCTTCCATCGTTTCTGACCTGACGAAGGGTACGTTGTGTTACATGTCTGCCTATAGGTAGATCAACCCTTACATTGTGTTCAAGTATACCTTCGACTATTGCAACATATCGTCTTGATATCTCGTGTTTACTGATCGCGAGGGTCAATTCGTTAAGTGCTGTTCTTGAAACCGCCACGACTAGTAATCCAGACGTATATTTGTCTAAACGATGAACGATACCAGCACGCGGTAAGTTCGCAAGTTCTGTTCGATGACCAATTAACCCGTTCACTAAAGTGCCCCGTTCGTTCCCTTTGCCAGGATGGGTAACTAGCCCAGCAGGTTTATCAACAACGATTAAGTGTTCATCTTCAAACAAAATCTTGTAATCTACGTCTGCGGTAACTGTCCAATTTGGCGTCGGATTCAGCATCCCTCCCACAGCAACTAACTCACCACCCTTCACCCGATACGATGCTTTAACTACAGAATTGTTCACGAACACTGTAGAACTTTGAATCCAAGCACTAATCTGCGACCGCGATACGCCAACACATAGTTTAGCTAACACCTTGTCAATACGCTCACCTTCGTATTCACTTGGAATCTTATATTTGCTTTTAAATAATTCCACCGTTAATCATTCGATATGGTCGAAGATGTTTCGTTCAAATTGCATTCAAGAGTGCCTAATTATGCGTGGCTTGTAGCATACATAATATCCTTTCATACCGCGTTTAACAACGATACAGTTAGGATAATAAACCGGAACCACCGTGATTATTAAGAATACTGGTCAAATCAAACTTGCGAAGGTTTTGTTATTCAATGCAAAGTCTCTTCGTCAATCAAACCATCGATTCCGACTGTAAGTGAAAAACACCGCAAGTACGACGGACCAAGCAAATATCGGGAGTGCCTAACACCACCTCCGAGAAAACGGGTTTAACGGGTCGGTGTACTTATCTTAACGAACCCACTACACAACTTTTGTTCTCTTAATGATTATGAACTCGGCAAAGCAAGGTATGGCTATCTAAAATCGAAGTTACTGAAATACCAAATACTGAGGACTAAAATACTACCCATGTTAAGTTCAGGTGTCATTGTGCCAATCATTTACAAAATCCTCGCAGTACTGTTGGTTTGCTTGTTGTTCTATGGTTGTGCTGGTAACCGAGGTTCACAAAATGATCCCGAATTTGATGAAGGAATCACGGAGACCGAATTACACGAACGTGCACAACGAGCGCTCCTTATCGGAAATTACGTGGAAGCCATTGAACAGCTTGAACTGTTGGAATCGTATTTTCCTTTTGGTCGTTCGGCCGAACAAGCACAACTTGAACTTATCTACGCAAACTATATGCGAACCGATTATGACTCTGCTATCCTCGCAGCAGACCGCTTCATTAATCTTCATCCACAACATCAGAATGTCGATTACGCATACTACATGAAAGGGTTATCGAGTTTCCAACGAGATCGAGGTTTTTTCGACATTTTGCTAGGTACACCAGAACCACTCAGGGATATTTCAGGGGCTAAGGAAGCTTTCACTCTGTTCGCTCAGTTTCTGAATCAATTTCCCGACAGTATCTACGCAAAAGACGCGCAATTACGAATGTATCACTTACGTAACGTTATGGCTGAGTCAGAATTAGCCGTCGCCGTCTTCTATCTTCAGAGAGACACTTGGCTTTCGGCAGTGACGCGTGCCCGCGAAGTCATTGAGCACTATCCTCGTACCGAAGTGATACCATTTGCGTTAGTCGTCTTGGTAGAAGCAAATCATCGATTGGGATTAACTGAAGCTCGAGACGATGCTCTCGAAGTACTCGCGCGCAATTTCCCTGACTATCAAGGATTCAATGAAGATGGTGAATTAGTCATCAAACCACGCGTTCGTAATAAAGATCGTAGTATCTTAAACACACTTACTTTTGGATTACTCGATAAACCCCAGCGAGGGGAAGAAATACGACTTAAACCGCGTGTCCCGATTCGCTAATCCGCGTCTCGATTTCTTCTGGAGATTCTCACTTCAAGGTAAACTCACTCAAGCTCTGGTTTCTCGCGACGAGCATTGGTGAACAACACCCAAATAATCAAAATAAAGCCAACGGTGATCGCGGTATCAGCGACGTTGAAAATCGGAAAGTTGTACGGATAACCGCCAAACTCGCCTGGAGAACCTGCATGAAAGTGCAAAAAGTCGATCACGCAACCTCGAAATAAGCGGTCGATCACATTTCCTACCGCACCAGCTAAAATACAGGAATATCCAGCGAACTCCACTAGTCGACCGCTTCTAGAGCGATATATTTGATAGATAAAAAATAACGAGAACGCAATCCCAATCCACAACAAAATTCCCCCTGCACCCTTGAACATACTGAACGCAGCACCGGTGTTACAGGCAAGAGTCAGAGAAAAGAAAGGTAGTATCTTGTCGGGTATCCAATCCAGATAAGAACTGGCTAGATGCTTCGTGAATTGATCGATCACAATAATTACACTAGTAGGAACATACAGAAAAACTATAGAAACTGTCTGTTTGACTCGATCATGCACAAAGATACTCCTTAAGAATTTTGTGGTGCTAGTACGGTAACAGTTGCCTGGATCCATTGTTTAATCTGGCGTATGTCGGCTAACATGTACTCACGCAGAGTCCTGTTGTCGTCGAATTGTCGATCAGCGCGGAACTTTTTTAAAAAAGTAATACGTAGTTCACTTCCGTAGACATCTCGATCAAAGTCAAAAATGTGTACTTCTAACACCTGTCCACTTGAACTTCCCGAGTTTGCGGAACCGATGTAAGCAGCGCCGAAGTGGGTTCGTTCTATACCGTCGATAGTCACTGCAAATACACCTTCTAGTGGAGAACGCGACCGATTCAATGGAATGTTAACGGTAGGTACTCCTAATGTAGTCCCTAGTTGTCGACCTTTCACGACTCGTCCTTGGATGAAATAAGATCGACCCAAACACGATCGTACCAAGGAAAAGTCACTACATTCAAATGCTTTTCTAAGCCGTGTACTGGAGACCTTTGTATCCTGAATCTCTAGATCGTCTACCTGTTCCACCGTGAACTCATAGTCATGCGCTGCCGATCTAAGCATACCTATGTTACCCTTCGCTTGCCGACCAAACTTAAAGTCTCGACCGACCACCAAATGCTTAATCTTCAATGAATCGACCAGTACGGTTCGAATAAACGAGTCTGCAGTCATTGAACGTGTAGATTCGTCGAATCGAATACACAGTACATGTTGTACACCCAAATCTGCAAGTAGAACAAGTTTTTCTCGAAAACTCGTTAATCGAGGCGGTGCTTCCGTTTTCAAAAAATATTCGTTGGGCTGAGGTTCAAACAGAATCACAAGTGGATGAGTACCAAATTCAATAGCACGATTAACCAATGTCGTAATTACCCTTTGATGGCCTAAATGGATACCGTCAAAGGTACCGACGGTACAAGTACCGCCACGATCCGTGTTCATTACATTGTGAATTCCTCTAATGACTCTCACGAATTCTCTGATCCCTTTGACCGATGAACTGTCTCGGACGTAAACCAAGTATGAAACAAATTCCAAAATACGTGATGGTTCCAGTGCTAACAAGCAAAAATAGCCACACGACTCGATCCCAAGCAGAACTTTCAAACCAATATACCTGTTCAGGGCGGAGTAAGACTAGGAATAAACTCATAGCGATCCCTGCACCTCCTACTCTCAGACAGACAAAATACAACTCACGATTCAAACTGAGGACGTTTCGTTTGATTAATCCTTGAACCAATAACACAATATGTACGATTGCCGCTACGCTAGTTGCAATCGCTATCCCAACATGACCGATAAGTTTAAACAAACTTACACTCACAATGATGTTCGTGGCAACACTAATCGTCGTATACTTAAAAGGTGTTTTCGTGTTTTGTTGTGCAAAAAAAGCTGGCGCTAGCATACGAACTAACATAAGTGGTAATACGCCGATGGAAAAAGCTTGCAGAGCGCGTGCTACCATTTGTAGATCAATACTGTTGAATTCTCCATGATAAAAAATCGTCGCAACTAATGGAACGGCAAGTAAACTTAAACCTAGTGTAGCAGGTACACCAAGCAAGATTCCTAACTCCAAACTCCATCTAACTCCTGCCCTGTACTCATCATACTTCTTACGATCGTACAAATAGCTAAACCGTGGTAACACGACAGTTTGAACCGCAATTGCGATCATGCCGACCGGTAGTTCGATCAAGCGATCAGCGTAATAGAGCCATGAAACACTACCAGTTGTGAGTAATGCTGCTAAACCAGTACCAACCAAAATGTTTATCTGACCAGCAGATGCAGCGTATACTGCTGGCCCTAACAATTTCAATAACTGCTGTACCCCTACATGTTTCCAGTCCAACTTCGGTAATTTGAACAAGCGAAGTTTGATCAAAGAAGGCAAATGAAGTAACAGTTGGACTACGCCCGCGACGATTACCGACCATGCAACTAAGTAAACTGGTTGATCAGCAGTTATAGAGCCCAATAGAGCGGCAAGAATAATCGCCACGTTTAACACAATAGGTGAAAATGACGGTATCGAAAAACGACCAAAACTATTAAGAATTGAACCTAAAAATGCCGTAAAGGAAATCAGGCCTAAGTAGGAGAACATGATCATTAGCAAACTAGTTGCTAATCCCTGTTGTTCGTCTCCATGCCAAGCACCAAAGGTGAATACCGTAATTAGTGCTGGAGCTAGTGCAACTCCTAACGCACAAATAACCAGTAACGAGAGTCCGAAATTACCCGCGATCGTGCGCACAAATAGTTGTAGTTCGTCAAATTGCTTATTTCCTTGGTACCGCGCCAGCACTGGAACGAAAGCTTGCGCAAAAGCGCCTTCAGCTAGTAGTCGTCGAAAAAAATTGGGGATGCGAAACGCAACAAAAAAGGCATCGGCAATCAAACTAGCCCCAAACGTATAAGAAAACACGATTTCTCGAACCAGGCCAAGAACTCGTGACCCTCCAGTAAGAGAGCCAACGGTTAAACTTTTGACGCCAAGTTGTCTAGTGTCTAAAGCGGGTCGTTCAATTTTGTTTGCTGTCACAATGAATCAACTAATCGAGATTTCACAGGCTTCCTTATAATTTCCACTCTCACGGATACATCAGTATTCATTTCCACCAATTCGGATTTGCTATAGGTACACATTTGGCAAATAGCCCCCAAGCAAAGAAGCGTGCCCGTCAAGCAGAGGCTCGGCGGCAAATAAACTCCACGCATCGTTCAAAATACCGTACATTCATCAAGAGAGTTGAATCCCATATAACAGAAGGGGATGCCGTAGCAGCTGACGAATCGTATCGTGCCGCAGTCCCAGTGATCGATTCTATGGTTAATCGTGGACTAATCCATAAAAATAAAGCAGCACGACATAAGTCTAAGTTAAATAGCAAAATTAAAACGTTAGCCGGCGTTTAATGACTCGTTTTCGGTAAATATAACATAACTTTTATCAAGGACAGGAATTCCTCAATTCCGAATCGTCCTTGGCTTGAATTCTGGTTCGATCCTTCATCGAATGTACCAATACATCTTTTGCAAGTTGAGCACGTCTATCGCGTTCTTCTAGTTCTGAATCTAAGTCTTCCGTAGATCCATTTCTCAGATTCTGTACCGTGGTCGATAACTCAGTGAGCAGTTGTTCAATCCCAATATTACTAACTGCCGATATGGCGTGAATCTGCCTGTCAGGAAATCGTTGCTTTAACGCGTTGACTTTAGATGTCCATTCCGATTTTGGTAACAAGTCCACTTTGGACAAAACAATTACGATAGGAAAAGTCGTAAGAATTGTGCTATACCGGGCAAGCTCTTGCTCAATATCAAGCAGATTTTGAATAGGATCTGACCCATCCGGTGGGTTTACTTCGATTAAATGTACTAGCATGCAAGTTCGACTTAAATGTCGTAGAAACCGAGTCCCCAACCCTAGGCCTTCCGACGCGCCCCGAATCAATCCCGGAATGTCGGCGACTACAAAACTGTTGTCTGATTGAGGACGCACCACACCTAAATGTGGTCGCAGAGTTGTAAACGGATAGTCCGCAATTTTCGGGTGCGCTGCAGAGATTCGACTTAACAACGTGGTTTTTCCCGCGTTAGGTAAACCTAGTAGTCCAACATCAGCGACAACTTTAAGCTGTAGACGAAGTATTCGACGGACTCCAGAAGTTCCGGTAGTAAACTCGCGTGGAGCGCGGTTGGTACTAGTCTTAAAGGAGGCGTTACCTCGTCCTGGACTACCCCCTTCTGCCACCTTCACTCGCTGATTTTCGTGTGTGACATCGCCTAACACACTTAAAGTTTCATCATCGACGATGGTAGTACCAAATGGGACGCAGATTTCTAGTGAAAAACCTTGTGCACCTCTTTTATTCGCGCTACCACCTGGCCGCCCGTTCCCGGCCTTCTGTATTGGTTGATACTGAAGATCAACAAGTGTAGTGAGTGAAGAATCACCAACAAGATATACAGAACCACCGTGTCCTCCGTTTCCACCGTCGGGACCACCTTTGGCGAAATTGGCGCGTCGTAAAAAGCTCATACACCCATCGCCACCTCGACCACTACATACGGTGATGGAGACTTCATCGAGAAATTTCATGGAATTGTTTCTCTCGGAAGTGGAGAAACAAGAACTAGGCGGTAGGTAGTACGCTCACGTAGTTACGTTGTAAGGGGCCATGAAGTCGAAATTGAACAACTCCATCGGCTTTGGCAAAGAGCGTGTGATCTCTCCCGCACCCTACATTCATACCTGGGTGAAACTTGGTACCACGTTGTCGAACCAGAATATTACCAGCGCGGACGGTTTGTCCACCATACTTTTTTACACCAAGACGTTTTGATTCTGAATCTCGCCCGTTACGAGTTTTACCACCGGCTTTTTTATGTGCCATCTTTTACATCCTTTCCTACATTAATCGATAAAATTTCTATGATCGTCTTGTGTTGTCGGTGACCATGGCGACGCAAGTAATTCTTTCGTCGCTTAAATTTAAGCACCATGACTTTAGGATCGCGTACATGTGAGAGAACTCGAGCTTTTACACTAGCATTAGGTACATAAGGTTTCCCAATCTCAACTCGATCGTCATCTTCGACGAGCAAAACTGAAGCGAAATCAATTTCTTCACCAGTTTGTGCATTTAAACGTTCGAGAGAGAGTCGGTAGCCAGGGGATACTCGATGTTGTTTCCCGCCGCTTTCGATTACCGCTATCATAAATGAATCCAAATTGCTGAAATGATAAATTAGTGGTAGGTTCGTTCCAGCTCAGCGATCAGACTAGAACATTACTTAAGTGAACGGATAATTTTAATCGAATTCACAAACAGCTTATTTTCATGCCCAATGTACATACGCCTCTAATGAGGTTACCGTCTGTTAAAGTCGATCGCAAGATTTAATATTAACTCCTTACGGTAGTTGATTTTCAGTTCCCCAAAAAACTAAGTTACCTCAACGAAAAGGTTAAGTGAATGCCTAATGTGAGTAAACCAAAACTCAGATTGGTACAACGCGTACTTTCGCCAGAGTTCTTAGGAAAATAAAATTTTCGATGTGGCTTGCCTAGCTTAACCATTCAGTCTTTGTTCGAAACAAGATACGTTAAAAAGATGCACACCAAACTTGCCGAATTACTTAGCGATCCCAGTATCGATCAAGTTTTCGCTCTTGTAAAAAGTGATTTCGAGACGGTTAACCAGCGGATTCATAGTGATTTACAATCCGATATACCACTTGTCGTCGAAGTCGCAAAGTACATAGTCGGTGCCGGTGGAAAACGTCTCCGACCATTAGTCGTCCTGCTCGCTGCTGCGGTATGCAATTATTCGGGTCAAGACCATATCAAACTAGCTACTCTTGTTGAATTTTTACATACCGCGACTCTTTTACATGATGATGTTGTTGATGTTTCGACCCGTCGCCGCGGAAAACAAACCGTAAATGTCGTCTGGGGGAATGCTCCTAGTGTTTTGGTTGGAGATTTCCTCTATTCCCGTGCGTTTCAATTGATGGTCGATATTCGTTCGATGCCGATGTTGGAGATTATTTGTGATGCGACTAATGTGATTGCTGAAGGTGAAGTTTTGCAGTTGCAACACATCGGAAATGCTGAGTTAACAGAAGCAGAATATTTAGAGATCATTCGATACAAGACCGCAATGCTGTTTCAAGCCTCGGCACAGGCAGCTGGAGCACTAGCTGGTTCTAACCAAACCACACAGTACGCGCTTCGAGAGTTCGGTTTACATTTAGGTATGGCATTTCAATTGATCGACGACTGGCTTGATTTTGTTGGAGACGATGTCGAGATGGGGAAAAACGTGGGTGACGATTTAGCAGAAGGTAAAGCCACTCTTCCTTTAATCCATACTTTACAACACGGTGACTTTAGAAACAAAGAAATCGTGCGCCAAGCAATTTTGCAGAGAAGTAGTGAAAATTTGTCAGAAGTGATGCAAGCGGTGCAAGCAACGGGAAGTTTAGAGTACTGTCATAAAATGGCGCAAAAACATACTACCCTGTGTATAGAATCTTTAGTAAGTCTACCACCCAATCCGTTCCGATTTGGTCTGGAAGCGTTGGCTAATGTTACGGTCTGTCGGATGCATTAAATCTGACTTTGGAGGAATTCGGAGTGTAGCTCAGCTTGGTAGAGCACTGCCTTCGGGAGGCAGGGGCCGCCGGTTCAAATCCGGCCACTCCGACCATTTCACAAACGATTGTACATTCGCGAAAATTACCCTTGCCCTAGATATAGTGATAGCATAATTTACAAACCAAAAATGATACAACACAATCACTTCCTGGCTCTATTGAAATAGTGAATTTAGAGACGCATAGTCCGATTGACAGTGTCGTTATTCGCGTTTCAGACGTCACCAAAAGGTTCTCGAATCAAGTAGCGTTGGATAGAGTTTCTTTCGAGGTTAAGGCAGGGGCGAATTGTGTGTTACTAGGACCAAATGGCGCTGGAAAGAGCACCCTACTGAATTTGCTTGCTGGTGCACTACAACCCTCAGCGGGACAAATTTCCGTGTTAAATAACTCTGCAGGCCACCCTGCGACCCGTCGTCAAACGGGTGTTATGTTGCAGATATCAGGGGTCCCGCAGACACTTACAGTAGCGGAACACATTAACTCATTCAGGAGTTACTACGTTCAACCACTTAGTTTTACTGAAGTAATACAACTCTCCCAACTCGGCGGATTAGAAAAGAAAAAGTACAGTGCACTAAGTGTTGGTCAAAAACAAAAGTTGCACTTTGCTTTGGCAATATGTGGTCGACCCTCATTACTGTTTTTGGATGAACCAAGTTCTTCTCTAGATGTTCAATCGAGACTTCAACTATGGGAACAAATTGATAAACTGAGAGCTAACAGTTGTACTTTCGTTGTGTCAACCCATGACTTTCAGGAAGCTGAACACTTAGCATCTCATGTGATCGTATTTCATGAAGGAAATATCATTCTGAACGGAACACCTGAAGATTTACGAGCCAACTTCGCTGACTCGAGAATTTCCTGCGATACGTCACTTGATCCGCGTGAACTTATCAAACTCCCTCATGTAAAACGCGTCGAAAAAATAGGTAACCTGACGCGACTGTTTGTGAATGAAGTGGAAAACACCGTGAGACACATACTTTCTGAGGATAGCTCTACCAGTCAACTTGAGATTAAATGTGCAACAATCGAAGATGCCTATCTACACCTACTTACCCACACTGAACATGACAACTAAAGGTGCGATGGGGTATAGCCTCGTTCAATTATTACGTATTCTCTACACAGAATCGAAACTAGAAGTAATAAAGTGCTTGCGACTACCCGCATTTTCTAGTTCAATCTTGTCATTCCCGTTAATTGTCTACATCGTCTGTGGTGTACTCATCGACATAGATGTGCAAGAAATTCGCGCCGATCATTATTGGTTGGTCGCTGCAAGTTCTATCGGAATGATTGGGACCTCGCTTTTTGGATTTGGTGTATACATCGCGATCGAACGGGGACAAGGTTGGTTGTTGCTAAAACGAGTCAGCCCCCTACCAGTTTACATTCATTTTCTAGCAAAAGCCTTCATGGCGATGGTGTTTTGTGCCCTGATCACATCTTTACTTGTTGGTATTTCGTTAATTTTCGGGTCGGCAGATCTGGGCATCCAACAAATTTTTGTTCTCATCGTTACTCAAATGTTCTGTTCGTTACCATTTTGTATGTTAGGTCTTGTAATGGGTTGCGCAGTCAGCGCAAATTCTGCTCATGCAATTGTGAATCTGATTTATTTGCCAATGTTGTTTCTGAGTGGAATCATCGTTCCTTACACCTATTTTCCGCCTTGGTTGCAAAGTGTAGCTCACTATCTACCTTCATTTCATTCTGTTCAATTGGCACTCAGTGCAATAGATGCTTCGAACAGCGTGAACATATTTTTACACATAAGTGTGTTAATCGTTTATACCATTGTACTTTTGGGTATCGGAGTCATGGTGTACAAAAAGATGGAAAATGTTTGAGTTGAAGAGTAACTAAAAAATCGAGTGACATATCTTGAGCGATACCCAAGGTAAACGACAGATTGATATATCTTCTGCAAAAATCGAAGTTCAGAGGAGTATCGAAAACATTGGTATGCACAACTGGAACCGTTGTATTACTCAGTCGGTTTCTCCGTTTATCGACTATCGATTCCTCCATGCACTAGAAAATAGTGGATGCGTAATGAATACAACTGGCTGGCAACCTATGCACCTTGAATTGCGTGTTTCGAATCGGACAGTTGGTGTGATGCCAATGTACCTCAAGGCACACTCAATGGGGGAATTTGTCTTCGACTACCAGTGGGCTGGAGCATGGGAGAATGCGGGTGGTAATTACTACCCAAAACTACAAGTGTGCGTGCCTTTTACACCCGTCGCCGACAAGCGAATTCTGCTAGCTGAAGAGTATCGAAAACAAGAATTGGAATCACTCTTTACGAAAACAATAGTAGAAATCGTCGAACAGAATGCGCTAAGTTCAGCGCACTTGACTTTTTTGGACAGAACACAATGCAATCGGGTCTGTGCTAGTACACAATTTTTGAAACGGACGGACACGCAATTACATTGGCAGAATAGAGGGTATTCTTCCTTTAATGATTTCCTGTCGAATCTCTCCACCAAAAAGAGAAAAAACATTCGACGGGAACGTAAACTCGCGGTAAATGAAGCTTTGACTGTTGAGTGGTTAACTGGTTCAGATGTTTTGGAAAGCCATTGGGACGTGTTTTACCAGTGTTACTTAGATACGAGTGCAAGAAAATGGGGTAGACCGTATCTGAACAGAAGGTTTTTTAGTTTGATCTGCGAAATGATGCAGGAGCAGATTTTGTTGATTTTGGCAAAGTCAAGTAAGAACTACGTTGCCGGTTCCTTACATTTCATCGGTCAAGATGTACTTTTCGGTCGAAACTGGGGGTGTATCGAACATCACCCATTCTTACACTTCGAACTATGCTACTATCAAGCGATCGAATACGCTATCCATCACGGTCTTAAGACAATCCAGGGTGGGGCTCAGGGAAACTACAAGATTTCACGAGGGTACGAACCTGTTACAACCTATTCCGCTCACTACATCAGTAATCAAAATTTTCGTCAGGCAATCATTAGTTTCCTGGAAGATGAAGAAGAATACGTCCGCTTAGATCATGATTTTCTTGTACAATCCTTACCATTTAAACAAGACTATTGACGAAGTTTTGAAAAACATCAAGTCACGACCGTCTCGTCAATCTTCAAGGAACACCAATATCGATCGTCCAGAAAATATCCTCGAAACTTCCCATACACGCTATAGCTATCGGGATTTTGACGCCGCGCATACGATTGACTCCCGATTTGATCACGACACGCCGGAGGGGGTTCAGATTGTGTTGCGTCCAGCTGGCATTGTTGCTCGTGGTACCGGTTTTTTGGTCGACGAAATTATCAAATTGCTTGTTTTCTTTTTCTTGCAGCTAGTCTTCCAATATCTGGGATTGATCGGACTCAATCTTTCTGGATTACATTTAATTATCGTTTTTGTTGTTCTCTGGTTGTACGGGTTTATTTTTGAATGGTTTAACGACGGTATGACTCCCGGAAAAATGATGGTAAAAGCAAAAGCCGTAAACCTGGATGGAACTCCACTCAGTTTGTACTCTGCGGCAGTTCGAAATCTCTTCCGACCTATCGATAGTGTTTCATTATTTATGGTCGGTTTACCACTTGGCGGCGTAGGGATGCCGGGAGCACTATTTATCCTGTTTTCAGCTCGGTTTCGCCGGCTTGGCGACCACTTAGCCAATACGATGGTTATCCACACCAACACACCAGAATTTGCAAAACGAGAACCCACAGCTACGGTAAGACAAATTCCACAGCCATTGAAGGTGAACGAACAACTCTTGCTGTTGGAATTTCAGGATCGTCTCGGCTCGTTTTCTGAGGGAAGAGCTATTGAACTTGCTGAGATTCTCTACCCGCTGCATGGTTTGGAGGGAGAATCGGCGGTTCGTGCCTGTATGGAATACGCGAACTCGATTCGAGGGGTAAAGTGAAAGAGTCGTACTTCGTCCACACTAAAGAATCCGACTGGTCGGAATTTCTTACGTCCTTAGATCGGTTGGAAAGTCGTTGGAATAGGGGTAAATCCACTAATGCAGACGGTTTTACGGATCGGTACCGACGCATTGCACACGATTTGACAATCGCTCGAACTCGCGGTTACAGTAATCAATTGATTGATAGGTTGAACAATCTTGTCCAAAGAGGTCACAACCTACTTTACACAAAAAGATTTGGATGGGTACACGGTTTCCTGAACTTTTTTACTTACTCATTTCCTCAAGCGGTTCGTTCACAAAAGTTGTACATTCTGCTCTCGGTTCTTGCCTTCGTTGGCCCTGGATTGGGCATGTCATATATGATCTCCACGCAAACCGAATTCGTGCATACAGTCCTAAGCGATGAGCAACTATACCAATTACAAGAAATGTACGATCCTAATAGTGAACGTCGACGTGTGAAGCGCACAGCAATCGAGAACATAGAAATGTTTGGCCATTACATCTTGAATAATACTTCAATCGGATTGCTAGTATTTATTAACGGACTGGTCTTTGGCATCGGGTCGATCATTGCCCTAGCGTTTAATGGAATCTTCATTGGTAGCGTCATAACTTATTTGTGTATCGCTGGTTATTCTTCGACGGTCTTACCGTTTGTAGTTGGTCATGGGGCTTTCGAACTTACGGCGATAGTTATTGCTGGTGCTGCCGGACTCCGAATGGCAAAAGGAGTGTTTATTCCAGGTGTTTACGCCCGCAAAACATCCATCAAGATAGCCTCCAAAGAAGCATTCCTGCTTTGCGGTGGTTTCTTTACCATGTTTATTCTTGCCGCTTTTATCGAAGCGTTTTGGTCTCCTAGCGATTTTTTACCTAACTCCATCAAATATAGCGTGGGGATACTACTTTGGATAGCAGTTTTTTATTACTTCTTGTTCGTAGGCCGTGACAAACATTCCCACCGCTAAACTTGCACTTCGACATCGTACAAATTTCGAGGCGATCGGCGCCGGTGCGCTTCTCGCCAGAAAATTTTGGTGGGAATTGCTTGCTGGTTGGTTAGTTCTTGCCGTGCCAGTATTCATAGTCGTCTGGTTTATACCAAATTTATTTTGGTCTATCTTTTTGTTATGGTTTTTCAAACCGTTATACGAACGAATTCCCCTTCGTTTTATTGCTTCAACGTTGTTTGATCAACAAGCTACCGCGCAACAAACCTTGCGTACGATTTTCATGGGCGACACTTGGTTATGGTTAAGTTTGTTTCGGCTGTTTCCTGGCCGTAGTACTCTCACACCCATCGCGGCCCTTGAAAACACTGAATCAGCGCCAATTCGAATTGGCATACGACGACGTTTGATTCGAGATCGAATCATAGGATATTACTTGATACTACATCTGTTGATGTTCTGTATGGAAATCTCTCTTGTGGTGTTTTTTCTTACAGTGATAACTTGGGTATCGTCAATAATATTCTCGATTACCCCTGAATTACCAACTTTTAATCCGCAAGCTATATTTGCTTTCATTAGTGCTATCGGTAGTCACGTGTTCAAGACGTTAATTTTTGTAAGTTTTGCAGTGATTGCTCCTTTCTATATATGTTGTGGTTTTGCAATCTACCTGAATAAACGAATCGAGTTGGAAGGATGGGATATTGATCTTGGATTTCGCCGTCTAATTAGTCGAATATCGATAGTCCTGATCGCGACTGTCTTAGTTCTCACGAATGGCGAACAGATTTATGCACAGGTTCATCCAGGAAATATGGGAGATGAAAAAACAGTGCACGAAACCGTCAGTAGTGAAATCGAAAAAATCTATCATGAGCAGGTAGTAACGGAAACGACGATACGTCAACAGAAACAATCGAGAAGTCCACAACCAAGGAGCAACGCTCCCACGATAGACTTAGGTTTAGCGACCTTCTTCGCAAGGGTAGTGCAAATTCTTATTATCTCTGTCACAATCGCATTGATTGTTTACTTACTGTGGCAATTGAGAAAATTAGACTTTAGTCGATTCAAACCGCGTAAGGTAGATCTCGGAACTCAACGTACTCACATTATCGAGGAAATCTTTCAAAAATTAGAACTACCGGAAAATATTGTTGCTAGCTCACGTAACGCTTGGGATTCTGGTGACTATCGAGAAGCTATATCACTGTTGTACCGAGGGGCACTTTATTGCCTTGTCGCGCGTTTTGATTGTCCTATCAATCTAAGTCACACTGAGGCTTCTTGCCTGCAACTAGTCGCTCAGAATGTACCTGGTGTACTCTCGGCATTTGCATCAATTACAGAATGTTGGCAACTGGTTGCATACGCTCATAAAGCTATCGAAACACCAACTTATAACGACTTAGTTCAAACGTATGAAGCATCTTTTACGTAAAGTCCCGGTAGGCGGGTGGGTACTCATATGTGTGCTCGTGACCGTCGCAATATTCGTGGGGTTAGTTCAGTTCTATGTGCGAGCGACCACGGAACCAGTGAATGTCCCTACGCTAACCGACCAAGCAGCTTTCGACTCGTACTTTGCGCTCAAAGAATTGGGCAAAGAATATAACTTCAAAGTACATACTATCAACCCATTCCTCTCGGAAGAAGAACCCTCAATCAACGACACACTGTTTATCTCAAGGCCTCAAGAGTTGATTAGGAATAGGCAAGCCAGCGAGCAATTAGAAAATTGGGTTCGTCGTGGCGGTACACTATTCGTTGAAGTTGATACCTTAGACTCGAGTGAGCCTCCTGCGGACTATTTTTCTCGTTTGAATTACTTCCCCGCTAAGTATGCAGTGTATCGAGTCATCGAACCAATAGAAGAAATGGAACAAATGGACTTACCTGCATTTGTGGACGAATGGATTAATCGCGGGATGCAAACGACGCCCAATTGTTCTGATTCGATAGAACCATTCGTTCTTGACATGGGTTTAGCTTTGAATATGGACAAGACTGCCGCAGGGGGATATCAATTTGAAACCAAATATTCTCCCTTCAAGCATTCTATGAATGAAATCGCACCGTCAAATCTTCTTCACATCTCTGAAGGGCTAGGCAACGTCTATTTTGTCAATAGTTTTCGAATGTGGAGAAACGACACCGTTGTTTGCGCAGACCATGCGTTGTTATTTTTGCTTTTAGTTCATAGGACCTCAAACATTTTGCAGGAAAGTCTCACGCCTCTTACTGTTTGGATCGTTCAATCTTACCCCAAACTAGCTACTCTTGTTTGGCTTCACTCGTGGCAAACAATCTTAGGTTGTTTTGTCGCTTTCATCCTAGCCATCCTAGCCTGGAGCATTCGAATATCGCCGCCGGTTTACTCCGTTTCAACTCAGCAAAAGCACATATTGGACTACGTAAACAGTGCGTCCCAATTTGCTTGGCACAACAAACAAATCGAAAATCACATCCGCGCGCTACACCAGATAGCAGAACAACCTGAACGGACTTTCAAACCCGAAGGAAGTGTGCAACGACAGGAACAATTTAACCCAAATAATGTTTCTTACGAATTAAGTGATCCAACTGAACTTAATCCGTCCAATAATGCTTCATTAGTCAGAGTGGTGAGAAAACTACAACGACTGTTACGGAATAATCTGTTTCACTCCAAGAACCCTAAACCAAAAGAGAACCCAAACAATGAATGAAGACCTAGATCACCAAATCCAGGACCGCATGCGCAATCTTCAAGAACTGATGGACACTGTTAGTCAAGTAGTGATAGGACAGTACCCGGTTATTCGGCAAGTAGTGCAGTGTCTCATAGCCAACGGACATGTTTTACTTGAGGGTGTCCCAGGTTTGGGTAAAACTTTGCTCGTACGAGCGTTAGCGAAGAGCATCCAATGCGATACTTCGAGAATACAGTTCACACCAGATCTGATGCCTAGCGATGTCACAGGTCATGCTCAATACAACTTAAAAGAAGAGCGATTTATCATTCGCAAAGGTCCAGTTTTTACCAACCTTTTATTAGCAGACGAAATCAATCGAGCGCCAGCGAAAACACAATCAGCGTTACTTGAAGTCATGCAAGAACGGCGGGTGACTATTGAGGGAGAAAGTTTTGCCGTCGCAGCTCCCTACATGGTGTTAGCCACACAAAACCCAATTGAATATGAAGGAACTTATCCATTACCTGAAGCGCAATTAGATAGATTCATGGTCAATGTGTTCATTAATTATCCGACGATGGAAGACGAAGCAAAAATATTAGATCAAGTCACAACAAATCGACCGGTGGACGAGCTCAGTGTCACTGATGTGAAAGCAGTTGCTTCGGCTGCTGATATCAGCCAAGCACAAGCAGTCGCTTCCCAAATTGAACTTGACGAAGCTGTCCGAGATTACGCGGTGGAGATTGTTCGGGCGACCAGATCGTTTCCCGGAATCGTACAAGGCGCGAGCCCACGAGCAGGCATTGCTTTAGTCCGCATGGGACGAGCGTCGGCCCTCGTTAACAATCGTAACTATGTCACTCCTGACGACATTCGTGAAATAGCACTACCGGTTTTAAGGCATCGCATTGCACTAAGCCCGGAGTATCAAATCGAAGGACAAACAACGGACAATATCTTAGAACAAGTACTCGAGAAAGTTGAAGCTCCGCGCGAATGAAACCCAATTATTCTCTCATCTGGATCGTCCTATGTCTTTCGATCTTCTTACTATTTCCAAACATCCGAATGTTGGTTTATGTGATAATCGGTATATTTGTTTTGATCGTACTCCTTGATGCTTTAGCGGCTCGTAGTCTCCAAGCTGGTCAGTTGTCCGTCTACCGAAATATCGCCACTTCTTTAGCAATCCGTTGCAAAAGTAAAGTCTATTTGATCGTAAAGAATTTACATCGAAAGCCGTGTGTTCTCGCCATACAGGATCGCTGTCCTCTTGAACTGTATCCACAAAGTTCAAGTGCTAAGGCGAATCTTAATCCTAGAGAGGAATTTCACTTAGAATACACCATAGAACCGACCATGCGCGGAGAATTTGAGTTCGAATTCGTCGACTTTCAGTTAACGTCGCCCTTGGGATTCTGGCAACGGTTCTTTCACGTATCTTGTGTTGATAAGGTAAGAGTGTATCCTGACTTTTCTCAAATTACGAAATATTTGAGCTTTTTACTCGCCCATCAAACACATCAACTAGGATTGAAAAAACAACGCCGACGTGGGATTGGATTAGACTTTCATCAGCTAAGAGAGTACCGTCAAGGTGACGCTTTAAATCATATCGACTGGAACGCGACATCTCGGCGGCGAACGCTGATTTCGCGTGAATACCAAGATGAAAAAGAACAACATCTGCTGTTCATGATTGATACCGGTTCGCGTATGCACACTGACGAACTTGGAGCAGCTCTCTTCGATAGTGCTCTCGATGGCTTATTGCTACTATCCTATATTGCTCTGCAACAGGGAGACACGGTATCGGTCATGTGTTTTGGCTACACACAAAGATGGATTCAATCTATCAACGGATTTTCTTCCATCCCGCGACTGTTAAATCACACATACGACATTCAGACTGGTGCGTATGCCTCCGATTACATTGCCGCGGCTGAAGAGACGCTCGCGCGGCATCGGAAACGTTCAATGGTCTTAGTACTCACGTGTTTGCGAGACGACGATGCCGATCTACCGGTCGCACTCAAATTATTATCGACCAGACACACAGTTGTACTCGCCAATCTCTATGAGAACGTGGTTGACTTGGTACATAGCATGGAAGTTAAAACTGAGCAACAAGCATTAACAGTACTGGGACTATCGAAGTACATCCAGCAACGTTCCCAAGTCATATCGAAGTGCGAAGGGTCTTGCAATATGGTCTTGGAGAGCCAACCAAGAGATTTACCAACGCATCTGGTGAACGCTTATTGGCAGTTCAAACGATCGGGTAGGTTTTAGCTAAACATGGAAATTCTCATTAAACTTTTCAGAGAAGAAGGAACGGTGAATTCTTCAGGATACTGAAGTACGTACGATTGCAATTTAATCATTTGCTTCAGAATCTGGATAGACAAAGTATCGATATGCAAAAATTGCAAAATTCTGAAGACTAACAGAGACCCGATTTACCTCCACTAATCATCAGTATGGTAGAACCGTTCAAAAACCCCTATCTTGTCCCTCAGGCCAAACTAGAACAGGACTCTCACAATTCAAAACCTGGGGAACTAGCAAGTGTTGGACAACGAATTGGTGCCCGATGTATCGACTTTGGGTTCTGGTTTGCACTTTGCTTTGGTCCAATCATTGTGTTGTCGCTAGTAATAGGATTTGCGTTCTATAACTTTTATGCTGGTTCCACTTCTAACACCTGGGCACCCGAACTCGCAGACCATATCTCTACAGCCTATTTATCTGGACCATCCGCGACACCTGCTTCACCCCAACCATTTTCTTGGACTTTTTTATACAGACTGAACTTTAACAATCCATGGGCTTATTTTTGGTTGATTGTGGGTCAAGTAGTGTTTCTAATTCTCCAAGGATACCTGCTAGAAAAAAGGGGACAAACCATTGGTAAAAGAATGCTTGACATTGCTATCGTCGATCGCGATACACTGGAGAAACCAAACTTCGGAACGCTTTATCTTAAACGTTATTTATTGTTTGAGTTGCTAGCAATCATCGGATACGGGTTAATCTTTCTATTCCGAGTCGTAGATTTGCTCATGTTGTATCGAGACGATCGCCGAACCATTCACGACATCGTCGCCAATACGATCGTTGTTAAACTGTAAAGTAACCAAAATGTAGAATTTGCATGTTCTCAACACAAGACGATCACACAACGAACTAAACAAATCAGCCAATTTAACACTGTTGGAAACAGTTCATATCTAGAGTTGATATTCCGCAAGCTACCCAGCGACAACACGACAACCACCAACTTGATGAAATCCCCTATGAACGAAACACTTGACAACCCTTACAGGGTATCTCAAGCGAGTCTTGAAACATCTTTTTCGGAGGTGGGTGAAATTGAACTGGCTGGTATCGGACAAAGAATCGGTGCACGTTGCATCGACTTAGGATTGTGGTATATTAGTTTTGTTGTGGTAGGAGTAATAATTGGTCTACTCTGGATACTCACTTTTTCTTCATTTTCCGATTCTTCTTTCGAACAATTAGAGAAAATATTCGAAGAAGTCATAAATCCTGATTTAACATCTTGGAAAGATTTATTCAATATTCACAAACCAATGATTTATATCATTTTGATCGTTGGACAAGCCGTATTTCTTGCCCTACAAGGATACTTTCTAGCAACACGTGGACAAACTATCGGTAAACGTATCCTTAATATAGCGATAGTCGACCGAGATACAAGACAGCTACTTCCACTTCGCGATTTATACCTTCGACGCTATTTTGTGTTCGAATCTATTTTTATCTTGAGTGATTTACTACTACTATTATTCCGCCTTATCGATTTGCTGTTTTTGGCTCGAGACGATCGCCGTACTATTCACGATATGGTTGCCAACACCATCGTCGTGAAAGTTTAAGTAGCGCCGAGCACCCGTAGTTTAGCATGAACGTTCATGACAAAGATGAGAGTCACTCAAACGACGGCGCAGTCCCCGTCCGCGCCGGAATCGAGATTCTCAGCGAGCAAACTAGTATCGGTCAAAGAGTCATTCTCAAAGGTTGGATTCGATCACTTCGTACCTCCAGAGCAGGAATTGCTTTTTTACACATTTCGGATGGTTCTTGTTTACAACCAGTACAAGCAATAATCGATGAAAACGTCCAAAATTACTCTGAAATCCTCAATTTATCGACTGGTACCGCTGTCTCCGTCTTGGGTGAAGTAGTAGAGTCGCTTGGCAAAGGTCAAGATCGCGAAATCAGAGCGGATAAGGTCGAAATTGTAGGTACGATTGAAAAACCAGAATCCTACCCCGTAGCAAAGAAAAAACATAGTTTTGAATACCTCAGAACCGTCGCGCATTTACGACCACGTACCAATACGTTTGGTGCAATCGCGCGTCTCAGACACAACCTCGCTATGGCTGTCCATGAGTTCTTTTCTGAAAGAGGTTTTGTTTGGGTGAACACTCCAATTATCACTGGCAGCGATTGCGAAGGTGCCGGTGATCTGTTCCGAGTGAGTGCACTCGACCTCGCAAACTTTCCTGGTTATGATCAAGACTTCTTTGGTCGTGAAACATTCTTGTCCGTTTCAGGACAATTGAATGTCGAAGCTTTCTGTCTTGCACTATCGAAAGTATATACCTTCGGTCCGACTTTCAGAGCAGAAAACTCTAATACCGCTCGCCATCTCGCAGAGTTTTGGATGATCGAACCTGAGATCGCCTTTGCCGATTTAAACGATAACGCGGACTTAGCAGAGGATTTTCTCAAATCAGTACTCACCAAAGTCGTCGAAAAGTCAGCCGACGATCTGAGTTTCTTTCAACAACGTATCGATGATCAAGTCATGTCTCGAATCGACGGAGTCATGAATAACTCATTTATACGAATGGACTATACCGATGCGATTAGGGAACTGAAAAATTCAAAGCAATCATTTGAGTTCCCAGTCGAGTGGGGAAATGACTTGCAGTCGGAACATGAGAAATACCTAACAAAAATCTATAACTCACCCGTAATTGTGATGAACTATCCTGAGTCTATAAAAGCGTTCTACATGCGTTTGAATGACGACCAAAAAACAGTCGCAGCGATGGATGTGCTAGTACCTGGAGTAGGTGAAATTATTGGAGGGAGCCAACGCGAGGAACGTTTTGCTGTCCTCGACTCGCGCATGGACGAGACCGTGAAGGAAGAGTTGTGGTGGTATTTAGCCTTACGGCAGTATGGCAGTGTTCCACATGCGGGATTTGGTGTAGGATTTGAGAGATTACTCATGTACCTGACCGGAATGCAGAATATTCGTGATGTTATCCCTTTCCCACGTACCCCTTCTAACGCGTCGTTCTAAGTACCTACACTAACTATTTCGCGCTCCTGTGATACGCGATTTACTTCGACTCATACCCCACGTATCGAAGTATCGGGGGCGCTTGATCTGGGGAGTATCTCTATTTCTCATCGCGAGGCTGTTCGAAGCCTCGATCCCAGTTTTACTCGGAATCGGAATTGATCGTCTATCTCAAGGACGTATAGATCTAGCTTTTCCAATTTTTGGAATCGTTTTCGCTGTTGCTAGTCGATTTATGATCGTCAGTTGGGCACGGATCGCCGTTCGACGAGTGGGATTTCTTGTCCAACACGATTTACGCGAAAAATTCTACGCGCATTTACAGCTTATGGGACCCACATTCTACGGTAAATTCGCCGTTGGCGACTTAATGACACGCGCGATTGCCGACATTCAATTGATACGCCGTTTAATCAACATGGGAACCATTAGTGTAGTGATTTTTGTATTCGCTAATTTAGTTGGTTTGGCGTGCATGTTGTACTACTCCCCCTTGCTCACGTTATTGATTATTCCACCACTCCCCTTCCTCTTTCTTTACACCTGGCGTACGTCCATAACACTAGGTGAAGCTTCACGTCACGTACAAGAACGGATGTCCGACATGAGTGCTCACGTGCAGGAAAACATTACCGGTGTACGTACTATTCAAGCAATGGTGCAAGAAGAAAATGAAATTCAACGATTCGATCAGCACAACCTCAAATACTCCGAGGCTTTCTACGCACATGCAAGATTGCATTCACGTATGCAAGCAATTATGCCCTGCTTCACTGCTATAAGTATTGTGATCGTGCTTGGGTACGGCGGTCATTTAGTTTTAAGCGAACAAATGTCAGTGGGGGATTACACCGCCTTTTTTACCTTTGTACATATGGTTGTACAACCGTTTCGCGTTGCCGGTATCACAATTAGTCTCTTACAGAGAGCGGCAGTAGCGAGTCGACGATTGTTCGAAATCTTTGATACCTCGCCAGAAATCAAAGATGAACCAAATAATTACGCGCCAAAAGAAATATCAGGGCAAATGAAGATAAACAATCTTTCGTTCAAATATCCAGGTTCTGATAAACACGCGTTAGAAAACATTAGTCTAGAAATTGAAACCGGGCAAACGATTACGATCATGGGAAGAATTGGATCTGGCAAGACCACTTTCTTAAAACAATTGTTGCGATTATTAGACACTCCGAAAAATCAAGTTTTCATCGACGGATTCGACATTAGAGATTACCCTCTTAAACAGCTACGAGCACAAGTGGCATTTGTCCCGCAGGACGCATTTCTATTTGGTGAATCGATGCGATCCAATATCACCTATGATGAACCTCGACGTGTACGCGAAAAAATCTGGGAAGCTGCTAGCTATGCGGTTTTAGATGAGACGATTGACCATATGGCGAAGAAATTGGATACTGTTGTCGGCGAACGCGGTGTTACGCTCTCAGGTGGCCAAAAACAAAGAACCACGGTTGCACGAGGGCTCATTCGGCATGCACCCGTATTGATCCTCGATGATTGTTTTGCGTCAATCGATACCGAAACTGAGGAACTCATTTTGCAAGAATTACAGCAACTCCGTGCTGATCGAACGACGATTCTAGTTTCTCACCGAGTTTCTACGGCGAAACACTCAGATCGAATTGTCATTTTCGATTCAGGTGAAATTATTGAACAGGGAACTCATCAAGAACTTCTTGCACATTCAGGTACCTATCGTGAATTAGAAAGAATTCAGCATACTGGTGCTAACCAAGAAGATTATCACTCGATTCTCCAACAACAAACTGGATCATGACAACTAATACCCACAAACAACGAAATTACAGTGCATTCGAAGCTGATTTTTCTGGTGCTGCACTGAACTATAGGCTGTTAAAACGACTGTTGCGATGGATGCGTCCTTACTGGTTCACATTAACTACGAGCATCGTACTTGTGAGTATCGCTTCGATCATGACGATACTGCTACCCATCATACTGTCTGTTGTTGTAATCGACTATATATTGAAGAATTCTTCAGAAACATTTGCACCAGATTTTGGCTTAGTCCAACTCACCGAATGGTTAGCAACGTTCACAGGTTGGCCACTATTGGTCGCGGCAAGTCTGTTGTTTGTCACGTCTCATCTGATCTGGACATTTACGATCCACTTTCATCAAACGACACTTAATCTAGCGGTGGTTAATACCCTTCGAGACTTAAGACACGATTTATTTGAACATTTGGAGACTCGACCGTCGTCGTTCTACGACAACGTCGCCACCGGACGAATTATGACTCGGGTAACTAATGACATCGAAGCTCTATATGAACTATTGCGGGGTCTTGGTTCCCTACTCGGAGAATTATTGCCATTTTTGTTCGCTCTTGTTGTAATGATCTCGGTTAGTTTCCAAATGTCACTCATACTACTTTGTTACATACCAATTTTGGTCATTGTCACATTGGTGTTTCGTCGTTATTCACGAAGATTGTTCCGACTAGTTCGACAAACAGTTGCTTCACTCAATCAAAATCTCCAAGAAAATCTGAATGGCTTACAAGTAGTGCAACTTTCTAATCGAGAGGAATTCAATCACAAACGTTACCAGAACATAAACCACAACAATCTCAAACTGGAAACAAGCCTGATGCGCCGGGAAACCGTCTATACATCCTTCAACGATAGTATGGCTGCAGTCGCGATTGGAATAATCTTATGGTTTGCAGGTGGTAAAGTCATTCAAAACGAAATCTCCTTGGGTGGTATGATCCTGTTCACCCGTTTCATTGACATGTTGTTTCATCCCATAGTAGTACTCGGCGAACAAATCAACATTTTGTTTCGCGCCATGGCAAGTGGTGAAAGAATATTTCAAGCTCTAGACTGGGACGAATCTATTCATGAACCGACGAAACCAAAAACTTTACCCCAACGAATAGAAGGACGTGTTGAATACCGTAATCTTACTTTCAGTTACCGCGACGAACCGGTGTTAAAAGACGTTTCTTTTACTATTGAACCTGGAGAAAAATTGGCGATAGTCGGAACGACGGGCTCCGGTAAAAGCACCTTAATTCGTTTGCTGAGTCGACTCTATGATGTACCAGACCAGTCTATTTTTATTGATGGCATCGATGTCAACGACATAATGACACGAGATTTACGTACGAGAATCGGGGTAGTCTTACAAGACTTTCACATCTTCTCCGGAACAATCATGGACAATATTTCGCTAGGAGATGACGCAATTAGTGAAAGCAAAATTTTAGCGGCCGCAAAACTAGTTAATGCCCATCACTTTATTTCAACGCTTCCAAATGGTTACCATACAGTTTTATCGGAACGAGGACAAAATATTTCTCAAGGACAGCGTCAATTGTTAGCCTTTGCAAGAGTAGTAGCTGCAGATCCTGAGCTGTTAGTGTTAGACGAAGCGACTGCAAACATCGATACTGAAACTGAACTTCTCATACAGGATGCGCTAAGAAAACTGACATCAGGTCGAACTTCGATTATTGTGGCTCATCGTTTGCAAACGATTCAAGATTCAAACAGGGTATTGGTTATGGAAAATGGTGTTGTCGCTGAAATAGGAACCCAAACGGAATTACTCGAAGCAAAAGGAAAATACTTTAAACTACATCAATATCAATTTCAACAAGGTACACCGATTTCTTAACGAAATGCTGAGGAGAGGAACGGTACAACGGAACACTTCGTGAACAGATCAAATAATTCTTCGAAAAGCGGAGATAAATATCGAACCCCACAGGGGTTTGTCGCAGTGCGCGATGGTCTGACACCAAAGCGTGCTCAAAGGTATCTCAATACGACTGAAATTGAAGTGATGTCAAGTTCTCGAAAACCTACATGGATACGTGCCAAAATACCAGGAGGAAAACAGTTTCACGAAGTTAATCGAACCGTAGATGAGCACGATTTAAATACCGTTTGCAAAGAGTCTCACTGTCCAAATATCGGTGAGTGTTGGTCAGCAGGTACAGCAACATTGATGTTACTCGGTTCTGTATGCACCAGGGCTTGTCGATTTTGTGCTGTCGATACAGGTCATCCAAACGGTTGGATAGATGAACTCGAACCCGACAACTGTGCGCGGGCAGTACAACTAATGAACTTAAAGTATGTAGTCCTAACTTCGGTTGATCGAGACGATTTACCAGACGGTGGAGCTACTCATTACGCCCGCTGCATCGTAGCTATTTCTAAAGCTAATTCGGATGTAACGATCGAAGCACTCACACCAGATTTTGCTGGTGATTTGAATGCCGTATCTACAGTCGTCAATGCCCCCATTAGCGTGTTTGCCCAAAACATTGAGACAGTACGTTCATTAACTTCGCTAGTACGCGATCCCCGAGCTGGTTACCAACAGACTCTCACAGTCTTAAAACACGCTAAAACCGTACGAAATATCTCGACAAAATCAAGTTTGATGTTGGGATTAGGTGAAACGGACAGTGAGATTGAACAGACTATGATTGATCTCCTAGAGCACAAAGTTGACTTTCTTACTTTAGGGCAATACCTACGACCGACAAAAAACCACTTACCTGTTGTTCGGTGGGTACATCCTGAACAATTTGAAAAATATCGTGAACTCGGGCTACAGCTAGGTTTTAAGGACATAGCCGCTGGTCCTCTTGTTCGATCTTCGTATCGAGCAGATCGACTGATGAATCACCTCGATACTGCTTGATGGAATGAAGCCTAAACCTTAAAAAAGATAAATCGCAAATCACTTACATTGAGGAACCGTTTTTAATGAACGACAATACAAAAGCTTGTGTGACCTTTGAGAATACACACAAGAAATTTGGCTCACTTGTTGCACTCGACTGCTTAAATTTACAAATTCCAAGGGGAAGTGTGTACGGTTTTCTTGGTCCAAATGGAGCTGGAAAAACGACAGCCATGCGCATTCTTGTGGGGATAAGTAAACCGACCTCTGGAAGTGTACAAGTCCTAGATTCAAACAATATTGATGATGTACGACACCTCATCGGATACCTACCGGAAGAAAAGGGTTTGTACAAACGCATGCGGGTGATCGATTACATCGTTTACTTCGGCCGGTTGAATGGGTTAGCAAAAAAAGAAGCAGTGAAACGAGCCAATCAATTACTTAACGAGTTTCAACTTGAAGAATGGGCAAAAGAAAAATGCCAGTCTTTATCAAAAGGAATGGGACAAAAAGTCCAATTGATGGCTACTTTGATTAACGATCCCCAGCTGATGGTTCTCGATGAACCCTTTAGTGGGTTAGATCCCGTGAATGTTGAAGTGGTTCGAACCATCATATTGGAGAAGGTAAAACAAAACTCCACCGTAATCTTATCGACGCACATCATGGAACAAGCCGAAACACTATGTGATGCCGTGGTCTTGATCAATAAAGGTAAAGCAGTACTTGAAGGACCATTGAATGAAGTAAGAAAAGGTGATACCATTTCGGTAGATCACGAAGGCGATGTTTCTGTGTTTGATGGATTGCCTGGAGTGATATCGGTAAAACAAGTGGGGCATTCCGCGGTCCTGTCCATCGAGCCGGGACACGATACTCAAGCGATATTACAAACTATATTTAGTCGAACCAAAGTTTCGCAGTTTAATGCTAATTCCGTCTCACTTCATGAAATTTTCCTACGCGAAGTGAAACAAACTGAAGTTGAGGATGCAACCGACTAGCATGTATAAGTGGGCTTTGGTTTGGGCCGTCGCTCATCGTGAGTGGTCCGAAGCGGTTTCCTCTCCCTTGTTTTGGTTAGGTGCCCTAGGACTACCCTTAATACTGTTTGTTCTTTTACCGATTGGATTGTTTCTCTTTTTAGGTTCTCAAGTTAAAGACGAGTCTGGGGCATTGGACGTCGTACCGCCCACTGAATCGGACGTTTCTTCAATTGTTACCCATTTGAATCAACAAGACACGTCGGTTGTTGAAAGTTCACTACCAACTTTGCAGAACAACACGCGAAGTACACATAACGAAACAGAATTTGATTCGGATATTTATTCTTACTTCATGTTTGTCGTGCTTTTCTTTATCTTTTTACAAAGCATCATAGTCTCATTGATTCTGCTTAGTGTCATTCAAGAAAAGTCTAGCAAACTGATCGAAGTACTGTTAGCCAGTGTAAAACCATTGCATTTAATGGATGGCAAAGTACTTGGTACGCTGTTGATAACATTCACGGTAATGGGGACTTGGGTTGCAACGGGTTTGGTAGGTTCACTTATCAATCTAGCGATCACTGCGCAAATGGATCCCAGTCGTACCTTTTCGCTTCTACAATTCATTGTCGACTACTTATTGCTGTCCGTCCCACTATGGAACTGTCTGTTGTTTTTTGCTCTTGGGACGCCGTGCATAGGGTATGTGGTATCTAGTGTAGCGGCCGTGTGCAGAACTAATGTGGAAGCAAGAATTATGTCCATGCCATTTACCGTGCTAATGGCATCACCTTTTATTTTTTTGTTCATTGATATTGGTAACCCACCTCCGTGGAGCTATGCTTTTGTACCGTTGTGTACATCGTTTACGATGATGTTGTTATCAGAGCATTTACCGGCATTCCCATGGTACCTGTTGATTGTGTTGTGGTTGATTCTCTACACTTTGGGAATCCGATGGATAGCTGATCGTACTTATTCGAAATACATTCTCTCAGAAGACAACGTATCGGGATTCAAGAAGTTAGTTGGCTTAGCTCCATCTGCATCCAAAAAAATGTAAAAATTGATTGACTGAGATTGAATCTGCGTGAAAATCGCTGGTACACAACCTGGATAGTAGCCAAACGAAAATGTTTCGCGTACCTGCAGTCCGGAGCGTTCAGGCCTATCTAGTGCGCAATTTCACTGTTGCTCGCTCTAATCGTGTGGTTTAAGCACTTGTACTTGTTGTTGTTGTGAGTGTATTCGGTTCTCATCAGCTAGCTGAACTGGTGTTTGGACGCGAAATTTCCAAAGAGACAAAAGTTGCAGGAATCAAATAAATTTCTCACGGTCTAAAACAAGGAACGCTCTTCGATTGGGAAGATGCAATCCAGAGTAATTCAGAATTGACAATACCACCTATGTCGATCCTGTCTGTCCTCTGCGATGCACTCTGAAGACGACACTCTTGTTAACTAACAACTAATTCGATAACCTTGCGCGTTTGCAGGTGTCGATAATTGATTAGTTTGCAACGAATTTTGCTTGGTTTAACCTCTTTAAATTGTGGAGAGGATAGCCACTTTAATTGAATACCCCGTAAGATTTTTGCAGTTTAGCCTAGGCAGTGAATAGATTGAAGCAGGAATGTTAGCGCTTTGTCACACCTTTAGCGTTACCCCGCTGCCGCGGCATCTTCAAAGCAGTTAACACCTCTTGGTACGCTTCGAATAGCAAGATTGCAAAGCACCGCCGATACGCTACATTCGACACCTGTTCAATCGCTAATCCCACCTTGTTAGCCGTATAGAGCGCTAACTCCTGTTGGAACTCTACCCCACGCGCCGTCAGTTCACGTTCCACGAATTGTGACTTCGGCAGTTTTCTAATTTAGCCCGCGTTTCAATCCACTCCGCGAGCTTCCGATCCAAGCAAAATGACATGGTAACTTTGCGCTCTTCCAGCGCCATACTAGGTCGTCCCATTACAAACAAACTGTATTTCAATCAATAACTAAATCTGCTCGCAAAAACTCGACTAAATCCTATAAATATATTGAATATTCAATTTGCACAAATGACCCTTCTTGTTTACTCATATAACCAACATCAATCCGTTGACGTAAAAATCTATGTTTTACAAAAACAGCCTAGGAATACTACTAGCCACCTTAGTCGTGGTTCTGTTATTCCAAATCTCAGCGTTGTTCACGCTGAAGAAGATGAAGACGAAGAAGACGAAGAAGACGAGTATGGCGACGAAGTCATCCCGCCGTATAGAGACCCTCGCATTGACCACTACCGCTACGGCTGGGAGGAAGTGGAATCCATACAAGTAGCAATGATGGGAGAGTATGACACCAGCTGGGGAATCCCAGATTGGTTGACCGCGATAATTGAAAGATTCACAAGAAAAAACAACGACATCGCCCACAAAGAACCGTGCCGTATCCAAAGTAATTGGACGATTTACCGAAACAGAGCAAATGAACGGGAAATATCAAAAACTGAATGGGTAACCGAAAGAAAAAGACGCGGATTTTTTGCCACGTTTAAAGATCCATTACAGTGGTACAACTCTATGAAAAATTATTTTATACACAGAGTAATCACATATGTTGACTCCGAAATGAAAGAAGAAAACTCCACGATAGGGTGCTCGCACAAATTCCTCGTTTTGAACACCTCGTCTGAATACGTTAAACAATCAGCAAACGCTTTCACATTCGCACCGATGCTTTTTGAACAAGATTGGACAAACTATCATTTATTTGAAAGAAACTGCCAACACTACAATGATTGGGTACTAACTGGATGGGATTCCTCACGATGAAAAATATATTTACTATCACGTTAACTACCATAGCATTGATCGCAGTCAACGCGATAAGCGATTCCGACACAACCGACCAAAGCGAGCTAGACCGCTATATTTGGTTCAATACTCAAGGAATGTATGACGTTAACGTCCCTAATGATGTGATTCATGAACTCATTACCAACGGGATACAGCACGAGAATCAAGAAATTGTTGATTGCACGATTGACGCGATGGCGATGCATATTGGCGGAACTTTTGTTGCAAGAAGACACGATAAAGAGGTTGACTTGAACAGGGATTTACGCCACAAAAAGGAATGGTACGATACCCTAATCAAAATGTGGGACGACAACTGGAACGGAGTATTCCCCGAAGAAACCGTTCCTGATGACTTCATTGAAAGAATAGAACACAACACGGGCTGCATTTATACACTTCCAACATGGCCCGCGTTACCCCAAATGTTAGCATATATGTACCCGCAAGATGAGAAAGTGTACGAGATTATTTGGGATGCTTACCCGATCCCCCAAGAACCAATCCGCGACGGGAAAATCACCGATGAAAGCAACCCGCTGCCTTTGTTAAGAGCGTTATTCGATGGTGGTTTTAATAATGAAAAAGATCAACAGTTTCGTATTGACATCCTGTTGAATCGTGAAACCTCCTATCCAACCGCCCAATTTGCCGCCAGAAGTTTGGGTGATTTTCGTTCCGATGAAGCGTTGGAACAGTTAGCGACTCGGTTGGAGAAAAGCGACTATAAATATGGAACGCCCAAGTTGGAGTTCATTGAAGCGATCATGAAGTATGAAGCCCAAGCGCAACCCTATATACCGTTGTTAAAGAAAAGCATAAATAACATCATGAAAGTAGGCAGTTTTGACCCTGAGTTGTACGCCACACTTAAGGAACGGCTAGTTCACTTTGAAGAAAAGTACGGCGAGAAACGCCTTGAAGTTGACGAAGTAGAACAACCAGAAAGATAAAACGAACAAGCATTAACACTCGCAAATTGAGTGTGTCTATCGCTTGATCCCCGCTACGACTAGTCAGTCCTACTTGAACTCCAAGTAGTGAGCGGGGATTTTCTTTGCACACCGCACCGTCGAGCGCGTAGATTGAAATTCACCCTAAAATCCTCGATCGACCGATTGACCTAGTGCGGCATTGAGCGCGACTAGAAAGCACCCAAAACAGCCCCGTCCAGTTAAGCGAAATGACAGTCCTTCCTTAATAGGGGATTGATCATTCCAAGCGTTACTGCCCCTACCTGAGCGTTTCTGCCCCGTAATTGTCAAAAATTGACTATTTAGGTAGTTTTGCACCATAAGGTCTCAGCAAGTGACTTATTCCATTCTTAAAATATGTGCTTACATTAAATTAACCCCAAACAATTATTTGCTGATATATTAT
>VXYV01000098.1 GCA_009845835.1 Gammaproteobacteria bacterium | reverse complement strand
GAATATGGACTTGATACTGAATATCCTAAAATATCGCCATTATGGGTTTATTTATATAAATCCTCGGTTGGATAATAATCAACGGGTCGGTTATTATGGTTCAGATTATTTCACGCAAGGCACTTATAACGAAGACGACCAGCGCAGGGCTTACTACTATGGAGTTGTCTTTGGAGGGTTAAGTATGAAAGTTGTATTTCTCGGCGGTGGCCAATGGGGACTTTTCCCGTTAAAAATGCTTCTCCAAAAAGAGCATGTTACTGGTATTGTGGCGTCCGTTAAAGATCCTTTGATTGTCCGTGAAGGCCTGAAAAATCGGATTCCAACCTGTAAAATTGTCGATAGGCACGAGCCACAGTTTGAAGCTTTTCTGAGGGCATGTAGTCCCGATATCATTATTGTTGCCGGCTTTCCTTTTATTCTTCCTCCAAAAATTCTCGATATTCCCATTAAAGGAATCATCAATCTTCATGGCTCTTTGCTACCCGCCTACCGAGGTCCCCAGCCGCTGGAATGGCAAATTATCAATGGCGAGAAAATCGCGGGGGTCACAGTACATTTCATAGACGAAGATATCGATTCAGGGGACATTCTGATGCAAGCAGAAGTACCCATATTGGAAACCGATACACTTAAAACTATGGCATTGAAGCTGGGCAATAAGGGGTGGAGACTTCTCAAAGACACATTAGCGAGATTCAAAAAAGGGCCTGTTCAGGGTATCCCTCAGAAACACCATCTCTCATCTTATTATGGAAAAATAACGGAAGCAGACCGCAAGATTGATTGGACATCTGGCCGAATGGCTATTTTTAATCTTGTACGTGCGTTGCCTCCATATGCACCGGCTTTTTCGGATTTGGAAAATGTAAGATGCCATATTTACCGTTTGCGCTCCGTGACAAGCAAACCTTCAGGTATGCCCGGGCAAATTCTATGTCAACCATCGGTTTCGCATCCTATGATCATCTGCACGTCGGATGGAGATGTCGCTGTATTTAAATATACTTTATCCGGACGTAACGGTAGAAAACTTTCCCGAGAAACGGCTAATGACATGCTAAGCCCCGGAAGTTTTTTCTCATAAGCCATCAAATCTTGTTTGGCCCGAGTGAGGCAACAGCATCGTTTTAGCGGATTATACCACTCTTCAAGGTATCCTAATTTTGATGATTTGTGTTTACAGAAAATTGCTCACGACTCTTTGTTTTTTTTCTTACGCTTTAGGAACTTCTTGGGCTAGCGAGATAGTATTTTGCGAGATGTTTATCTTTGATTTTAGATCAAACAATAGGGTGTACGAAGAATGGCTCAGCGGGTTCGTATTCTGCGTCCTGGTATTAATTCTCCCTATCCTTTCATTTGTTATGCCCAACACTCGCCTGGCATCAATGCGGTGGTTGGTGCTGACATCGGGAATGATTCTTCCCTGCTGCTTCATATTGCTAATATCATTCTCCAACATGTGTTTTATTCTCGATTATCCTATCCGTATTGCTTCCACGCCAAGATCCGCGGATGTGATCGATATCGGTGGACAGGGAAGTTTTCCCCTGAGTTTTGATTTGGGTGCCGATCTTTTTAATGCAGGCTTAGCCTCAAAAATAGTGACATTCGTTCCTAATAGAAAACTCTATTCTTCGTATTTACACCAGACCCTTTCAATACCGCCTGATGCCATTATATGGGCGAGGGGTAAGTCTAATAACACATTAATAGAAGCATCCTCACTCGCCAAATTGTGTAGGGACAATTCCTGGAATAGCGTAATCCTGGTAGCAGACTCCCATCGTATGTTTCGGAAATCCAGGGCTTTTATTAAAGCAGGTGTTCCGATAGTTTATCCTGCAAATGTTACTGGAGATCAACAGTGGATGGCTCCTGCGAAGTTTATAGGTGTGAGTCAACAAGCCTATTGGGATCTAAATGGTTTCGAATGTGACTGGTTTATTCTTCAGCAATTTCGGCACAAGATGGTGATCCGGACACTGCACGAATATTTGGGAATTATTTTTTATGCAGTCACTGGATACATTTAGCCAGTGCCCCAAAGACGTGTCCTTCGCCACCGCACGGACAAATCCAGTGGATGCTTTTCGGACGGAGTAAAAACAGAAGCTGTGGAGTAGCGTCTCATGCTTTTACATATTCACAATAGATAAGGAGGAAAACATGAAAGCAGGATTAGCAATTTATACAGGTTTTACACTGTTGTTTTGCATCTTTGGTGCTGGCTTGTCCAAAGGAGAAACCACAATAGACGCGCTGTTTCAGAATGCAATGGAGCAAGTTGGTCAGGTGAGCCGTGCGGAAAGCATTGTGGCTTTGGAAGAAATTATTTCCAAAGATAGAGATTATGCACCTGCATATAATGAATTGGCCAAATTGCATCTGTTGGACCACACCGTAAATGGCCGACAGCGCGCAATCCGGATGATACAGCGGGCAATCGCAAGTGACTCCGACAATGCTGAATATCGGCTGACACGCGGAAAAATTTGGTGGGCACAGAACTTTCGGTCACGCGCATTGAACCAATTCAAGAACGTGATGAAAAAGCATCCGGAAAATACGGATGTCCTCAATAGTCTGGGTATGT
>VXYV01000013.1 GCA_009845835.1 Gammaproteobacteria bacterium | reverse complement strand
CTATAAATATAGCGTTTTTTGTTTGCTATCTTTCTGGATTCAGTGTATAATTAAATAGCATGTTTGATAGCATGCTAAACACAAGAATAATATGAGGAGAAACCAAATGTTAAATAGCGATAAAGGGTATCAAAGATTATTGATGCCTCCCTACCGCAACAACATTTCTCCTTTACCCTATAGGAGAAAACATGTCTTTAGAAAAAACTTACCCAATACCCGTGACTGTCCAATCAAGTGCAAACAATAATGACAGTACTATCCGTGATATGAAGTCTGTTTTTGACCGAATTGTTAGCGGTGATTGCGGACTCATTGAAAAAACCAAAACAACTAACAGGCTTTCCATATCTATTCCGTATGCTGAAGACGCAGATGATAGAGAAAAGCGTAAGCAAACTTACAGAAACTATAAATCGAGGGAACTACCTGCTTTCACACCCGCAGGGACATTTCCGATAGGGAAGCGAAAAGCACAACACCTGATGCAACACAGCAGCCATGTTGTGATTGATCTTGACCATCTTACCGAAGATCAGATAACCGATCTGCTTATACTTTTTCAGCAAACACCACAAGTTCGGCTTGCTTTCATATCACCAAGCGGTTCGGGTCTCAAAGTTGTCTTACACATCACACCGACACCTATCAATGACGCAGAACACAAAGCGGCGTATCAAGCGTGTGTGGACTACATCACACCTTTGGCAGAAGAACATAACTTTGAGATTGACACTGGCGGGTCGGATTGTTCGCGCTTGTGCTTTCTTTCATATCACCCACAAGCGATCTGGAACGATGACGCAATACCGCTTGAATGGGATTATGAAGTATATCAAGAGCAACAGCTGAAACGAAAAGAACAGCTGGACAACAGAACATGGACAGAAACCGACATGGATATATCTGCTTTGGATTATATCAACCCGGATTGTGATTATCAACAATGGCTTGAAATTGGCATGGCAATTAAAGATGCGGGGCTTGACTTCTGTGTATGGGATGACTGGAGTAGGAAAGGTGCTAAGTATGATGAAAGTATCATGCAGAAAAAATGGGAGTCTTTCAAAAAGTCGGGCATAGGTTGGGGAACAGTGATATATTTCGCGAAAGAGAATGGATACTGCACAAAGCACCTGAAAAATAGCAACAAAAATAGAGACACATCAGAACATCACATGGTAAAAGAGAAAAAAGAAGCAACAGGTATCAATCACCCTGTTTTTCCTGATGATGTTTTCTATGGCAATTTCCAATATCTCTATGACGCTTACATTGGCAAAGGGAATTATGTCTTAGACTCACCATTTGTTATGGCAATGGGACTCAGCGCAGTCGGTCTCGTTTCAAGTAGAATGCGATATGTAGTCGCTTATGAAGGATCAGACGTAATCTTATTTCCTAACATGTATAGTCTGATTGTCGGATCGTCTACTTACGCATCAAAGTCAACAACACGAAAACATTTGATAAGACTTGTCGATAACGCCTTTATGGATGCAAATGTAAATAATGATGTCCAACTACTTACTTCCGTTGTGAGTAAGGCAGGACTCTTGGAAGTGCTTGATACAGAGGGCGATGTTGATTATTTTGATGGCGTTACAGCATTGTTGCATTTTGATGAACTCAAAGCAATGTTCGCAAGCATGCGACGCGACTACGCTACTGATGTGCAATCGCTATTAAATTCACTTTGGGAATGTCCAGTTCGCGAACAGAACCCCGCAAAGACAAACAAAATCGATGCATTTTATCCTGTTATGAATGTGTTTGGATGCTCTACACGCGAGTGGCTTAATGCATCTGTCATTCAGGACGATTTAGGCGGTGGATTTATGAACAGATTTATGCCGTTTTATAGTGACGGACGCGATGATTATATATCAAAACCTGCAATAGACAAGAAGTCTTACAACACGTTTATAGGTAAATTGAAAGTTTTGACAGAGACACCCTTCGACGGTCGAGCAGAAAAGTATATTCTCAATGAAGAAGCATGGGCAACATGGGACAACTACGCTGCAAAGCAATACGCAGACGGGAAAAAAGAGGACACCAACACAGGAACGCGCAGAAACCCACACCATGCACTCAAAATAGCCTTAGCCTTTCATATCATAACAGAACCCAAAAAACAGGAAATCGGTTTTGAATGCATAAACGCATCACTCGCACTTACAGAATACCTGGACGATGTCGGAACATTCCTATATTCTAATGTCGTCAGCGATGAATCAGCAAAACTGGAACAGAGGATTTTTAACCTGCTGAACAGGAAAGACAACTCTTTACCGAAACGAAATATCCAGCAAAGTCTCAAAGATGCAGGATACATCAAAGTAGGTGAAGTTATCGACAAACTTATCCAACAAGGATTGCTATTTCGCAACAGCGAAAACTATAACATAGAGGTGCAAAAATAGGACTGCACAGACTACTGCACAAACCACTGCACAAACCACTGCACAGACTACTGCACACATACCATGTCGTTAAGTCAAAAAAAAAGTGTGCAGTGAACAGTGCAGTTAATTGTGCAGTTGCCATAAACATAGATGGTTATTACATGCATGTATATTTTGTTAAGCTAGTGCAGTAATATATATAC
>VXYV01000070.1:1153-2642 GCA_009845835.1 Gammaproteobacteria bacterium | reverse complement strand
TTTCGCAATAAGTAGTTTTGGGATTGTTAAATTAGATATTACAAGTTATCAGCAGGTTCAAACCATGCCCTAACATAACCTTTCATTTGTTCTGTATTTGTGGATGTCCAATCTCGAGTCAATTATCCATTCCGAAATACTGCATATTCTTTAGCATTTACAATCTCCTTGCTTGGTAACCTCATACTTTCGTTGATAAATTTCCAAAAGATAGTCTCTCGGTGTCGATGATTGTAAACGTAACATCGTTCCGCAACATATAGCGGTGTATATCCAGTGCTATAATGGTGATGTGAACCATACCACGCGCGTTTCAACAACGACCAGAAGCCTTCAATCGTATTAGTGTGCTTATCACCATCTACAAATTGTTCTTGGTGATTAATAACCTCATGTTTGAGGTGTCCACTCAACGCGTTATAGGCGTGATATTCATCCGTCATGAGTTCCGAATCCTTGACATTCACGACTCTCCGGATGAATTCCAGTATATCGCGCCCTGTTAGCCCTTTCGCGACTTTAGCAACGACCTGACCGCCACGTTCTACCGCCCCGATAATCGCTGTTTTACTCGTGCCACGCCCGCGCTTGGCAGGTTCTCTGTCCTCTGCCTTGTTCGCTTTACGCGGTTTGCCACCTAAATAGGTTTCATCTGCCTCAATAATGCCTTGTAGTGTGATAGGACTGGTCTTATTCGCCATTTCAGCTCGTATTCTGACGAGTATAAACCATGCAGTTTTTTGATTCAAGGATAAGTCGCGCTGCAATTGATAACTGGATATGCCTTTTTTAGCGTTTAGTATCAACGTAAGTGCCATAAACCAAGTCTGAAGGGGTATTTTCGTTCCATGAAACACTGTGCCTTGTGTTACCTTGAATGATGCTTTACAAGCAGAACAATGCCAGCGTCCTACACGCCCTTCACCGTTTTCTTTCTTGCTTTTGACCTCTACACACCCACAATGTGGGCAGACAGGCGTTCCTGCCCATCTGACGCGTTCCAAATGCTCAATACATGCTTCCTGGTCAGGGAAACGCTCCATCACCTCTATGAGATTCATGAAAAAGACTCCTTTATCTTTCAAAAGGAGTTGCTTTAAATCTGCTATTTTCGGTATAATAGCAACAGTTTGTTCCGAAGCAACTCCGCTTTGGATTTAAGGGGTGTTGGTATCACCCCTTTTAACTGCGATTATTATACCATTTTTACAGAATTAAAACAAACCAAAAACCCTTGTATTTACTGGGTTTATCGCACTTTTTCAACCGATTTTTTTAATCCCAAAACTACTTATTGCGAAAATAAAAAAGAACTTAAAATCCGCGAAATCTGTGTAATCCGCGAAAATCCGCGATTCAGACAATTCGACACATAACACTCCAAAATCAACGGTATGAATGCCTTATGGCATTCCCCTGAAGCAAAGAGACGTATTCCCTCCTATCCTGTAAATCCTGATTCAGACAATTAAGGCATCCTCACGTCAGA
>VXYV01000070.1:0-1143 GCA_009845835.1 Gammaproteobacteria bacterium | reverse complement strand
GGGTTTATCGCACTTTTTCAACCGATTTTTTTAATCCCAAAACTACTTATTGCGTATTTTTTTCACAAAATACAACTCATAATTGATCCTTCTAAGTCATCTGAATTCAACGGTGAGCAATTCTGCCAAGCGTTGTCTTTAGCCTGCAATTTTGCGGTTCAAATTGCTACTCATGTTTCAGTAAGGAAGGATGAGGAACCCTTTAGCCTCGTGCCCTATACTGGGCCGATCCACTTTTACTTACCACGAGGTCCTGTCAAAAATTCCGACATAGAGGAAGCTAAACGCCTTCACGAGCGTTTGGAAAACCTAGATTCTGACGTTCGTCGGAAATTGCATATACCAATAAATAGGTGGATTAAATCCCATGCTCAACAAAGTGCTATGTCTGATCGAGTGATTGATCCAGAAATTTCACCCAAAGACATCCCCGGTTCACCAACAACGCGTGATGTTGGTAAAATGATCGATTTGGGTATAGCCTTTGAATCTCTCTATTTGTCAGGGCGCAAGAATTTGTCTCGTAAATTCCGTAGGCGTACCTCTTGGTTCTTGAAAAAGGAGGAAGCACATCGGAGGGTGTTAAAGGAAAAGTTTGAGAAAGTATATGACTTGCGTTGTAACGCTGTTCATGAAGGAAAACTCCCCAGAGATGTTGAGGTTTGTGGGAAGTCTGTTCCTATATTAGAGTTTATTGAACAAGCTCAAAGTTTATGTCAACAATCCATACTCAAAATTATTAAGAATGGGCAATTTCCCGATTGGGCGAAAATCCATATTCCGGATTGTTGAAGGATGGACAATTTCTCGAGAAGGAGAGCTTAATATTGTGTTGTTCGTGATGTCATACAGATAGTGATGTCTCAATATTACGAACCGGAGGATCCTCATGCAACAACGTATTATAGACCCACCTAAAGACCAATGGCATCGGCTACCAACCCCTCTTACATCCGGCGAAAACAAGGTCTATAACTTGTTTGATGCTCGACTCCCTCTCGAATGGGAAATGTACATACAGCCTCATCTCAATGGGTTGAGACCTGACCTTGTACTCCTCAATCCGTATGCTGGAATTGCTGTGTTTGAGATTAAGGATTGGAGCCTAAATACTCTCCAATATTCGATCAGATATAATAGGAC
>VXYV01000065.1:9784-15310 GCA_009845835.1 Gammaproteobacteria bacterium | reverse complement strand
CTTTTCTATCCTCAGGCTTATCGCCCGTTTAATCGCTCCATAACGGGTCGTAAAGAAACTGATCAACGTTTTTAGTTGCTATCGCCACCGAGGGCTTTATCGCTTCCCAGGTAAGTTCTCACACTGGTGGGGAAGACACCCAGCATCATGCCGAGCCCACATCGCTAGCCAAACGATGGGGCAAACTCTTCCTGGTTAGGTGACACATCACCGGCAGCAAAAACTGCAAACGTTACGCGCGGACTGGGGGACGGCATCCCCTCTTGACAGACCTATTACAGGGTTTGTAGGCGTTTCGGCACTACAAGAGTCATCAAACACTTACCGAAGTTACACGATGCCACGACAACGAAACTGAAATCATTAACCCAAGGAGGTTGAATGCGCGATCTCAATTATGACTTAAAGAATTTGTGCCGCCGGAACCGGGATGGTTCTTACAGCACCCAAGCAAACCGCCATCAGCGCTTGCAACAAATGGCGAACGATTTACACGCGTTAGGTTTTCGGCAGCTACGATCCCGATCATTGAAACCCAAACATGTCGATGCCTTGCTGGCGTTAGGGCGTCGCAACCAGCTTAATGCCGGGACCATCAAGAATCGTATGACTGATTTACGCTGGTGGGCGGAAAAGGTCGATATAAAGAGTGTGATCCAGCCCAGTAATGCTGACTATGGGATTGCCCGGCGGCAGTATTTACCCCCGCAGTCCAAAGCGATCCAGCTCCAAGCGAAAATACTCCAACAGATTCAAGACCCATTTGTGCGGCTGGCGGTACGTCTGCAAGCGGTATTCGGCTTGCGCCGTGACGAAGCGATCAAACTTCATGCCGCAGATAGCCGATCGGGGTAACGAGTTGTACTTTACGTAGGTGTTCGGTTAGCTTACGACGAGCCTCTTTTGTCAGGAACAGTACCAGGGAACGGAGTAACGTTACTCTCGGAAGTATCTTTGATTTTTGCTGTTCCAGCGCGTTTCACTTCATCGATCCGAACAATGGCGTGAACAGGTACAAAAACCCCTTCGACTTCACCAAATTCATTACGTAGTTTGTCTTCAGTTGGGTCGATAACGACCTGCGTCGGTTTACGGAACATGAACGAACGGAGTTCAACAAAGCCAAACAGGTGTGCGGCGCGTTTCACCTCGCGTACGTAGACTTCATATATCTTCCCAGCGTTGTGAAACTGTACACGATAAATGTGTTTTGGGATTTGACTTGTCATGGTTGGAACATTAACTTGACCAATGATTACCTGCAGTGTATTGTAAAACTAGCGTTCAGTTGTATATGGATATATGGATTATGACTGTGTCAGCCATTCGGATCACCAGCTCGTAAGGTACGAGTTGCATACATCAGCATACCTAACAACAATATCAACAGTAGAGTACCAATCAAAAGTGCATAAGTTTGTAACTGTAGAACAAGGTACAACGCTGCATAAAGTAATGCCAGAAATACACCAATGAAAGTAGTAATACCAGTCTGTCGTGTAATAAACCACACGTAAAGAGTATTCATCATTGTTAGCATAACGGCAGCTAGGACGTAGCCCAGTAAGAATCCAATATGTTCAGTTAAAGAGAGTACAGTGAGGAAAAAGAGCACTAGTGCAATACCAACGACGCCGTACTGTACGATATGGAATCTCGCCTTGGATACTAATTGAATACAAAGAATACTGACCAACGTTAGTACGACAAACAGGATTCCGTAGGTGGTTGAACGGATTAAATCCCGATACGGTGATTGAAACTCACGAACCATGTATCCGACGACGACTGGAGGCCGAAGTTGTTCTAACGATAACTCCGACGAAAACCCTCGTGCAATCGAATGAATCTCCCAGTTTGCAGTAAACCCATCTGCTGTCACGGTATGACTATCGGGTAAAGGTTTACCAGAAAATTTTGGATGTGGCCAGTCCGAGCCCATCCGAATAGTATTCTGATCACCTACCGGAACGACTTTAAACCAGGTAGTGCCGCGAAAGCTCAGATCTACCTGAAGTGTGCCACCATCTTTAATCATCATTGGGGTTATGTCCACGAAGACGGCTTGACCGATTGAATTGAGTACCATCGATTCAGCATCCTGTACTGAAGTGTTATTCCATCGAAAATCAACCGATTCGATTCCGACGGTATCAGTTAAACCGACAACGAATCGGATGAATTTCAACTCGACCCCTTCTTCATCAACGGTCCTGGGTGAAAAATCCGCTTCAATGCTTGCCTGAGCTCGAAAAACTGGAACTGTGTAAATTCCTCGTTTCCGAAATTCATGTGTGGAACTATGTTCGATCGAAAATGTCGACGGCATATACACGTCGTATTTTTCTTTGATTTGAGTTTGAGAGACTGTGCCTTCGGACAATATAGTTTCGGTAGAACGAATATACAGAAAAGGACCTGTGATGGTTTGGGCTTCGGCCCATTCATTTGCGACACTATTTTCCGCGTCGCGAAAGTAACTTTCGCGTTCTTCCGTTAGCGCACGAACTAGAAATAACGGCACCATTAGCCCAATAATGATGGCGAAGACAAAGATGAATCGAATCGTTACCGATTCAAAATTGATTAGGTTTTTAACGACGATGGGAGTTTTGTTTTGTGAAGTTTCAATTTCAGACATGGTTGAGGATCAGGTTAGTGGGAGAAGTCAATCGAAATACACGTGCATGCATTTGAACGATTTTACTGACTTTGACCCAAGTCTGGGTCAATTTTCTGTTGACTATCAATGCCTGTGAATATTTACGATCCACGACATACTTGTTAAAGACTTGCGTCTCAATCTTTTCTTTTTTGAGACTTCCAAATCAATGGTCGACGTGATTTCTAATTTAGTTACTTGTACTTAGAGTCGAGAATATGCATCAAACACTAGGAAATGTTCGGAATATTCGGGTAAAAGCGAGTAAGAGTAAAGAGGTTAAAAAGGTAAGAAAAGCTAGTCGATAAACAAGCTAGAGTAAAAATATTTTTGTACGAACTACTGGTATACTTTCACATTTTATGTTTTTGTCAAGCGACCTTTACCCCGGTCGGTAATTTTTTCGCGAAACGTCGAAACGACCGGCCAATCTCGCAACTTATCTTGATTAATTCACTGATCTTTGTCCAATCATTGTCAGTGAGACTCCGAAATCCCGCATCGACAATTTTCGGACCAACTTGGTTTACATCAAGCAACTTTTGGCAAATTACCAAATATCGCCAAATTAAGACCGAACGCGGGGTCGCGCTCTTGCGTGGTCGACCACAAATCGTAAAACCGAGGTAGTTATCGTGATTTTGTGCGATACAGTGGAGTAGGTCGGCGTCTGTAGCCAAATCAAACGCGAGTGAACGGGTATAGTTTAGTCGGCGCTTTCCTGCGGCAATTGATGTATCCCGCAATCGTGTTTGAACTTCAATTCTTTGAACTGAAACCTTTGTAGGTTGCGCTGGCACTGGTACGGGTCGGCGGCCCCGGTATCGCAGTTTGGGTTTTGGTTTAGTACGTTTATCGCGCTGTCGAAATTCCTCTAAAGTTGTGAGCAAATCGGTCCTAGACTTCTCCAAGAGCATTCTCACTTCCTGTAGGGTGAACGAACACGAAATTGCTATTTCTCGTTCTAATATCGTTTGGAAATAATCCAGATCCCACGGTCGGGAATCCGCGAGCTTGCAGGTTTCGTTAAAAGCTTCATCGAATGGATCATCCCGTGCTCCAAATTTCTTCCAGATTATCTGCATCGACCTGTAGAGTTTTCGAATGAAAATGACGTCACGTTTGTTCAAATTCTTTGACAATGCATTGGGAAGTACTGGTTGTAATACTCTGGCGACGAAATGCATTTCGTTAAATCTAGTCTTGGAGATGCAATAACCATTTGTATACAGCCATTTTCGCGCTTGGGTTTCCGTCAGTTTTTGATTTGTTTCCTGTTCATGCAGACGAACGATATCAAAGACTTCTAGTGCTTTTGAGACAAATCGTTTGCGACTCCATTTTCGATTTTGGAGCATGTTGGCTAACTCAATCTCGAACCTGTCTTTTGGTGGAACTTCAACACAATCGACTACGGCGAATTTGGGGTCGCCAGTTTCACGATAGAGTTCTTCAAGAAGTTTGAGACGCGTCCGTCCGCCACCGAGTGGTACCAATTCGTTGGTTTCTTTATCCCTCGTCATGACAAGAGGTTCAATCAAACCTCGATGCCGAATGGATTCCTTGAGGTAATATTTATCGATGTGACGGTTACGGTATTTAGGCATCATTGATGTCTTGCAAAGATGAACACAATGACTATTATATGTTTTTATGTATATGTATAGGTAAATAGTGGTGATTCCTCATATCTAGAGCAGTATCGTAGTTTCGGATATTGAAAGTTCTTGTTAGAATTCAGTTTTCGCAACTATTTATCCGTTTCACACTAAAAATAAAAATCGTAGTGTGAATGGCTGTATGCCCCCCTAGCGCGACTGAGGGCGAGATGAGATTACGGAAACAGGCTTTAATCACGACGTTCAGTACCCCGATTGACCCCAAGTGTTTACAGTTGAACGAAAAATATCCCGCACCACCCCAATAGCTTTGTCAGCTTTCGGATTGTCTTATGGTGTGTTGGGGATGTTTGTCTGTCGGTGCTCGAATCTGTTTCAGTTTGAAAATGAATGGACGAGCTGGGTTAGGTTTGCCGATCGGTGAAGCGGCTGTTGAAGTTAAGTTCGCTCCCCAGCGATACGACGCTTCGGCGGCGGTTGGACGAGGTTCATCCGGCAGATTTGCGTTAATGGGGGTGCTACATCGGTATGCCCAACGACAGCACTTTTCGGAGGCCCAGTTGTTATCAGCGATTGATGGAACTACGGGGGCAGTTCGACCACGATTCATTGTGTGTCGTGTTACGGCAAGAGTAGATTTGCCGACTTTCTTTTTATAGGTCAGCGATTAAGAGTATCACGACTTAGCTTCTGCTAAACATAGATAACGAAGCACAGTTTTCGTCACAACCAGCCTGATGCAACAGTTCAGTTAAGGATCGATGGTTTGTTTAGCGGTTGAGACGCGGGCGTAGCCGAAGATCCTGTTCACGGGGGTAAGAAAAGGTAGTCAAGCAAAATTAAGAATTCTATACCGCGTTTTTACCGACCAGAGGTGCAATAAAGGGCTTTAAGCGTATTTTTACAAATCTTATTCACTGGCGGAAAATAGTTGCCGTACGAGTGTTCTATGAATTCAATTTCACACGATCATAACTGTTTCTGTGTATCGATAAGTGGCAGATGGCTAGAGTTAATCAATCGGCATTAATGAATCATTTCGTAATTTTCTGGATCACCTGTTCGCCAATGAACAGGTTTTTCGTCATTATATATTCCTTCGAATTCGAATATGGAGTGAGGAAAAAAATTGCGTTCTTCTTGCCGATTTGCGAACAAAATTGCGTGCAACAGAATGTTTACTAAATATCATTTTGTTTAAAAGTCAATTATGAAAATATATACTTAATGCAGACATACTGGCAG
>VXYV01000065.1:0-9774 GCA_009845835.1 Gammaproteobacteria bacterium | reverse complement strand
GGACTTTATAGACTTAATTTTCAATACAATTTATTTTGAAAGCACGTACTTTCACTAATCCCTATGAAAAATTTGAAATATGATAAAGAGGAATAAAACGATGAACTTAATCAATAATATTTTGAATTACACTCTTTCTGCCTGGTTCATAAGCGTGGTGGTGGTGTTTACGCTAGGACTAGGAAGCTTCGCGTTCAGCGATGTTGAAGGTGAAATCAAAAGACTAGAAGAGTCGATATTGGATTCTCCTCCAATTGAACCCTATATTGTGATCCCCGAAGACAGGGTGTTTCCACCCAAGTATGTAGAGGCTGGGTACTTTCCTACCTATGTCGGTGACGTATTAATTAAAGGGTACCCGATCGTTCTTTCTTACTCTGAGAGAGATAGAAAGAAAGCTCTTGACTTAGAAACTAATCGTGGTTATGGAGAGTTTTTGAACAGATACGTCGGCGGTTCGACCTGGTTTCGATTCTTGAAAGGGAAACCACTGGCCTTGATTGTAGACGATCTGAAGGCAGAGCGACTAAGCACCAAAAAGTACATGGACATAAAGACTGGAATTCACAAGTTACTACATATCAAATTAGAAACTCCTGGTTATCAGTCGACGTTCCCCGATCAAGCCTTTCTTTATGTCAAACTGGTTGACCACGATATACACATTCATAATGAGGATATCGTACTTGAAACCGGTTTATCACTGACGGCGAAAAGCAATGGTGATTACTACTTTACAGACCATATAAAGGCGATGTCAATTTTAAGAGATCTGCCCATTGCCGCTGCCGATGTCGTCGGTCGTACTTACTATACGGAGACTTCAAAGGGGCGGGAATTAAAACTAGCCCGAATAACAGGCATAAATGAGCATGCTCAGGTTAAAAAAGTTCCTAGGATGGAAGGCGTGGTTATGACGCACAAAATCTATATCGGCTCCACTCTATTCGAGTCCGGGTGGCAATGGTTTGGTAGAACCGAAGGGCTGTATGGAGCACAGCAAGAAGGATTTATCCAATGAAACCGGCTCGCTTTCCAGGTTGGTTTGGGGTTGTTTTGTTCTGTATGGTGCTCGTTTCTTGTGGAAACGACGGAGCAGACAGAGCGGAACTTGATAGTAAAATCACAGAGGTACCCGCAAAAATCTATTGTAATGCTAAAACAGTAATAGATTCAATGAAATTTCATGCATCGGTGGCTCTGGAAACGCAATCGAACAGGGTCGTTGTCAGATCGGGTATTGAATTTCAGTTTGTTCTACCCGCGAATAAGACCATCAAATGGGGGTGCTATGCAGAAGGTTTTCTCGACGATGGCAGGCTGATTCGGGTTTCACTGTTGATGCCACCTGCCGAATTACAGGAGTTCGTATCCGGTTATATAGAATGCGGTTTTCAGCCGGTTCCTGCGACAATACAAATCATTGACGTTAACGACAACAGGCTTTATGACAAGTATATTGACGAGCTAAGAGTAATAGCGTTTTCTTTTCCTTCTTGCCCCGATACCCAGAACTAGTTATGTCTGGTATAGGGGATATTACTAACGTTTTGATCATAATAACTGTCGTTATCACTGGGTAGTGACGACGATAGTCGCCTGTGACGCGAAATTCTTGAACCGGCTTACGGTGCTCGTTATACGCGAAGAGTTCACCGGGATTCTCGTTCGCCTGCCATCACCGGATTGTGTGATACACATGCTCCACGATCATTTAGCGATTCCACTGGAGCATCTTTGGCCTGAAACTTGATGTAATTCACACCACCTTTTACGCCACCAACTAGACCTCATGGAAACGTGATGCGTGTCGTCGTGGCCCGGCACTGCTAAACCAGACTTTAGACCCGAAAACACCTCGAAAAAAAACACAATAAAAACGAAAAAATCTGTCTGCCACTATATTAAAACCATAAAAAACTGTAGAGATAACCCTTAAATCTCACGTTTTCGACATATTCTGAAACATGAAGAATCGCTGACTAAATAGGTGTACCGATTTGCTTCGAAACTTGTTCGAATTCATCTAGTCGCTATCCGATTCAACACTCAATAAAATGCTTTTACCTTCAGCACATACGAAACATTAATCCGATTACCAATGACTAAAAGAAGCAAAACACAACCACCTTGGAATTCGACCTTTATGGGTGTTTATGGAGGTGCTAGTACTTACTACGGCGTGGAACTTCCGTCTGAACGATTGTTTGTTGAATCCGGGTACGCCGCTGCACTGAATCTCCACCCTACTTTATGTCCTAGTGGGCCTTACTGCTGGAAACACGATTCGATAATTCAAGGATTGGCAAACCTAGGTTTACAGAGTACTTTGCTGTACTCGAAGTTTAGCTGTCAGCTATTTAGCAGTAATGTCCTAACTCAAATTCAAGAAGCAGCCTCATCTTCCTTGGTGTACGTCATGGCGATGGAATTTCAGCTTGTTGATGAAATTTCTGAGGACGGGTTCACGTTCACGTTACCTTGGGGACCAGAAGTACCGGTCTGTCTCAAAACCGCCACGTTTGAGGATTTGCTTAACAATCGTATTGAAAATGTTTTTGGTTGGGTACAAATCGAAAAGATCACACCCAAAAGCACCGAAGAATGTATTCGAACCGGACTAGCGAATGCGTTAGATATGTACCAGAATCCTAAGCACTACCCCTACAAAGGATACACCTTTGGACTCGCGGCATACGATGTATGGATGGAGGCATTAACCAAAGGTGAATACGATCGCCACGGTCATTGGTGGAATGCCATGGTTTGGAGTGAGTGTCGCTCTCAGTTTGCAAATTACTTCAGGCAATTCGCACCCATAGAGTGCACCGAAACTGACCAACTTATTGATTTGTTGGGAAGAGCAGCATCACATTTAGCTACCAGTGCAAATAAAGATCTGACTGATGCTGTGAAACTGCAGAATGTGTGCGAAGCACAGCAACTTGAACAGTCAATACCCGAGTTGGTACAAAAAGTTTTCAACAGACTTTAGTCCGAATACTAGCGTTATTTGGTTATACAAGCTCTTGTCAAGTGAGGCTTTGGAGTCTACATCCTTGTTACCTTGATCGACTAGGGCTAGTTGCTCTGTGGAGAGAAACGTTATTAGCCCAAGCTGTACTACACAACGAGACAAAAGGCTATCGGAACCATCCACAATTAAAACGTTTTAGGGTACATGCATATACGGGGGGAGTTCTTTGCGCGTATCTGAACGCTATATTGCAGGAAGCGAATAATCGGAACTACAAATTTAATGCGGCAAGAATAAGACCGTACGATACTAAAAATCTAGAATCGATACCGGTTACAACTGGTCAACTCGAATACGAGTGGAATCATTTAAATCGAAAATTGCAAGCACGCAACCACGATTGGTTTTTACGAAATGAAAATGTAAATTTGGAATCTGGTTTACAACCTAATCCAATCTTCGAAGTCATTGACGGTTTGACTGAGTCGTGGGAAAGTGTACCAGTACAACTGACTCACCCAAAACGAGTTCCTACATAACTTTCGACGACCTATAAAATTGAAAAGAGTTAGAATTGAAAGTAATTATCCCTTTGAATCTTGGAATCTTAGAAATTGACATCAGCCTACGTTTAAGTATGATTCTTAATCCCTTTACTACGACGAGTTCATCTTACTTCGGTTGAACGAAGACCCTGACGCGAATATCGCGACCTCAACCCTAACTCTAGAACCTAACGACCAACACCGACTTGCAGCACTGTGTGGTTCGGACGACGAAAACCTTCGACAGATTGAACGACGCTTACAGGTACAGGTTCGAAATCGTAGCAACACGTTTCAAATCACTGGGTCCGAAAGACAAGTCGATAAAGGAGACTCAGTCATTCAACGGTTGTATGAGGAAACTGAGACTAACAAAGCGTTAGATCCACAGACTGTCCACCTGTTTTTACAAGAAGTTTGTAGTTCAGATAATACGAATACTAACGAACCAGAGGTCGCAGCCGATGCTGTTATTGTTACTCGTAAGAAACATGTCAAACCTCGAAGCCCGAATCAACGTCAATTCGTTCACAATTTACGGCATTGTGATGTAAATTTTGGTATCGGACCAGCAGGTACCGGCAAGACGTACTTGGCGGTAGCATGTGCTGTAGAAGCACTAGATCAAAGCAAGGTTAACCGGATCATTTTGGTCCGACCAGCAGTAGAAGTAGGTGAAAAGCTTGGTTTTTTACCGGGTGACTTAGCACAAAAAATCGATCCGTACTTGCGACCACTGTACGACGCTCTTTATGAAATGCTGGGGACTCAAAGAGTTCAGAAGCATATTGAGCGGCACGAAATTGAAGTTGTTCCTTTGGCATACATGCGAGGTCGAACACTAAATTCCGCATTCATTATCTTAGACGAAGGACAAAACACTACGATCGCGCAGATGAAAATGTTTTTGACACGTATCGGTTTTGGTTCGACAGTCGCAATAACTGGCGATGTGACACAAATCGACTTGCCACAGAATTCCTCACAACGCTCGGGGTTAACGCATGTTCTACGGATTACAAAAGATATTGAGGATATTTCTGTTGTTCGCTTTCAACGTCGTGACGTAGTTCGCCACCCGGTGGTTCAACATATAGTCGATGCATATGAACGTGACGACATAGAAAGAAAAAAAACTAATGGAAAAAGACAACGAGGTTCGTTGTGACCGGAGCTGAAGTCGAGAGTTGTACGACGAATATCTCGGTACAGTTTGGATTCTCGCTAGAAGACATAATCCCAGAACAAGTCAAACAATGGGTGCAATTAGCACGCGGTGAACTATCAGGAAGTGTTTGTGTTCGTTTCATGGATGTTGTAGAAGCCCACGAGCTAAACGAGCGATATCGTAATATCGATCGCCCCACGAATGTCTTGGCTTTTGGGAGCGAGATTGAGGATGTATTAGGAGACATCGCCGTTTGTGTACCGATTGCCGCGATGGAGGCGAACGATCAGCAGAAAACACTCCAAGAACACCTTGCACACCTAGTAATACATGGAACGTTACATTTGTGTGGCTACGACCACCAGACTGATTCCGACACGGAAGTAATGGAACAGTTAGAAATTCAAATGCTGACGCAATTAGGTTATCAAAACCCCTATGAATAGCGATTCGTCCGAAATCCAAACTAAACTTTGGATGCCCAACTGGGTCAAACGGTTTATGCCAATCAAGAAGACCTCAAGTGAAGAAGAGTTACTTTTTCTCTTAAAACGAGCGGCAGATCGCAACATAGTCCAAGACGATACTCTGAAAATTATTCATGGTGCGATACACATTACGAAATTGCAGGTGAGAGACATCATGGTCCCAAGAGCACGCATGGTTTGTGTCAAAGTCACCGATTCAAAATCTGAACTGTTGGCACAGATTGCGGAATCACAACATACGCGGTTTCCGATTATTGGGAACGACATAGACGATGTCCGTGGTATCTTGCACTCGAAAGATCTTATTATCGATCTCGTCGAGAATGGTAAGAACACCTTCGACATCTCACGCTTACATCGAACTGCTTCTTTCATTCCTGAAAGTAAAAGACTTGACTCGCTTCTAAAAGACTTTCGTGCTGATCGCCGTCATATGGCTATAGTGGTAGATGAATTCGCACATACTACCGGTCTAATTACGATCGAGGATGTTCTTGAACAAATCGTTGGTGATATCGAAGATGAACACGACCAGGAAGAAGAGGGACAGGATATCGTACAAATTGCGACCAAAAAATATCGGTTAAAAGGGGAAACACCGATTGAAGATTTCAATACTTTCTTTCGGGTGAAATTACCCACCGATCAGTTCGACACCATTGGTGGCTTAGTTACTCGGCGCTTTGAGAGGGTGCCCAATCAAGGTGATACCATTCGAATTGACTCCTTCACATTTGAAATCGTCGGTGCTGATGAGCGATCCATCAAACTGCTGCACGTAAGCACCTCATAGACACTCGCTCACACGCTCTGTTCTATCCGTTAGCGCTTGGCGCTGGCGCGATTTATCCGCTAGGATTTGCACCGTTCAATCTCTGGCCTCTGACATTACTTTCAGTATTTTTGTTGATTTTTGCGATTGACCGAACTCGTAAACAAAGTGGATTTGTGTCGTTCCTGTTGTTTTTTCTCTTTAGTCTCGGTAAGCACGGAATCGGCACTTCTTGGGTTTACGAAAGTTTCGTCATGCTCGGTGAAATACCGGCCAACATGATGGTGGTATTGATTGTTCTCTACCTTATCGCGAATTCACTACTTTTTTCCATCGTGATGATTGTGGCAAATTTAGTTGTGAAAAGGACCGCCGCAAGAGGTCGCATCAATCTGACATCGGTGTCGGTGTTAGTAGGGTGGGTCTGCTTTGAAATTTCTACCCTTCTAGTTTCCTTCGATCTAGCATTTCCATGGTTGTTGTTAGGGTACTCATTGATTGATACATGGTTAGCAGGATTCGCACCAGTCGGCGGAGTCCTGTTGGTGAGTCTTATGGCATTGTTGATCGTCGTCGGGATTTATGAAGTTGGACGGACAAGGGCTGCTAGTGTGCTATTAATTGGGGCACCGTGGATTGTCGGTGCATATTTATCGAATATCGAGTGGACTCGACCCTACGACGAAGTCAAGGTCGCGATGGTTCAATCGAACGTCACACAAACAGATAAACTTTTGGAATCTAGAGCGCCTCCGGAGGATCGACCTCGCGATACGAGTCTGGTTCGACATACCCGAATTACGGCTGATATTGAAGAAGACGTTGATTGGATATTTTGGCCGGAGAGTGCTATCCCATTCCCGATCACAGCAAGCGGACCCAACGTCGAGTATTTGCAAAGCATTGCAGATCACGTGGAAGCAACTCTTATAGTAGGCACTTTCTTTGGAATGGATTTCAGAGATGGACGGCGCGAAGTATATAACGCGGCCTTAGTTTTTGAAGAGGATTCTGAGAAATTTCAGTACTATTTAAAAATTAAACTGGTCCCATTCGGTGAATATGTTCCATTCCGGTTTTTGTTTGAATGGATAGGTGAAACGCTAGATATTCCGCTTTCAATTGTGGAGTCAGGATCTGATCGACAGGAACCGTTTGAACTGAACGATGTGAACCTTAGTGTGTCTATTTGTTACGAGATTGCGTTTCCGTCAGTTGTTGTGCAACGTGCCCATGATTCAGACATAATAGCTACGATCAGTGAAGACGGTTGGTTTGGTCGAACAATCGCACCTCATCAACATCTGCAAATTGCGCGCATGCGTGCATTAGAAACGGGAAAGTATTTGTTAAGGACGACCAGTAGTGGTATCACAGGTATTGTAAATCCAAAGGGTAGGATGGTCAAAATGGTACCGCCGTATGAAGCTCATGTCCTGATCGAAACAGTACCTTTAATTGAGGGTAACACTCCTTACTCGAACTTCATGAATTCAATTGTGTTTAAGTTGATTTTCGAAAATGTATTCGCCGCGATTTTTGGTTCGTTCGCGATATTTGGAATTCTTATGCAACTTCTTCTCACCGGTCGAAAAGCGGATGAAGCTGAGGAAGAGGTTTTGGACGAGGACGATTGGGGGGATGTGCGTGAGTGACTATTTGACAGAGCCCAAGCGAAGTCCCTTTCGCTGGATGGTTTCCATTCCGCTCAAGGGCTCTTGTTAGTGGTGTATTATGGGCATAACAAGTTGAATTGCAATAGATTTTTTAAAAAATCGTCATATATTTGAAGTATTTTTGAACAGGGAAATTAAGGTAAAGGACTTTTCCGTTCGGAAAAAGAATTCCTAGTGTTTGGCGCGGCTATGAATGCATGGCTGAACAACGCGCGGCCGCGTATTCCAACCTAGCCGAATTCGTCGTTTCCAACAACCGCGACGAATCTGACGTTATCGCCGCCGGAGAAAAAATAACGACCTCCATCAACTGTGAGTCGAACCAGATATAGGGAAGCCTATGAGACTGTAGGGGTGTGCCCACCGTGGAAGTCAGTAGATTCGCTAGGTACCTAATTCTTAGTCCTCTTTGGCCGTCCAATTAGAAAAAGCTGTTTGCAAACTCGGTCACTGAGGGCTGTTGTATAGAAGCACGGGCTTGTCTAGGCAGTTTTACGGGTCGACGCAGGAATTGAGATCATCTTCGCACTCTTTCATATCTTTTTCGTCATTGCTCTCACACGTGTGAGCGAGCTCTTTTATTTCTTCTTCGTACCCAGCAATCTTCTGTTGCATTCTGATTTTGGCTTTTTCGATTTTGTTCGCTCTCTCGGGATCATCGGCAGGTATATTTGCCACCGTAGCTGTGTAGTTCTGAGCGGCGGCTTCAATCAACAGGTGAAGTGCTATAACGTCGGCAGAGCAGTTTGTGTACTTCTGACCTATGGCCTTGATGCACGTGTTGTATGCAGTGCCGCAATCAACGGCATAAATGGTTCCGGTACCCAACAACAGCACACTTGCTACTGTCGCTAGCGCCCTGAAACGTTTTTTCATTTCAATCTTCTTTGGTTTTCTCTAGGTGTTCGGCATAGCATACTTGCGAATCGGAGGGCACATTTCCAAGAACAAAGCTGGACAGCTTCGTTGAGATATCGACGTGAGCTCCTACATGCGAGATGAGAAGGTCGGAATCTTCTGTCCTCTTTTCGATTAATTTCACCCAGTCGTCAAAAACCAACCTTGTCTTCGTGCCCATTCTTTCTATGGACTTGTCTAGACACTCTCTATAGCCTGACATGGCGTCGGGATGCGACTCGGAATAAAGCAGTGAGTATGCATCGTAAAGAATATCCGCTCCCTTCCGCATCATTTCGACGTGGGTGAAATGAATGAGCAGCGATTTTCCCACCTGACTGAAGATCATCTTCACGTCGGTTTTTGACTCAAATGGCACTTTCGACTCATACGCGTCAATGCGAACGAAGAATTCTTCGATGTCATCAGGTTTTGTACCCAAGGCGCTAAGTGTAGGCTTGGCAATGGTACGCAACTGCTCTAGACCGTCCGTGTTTTCCCATCCCGGAGACGTTACTGTCAAGTGCAGGTCGGGCAGAGCACTCTTAAGGTTGTCAAGGTGTACGCTGTTTATTCCGATGAGCGAGGATCCTTCGATCACTTCTCCATCGCAACATTTGACATCGTTCTGCTCTGTCAATGTTGGTATACACAGCAGGATAGTACAAATTGCCCCAGCAACTAAGCTGAATAAATTCTTCATAGGAGGTTCCTTACATTAAGGGTAGTAATTGAAGGTGAAGTTGTCTTACAAAATTTTACCAAACTATCCAACACCAATTTTGGCGGTGTCGACTTTGGCAATATCGTTTGTGGCACAGTTTTCACCTGGCTTTCTGTTGGGTCCGCATCGATTAGCATGACTTAATCTTTTGAATAGAGCTAACGAGTTGGTGAACTAGTATAACAACACAACAAAGCGATTTAACAATATCTGTTGGAGTTTTAATTAAGTCAGCCTGCAGCACAGCAGAAGTGCGATGACTGCACCCAGAAGATCAAAATTTTGATCGGTCGGCAGATCTCAAGACAAGATTTGCCGAATTTCTTTTAAACGTAGATAGCGGAAGATCGTGGTTTTGGATACGTTGAAGGTTTGGGCTAACTGGCGCAACGATTGACCGCGTTCACGCAACTGCAGCAAATTTTCCTTTTGTTCTTGGTTTAACGCTTCTTTCCGGCCTAAGTGCTTACCTCGGGCCCGGGCGGCCGCCAGTCCATCAAGTGTTCTCTGCCGAATCAGTTCGCGTT
>VXYV01000045.1 GCA_009845835.1 Gammaproteobacteria bacterium | reverse complement strand
GTTCTAAACCGAATTTAAAAAGAATATTTGTTGCATTGGGAGTTAACTGAATTCCTGCACCGAATTGGTCGGAAAAACTATATTTTTCAAACACGGACGAACAAATACCGACATGATTCAAAGCTAAAGCGGTTGTCAGACCGGCGATTCCACCGCCGACAATGATGATTTTCTGACCTGTCTTGATGCGCGTCAAACTAGAGTTCTAAGGAAACGCTTTTAATCAGGGCAAATACTTCTTGACCTACCATTAACTGTAATTCCTCGCAAGCTTTCCGTGTAATTCGAGAATGCAACTGTTGTTCATTTTGACAGGTAAGTTGAATGTCTGTGTATGGTGTGAGTGGGTCATTTTGGATGGCTGATATAGTTCCCGATATGACGTTACGAATACTCACATCAGACGGTCGAGTACGAGCTAAGCCAACATCGAGATTTCGAATACGTAAATAAACTTGTGAAGGAAATCGATCTTGTTTGATAGTAGGGACAAATATTTTGTCAGATCCAAGATTAAATGTCACAATTTGATAGGTACTGTCATACTTTACAAATTTGACCTTTAGCAATGTGCTCACGTCAGTCGATTCGAAAATCGAATCTTGTGCCAAAGTTTGAATTACGTTCGATGAATCCCCAAAACTCACAACCGATCCGTTGTCTAATACTATAGATTGTGGGCAAAATCGTGCGACTTCAGAAATGTCGTGAGTTACGTACAACATTGGCAGTTGGTTCTGTTGTAAGTAGTTTTCCAAGTAAGGAATCAAATCCTTCTTTCGATTCACATCGATCGAGGCTAGCGGCTCATCGAGCAACAGTAAAGTAGGACGAGAGAGCAGTGTTTGTGCTAGTGCTGTTCGACTCAATTCTCCTCCTGAAATTTCAAAGGTTTTTTTGTTTCGAAGCGGTAGAAGGTCAAAAGTTTTAAGGATTTCATCTGTCGAAATCGCTGTACCGGTAAGTGTGCGTTGCTGCGAGACATATTCGGCAAATCTGAGGTTAGATTCAACATCCATGTGGGGAAACAATAATGGTTTCTGCGTCAGATAGCCGATAGCACGACGTCGGGTTGAAACGTTTATCCCATTGTCAGTGTCTATCCATACTGTATCGTTAAATTTGATTTTTCCAGAAGTTCGTTCCAAACCAGCGATGGTTCGCAACAAAGTGGTTTTTCCACTTCCATTAGCACCGAGTATTGCTGTAGGAGTGTTCAAATCTAGGGAGGTATCAATCGATAACTCAAAATCCGATCGCTTAAGTTTTATATTTAATGACAACATTTAGGTGAGTCGAACAGTTGGTTCGCGATTCATGGCATAAACGACCAGTAATGTTAGAAAACTGAAGACAATTAATCCTAAGGCGAGCATGTGAGCACTTTCATAGTTGAGTGTTTCGACATGTTCATAAATTGCGATAGAAATGACTCTTGTTTTACCTGGAATGTTCCCACCAATCATTAATACTACGCCGAATTCTCCTACAGTGTGCGCGAACGTGAGTACCATCGCCGAAACGATCCCTCGTATGCAGGACGGTATCACAATTCGATACAAACAAACCCATGGGTTCGCTCCTAAAACCCTAGCTGATTCGAGAATACCTTGATCTAGTTTATCAAACGCAATCTTCAACGGTTGTACCATAAAAGGCATGGAGTAAATGATTGACGCGACGACCAGCCCTTGAAATGAGAAGGTAAGTGATTCTCCGGTTAAGAAAACGATAAATGAACCAAGGGGTGTATGCGGATTGAATACCACTAGAAAGTAGAAACCAAGTACCGTTGGTGGTAGAACTAAAGGCAACGTAGTAATTGCCTCAACGGCAGGTTTAAGTCTGTTTTGGCTTCTTGATAACCACCAGGCGATAGGACCTCCGAGAACTAGCAGTAATAGGGTCGTGATTAAAGCTAGTTGTATAGTCAGCAGTATGACTGAGAAATCTATACTGTTCAATCAACTAAGTATCCATGTTCACGAATCAGATCCTTGGCTTCCTGACTTTGAACAAAATCAAAAAACTTCTGGGAAAGTTTAGGGCTTTTTGAAGATTTTAGTATTACGGCGTCCTGTTTGATAGGGGAATAGTATTCGTGTGGAATCTTGTAGAAGAACTGTTTGTCAGTTGATTTAGCCAGTATTGCTGAGAATGCCACAAATCCACAGTCTACGTTGCCGGTATGTGTAGTCGAGAATGCCTGATTTACGTTTTCGGCTAACACTACAGATTCTTCAAGACCGTCTTCAGATTTGATCTGATTGATAACGTCTTTAGCGGCTTGCCCATAAGGGGCTACCTTAGGATTGGCGATTATTATCGAATCACACGAAAGATTTTCAAAGACTTCCTGTGCAGAAAGGTCTTTCGAGTTCTTTGGGTTCAAATAAAACGCAAGTTCACCATTTGCATAAGTAAATCTGGAGTTTAATTCCGCAAGATTTAGTTCTACAAGCGCATCAACCCGTTTTTGGTCCGCCGAGAAGAGTACATCGAACGGAGCTCCAGCACGAATTTGGGCAACTAGTTGTCCGGACGAACCACTAACGATTGTGAGATCAGCATCTTTATCGGACGAAAACCGCTCGCTAAGTTCTTCCATTGTAGTGAGAAAATTCGTCGCTACTGCGATGGTTAATGGCTTGGCGTTTATAGTGATACTGAAGACCAGTACAACACAGATCAGTAATAATTGCAGCCCCGAATCAAGCATATGGTTTCCCATTTACTCCACTAAATCACGAATATTGGCTAGGTTTCATATTCGTGTCGAGACAGACAAATAGGCGAGGGGATCGCTCAGAGTTCTTTTTCAACTTTCATAAGGGAATGCGATTAACTACGAAACAGTTAATTACAAAGACTTCTCAATTCTGTTCGATTGAAGAATTTTCAAGCATCGTTATCAGGTCTTTGTATCGCTGTAATTCAGCTTCCATTTCATTTAAGGTATCTTTATCTAAATTTGCTCGCTCTGACTCAATTATTTGTTCGCGCCTTGATATAAACCGACTTATGGTGCCGCCTGCCGTTTCACCGTCTGAATTTTCGACCATTGGATCCATACCAAACTCTAGCAAAGTTCGAATCTTACTTTCATATCCATAGGTTGCAGCCCAATGTAAGGCATTTTTTCCAGTTTCGTCCTTCAATGTTGGATCCCAACCTCTGTCTAGAAATTCCTGCAAAATTGTGTCGTCGTCCATCAATATCACTGCACGATTGAGTGATCTAGCACCTTCACTTTGTTGATCGAGCGTAGGACCAGCTTCGAGCACAGTCCGTACACAATTCTTTTCGGCTAATCTATGAGCTCGCATTAAGGCGGTGATTATCGGTGTATTACCGTCTGGATCAGGTCGATCTACGGCTTCAGGATCGGCTAAAGCGGCTTCTCTAAACTCATCACAACGACCTAGTGCGACTAAATCTTGGACAGTAATTTTTGGTTCTTGAGATAAAGCTAAATCTATTAAGTCGTTTTGACGAACACTAGGAAAGTTGAGAATCAGAGAAAGTGGTGTAAGCCCGTTTTCGAAATTAGTCTTTAATAGAAGTGGCTTCACATTCATTGCAGCTTTAATTACTTCGAGATCGCGAGAAAGTATGAAGTGTCGGCGAAATTCATCTTGATCTAACAATTGGTAAGTTACACTCTTTGCTGATTCCCCTTCGATCATCGCTTCAAGGTAATCAACATAGACTGCTCGATCTTGCGGACTGGATATTCTTTCTTCTTCAATTCCATGGTTAAAGAATAGTATGTGTGGAATACCGTTAACTCCGTAGTCGGCATAGATTTCTGGTGAAATGTCGATATCTAGCTTGAAAATACTGGCGCGACCTTCAAATTCGGAAGTCAGGCTGTCAATGATTGGATCTACCAATTTACACGGCACACACCATTCTGCAGTGAAATCAACCAGGACAGGTTTGTCAGATTGTAGTACCCATTCATCGAAGTTATTGGTTGTTACATACGGGGCTTCGATTTCATCGGAAAGCTCGTTTGAGGTCGTGAGCAAAGTTGTAGTCGTATTTGAATCGTAGTTTTGACTGCAAGAAATCAGACTGACGGTAACTAGTGAAACAAGAAAAAAAGACTTTCGCATGATGATGTGTTTTTATTGGTGGACGAAGATTTATTTTATTTGCGGACAATAAGACTAGGAAGTATGTGATCGGGCTCAAACAAAATGTGCAAAGACTAAAATAATGCATTTCAATCACTATACACTACACATACAGTAGTCAATAGTCAACAATCGAAGAGGTTACACATGGCATCTATCAATGGATATCTAACATTTAATGGAAACTGCCGCGAAGCAATGGAATTCTACCGTTCAATATTTGGTCTCGATTTTGAATCGATGATGACTTTTGGAGACGGTCCAGACGGAGTCGGAGGTTCGGATTCCAACCGAATCATGCACGCTTCCCTTCCGTTTGAGTCTGGCACACTCATGGCGAGTGATACGGCCGACGATGATCCAAATTTTTCTGAGGGGAACAATTTTTCACTCTGTTTGGATACCGACGATAAGACTCAAACCGACGAATGGTTAGCGAAGCTTTCCGACGGTGGCAAAGTTACCTTTCCAGCACAAAAAACATTCTGGGGAGCGTATTTTGCGATGTGTCGAGATAAATTTGGTATCAATTGGATGTTGATGTGCGAGCACTAGTCCGTCGTTGACTACCGAAACATTACTACTCAACTAATTGTGTGTCGGAGTTGCGCACTCTAACGGACCAAAATCTGTATCTATAGTCGCGTCAGCAAATCTGATCGCCCTTACAACTTCCGGAGCTGTCGGTTGGTTCTGCTGATCTTCATCAATCAAAGATTGAAAGAACACAATACCACCCATAGGGCTCGGTCCGTAAGTGAGTGTAGCAGTCGGAGTTTCTTTATCTCTCACTTCGCGAAACTCTGATCCGTCTCGTGTTAACAACAACTGATTAACGGTGTCGAAAGACTTGTTTGTGATTACTCTACCACCGCAAAAGCGATTTGAGTCTGCCCAGTCAAGTAGCGCAGTTCCCAACTTCCTTGCTTGATAGTCCAATTTTTCATTTTCCATTACGGTCCAACATAACGGAGCTAAGGGAAAGTTGGTGAGTCCATTAGTCAAAGTACTAAACCCTCCCGATAACCTACAGTTCAACTCGGTGGGGACAAAACCACTTTCAGAGAGGATACCGTCAATGGAAAAAGGACCGAGATAACCCACTTCACGGTTTAAGGCTCGACCCGTTGTGTAAGCTAGTTCTTGCATATATTCTCGATCTTTCAACGGAGGGTCAAACGTTGATGAACAGCCTCCCCACAGGAATTCACAACTATCGCGATAGCGCAATGTGATTAACTCAATAGGTCGAAACGCGATTGTTTTGTCTTCGAAGTTGATACCGTGAATACTTAGTGGAATCCCTTCGGTAAAAGACGAGATTCTCACCTTATTGGCCATCTTTTTCAATTCTTTTTGGACTGAGATAAAGTCGGCTTCTGAAGTTACACGTCGTACCCCAATCGTTCCGCCATGATTACCGTCTCGATTATCGGCCGACCAAACTGTACCTTCACCTTTATCAAGAGAATTGTTGACCCTTTTGATATTTGGATCACGGAGATTAATGACTTGGGAAGAGGGGTAGTTGACTCCGAGTGATTTCCAAAATGAGTCGATTGTGGTCTTGTCTTCGAATGCCACCCAAGAAGGTTTTCGTCTGCCATATTTTTTGCGACCTGAAATAATTTCGAATTCTCGCAACATAGCAGGCGTGATCCAGCGAGCAGTTCGTTTTCGATCCCAATCATCGATTTGAATTTCAACCTCGTTTGGGAGATCCGTAATTGCTTGTTCAAACCTTTGAGCTGCTTTCACCATATTTACCCCCGTAGTGTTAAGCGAATAGATCCGCAAATCAGGGGGTATTGAATAGGTACTTGTTCCCTTGTTTCCGACTAAAAACAACATATCTTCAACACCGAGCGCGGCCATTTCACTTTCCGCTCGCACGGCAATTGCATCGATTTCTGCAACGTAAATGTACTTTCGACCAGCAAAAATAGGTCGCAAAAGACTGACGTAATATTGGGTTAAATCTATGATTGCAGGTAAAGACACGACTTGGAATCAATTAATGTTGAACAATAGCAAGACAACAAAAGCAGAGTATTCTACAATCAAAAAGTAACGTACTTAAAATTTCATGTCGAATTTATCAAATTCAATTGTAATCAAACTTCAATCACTAAGTTTTTTCGTTCAATGAAATTACAGTTTCGCTTTTTGGTTCCATTCTTACTCATGGGATGGTGTCTTTGTTCCTGTTCTACGATCACACAAGTACCCTCTCTTACCCCGGAAGAAATTGAACAGGAAGAAGAAGTTCAATTTGAACTGACGAAAGATAGATTTATTGCTGGAACACAACGAATTGCCGATGCTTCGTGGCCATTGATCACTCGGAATCTTGAACTTTGTGAAGGATACACAGACTTTCAAATCGGTGTCTGGATGGCGCGGAAGATTATTGAAGATAACGCGATTGATGCAATGGTTTGGGGAGTGGCAAAAGATTCGCCAGCTGCCTTAGCTGGATTACAGCCACGCGACATGATCGTAGAAGTGGATGAGAATATCGTAAAGAATAGTACTACGGCACGTTCACAGTTAAATCAAGCACTCAGACAATTCTCCACGGAAGGAAGAACAGACCCTATAGAGCTGTTCGTTATTCGTTGGGAGTCCGAGTCTTCTTTTACACCATTATCTTTTTCTATTCAACCGGTTGAGGCATGTCGATCTGAAATTTATCTATCGGGATCGCTTGCGTTCAATGCTTACGCATCAGGAAGACGTATTGGAGTTTATACCGGACTTCTTAATTTTTTAGAAAGAGAGACTGACTTGCAATACATTCTTGCCCATGAGCTCGCACACAACGTTTACGGACATGTTCGTAAAGCTCGCGCTCGAAGCATATTCGGCGGACTACTTGATGGAGTTTTACTGACGGTGGGCATTTGGACTGATGGGTTGTTTACTAGACTAGGTCTTAGAACGTCTTCGAAACGATTTGAAAATGAAGCGGACTACATTTCTATGTACCTGCTCGCAAACGCGGGTATTGACTTGGACGGCATAGAAGATGTGTGGCGACGTGTTTCGGCGCAAGTCGGTTTAAAGGAAAGTGGGACTCATCCGTCACGTCCGGTACGATTTCTTCGGATGGCAAAAGCCCGCCAAGAAATCATAGAAAAAATTGAGCGAGGTGAACCGTTAACGCCGGAACTCAAACGTAAGCGCTAGATTCTGATTCGTATTTGAAAAAAATGGCTCCACCTGCTGGGCTCGAACCAGCGACCCGCTGATTAACAGTCAGCTGCTCTACCAACTGAGCTAAGGTGGAACTTCGAAAATTATAAAAACGATCTCGGGTCTAAATCACAACCTGACACCTTCAAACAAAAGGTTTCTTCTAGTCTTCGGGTATTAGTCCAAGTAGATCAGCCGGGCTCACTTGGAGCGATCTCGCAACCATATTGAAGAACAAAACTTCCCGAGTTGTAATGCGTTCGTCCGATTTAATGACGTTTACCAGTGAAGATAGAATTGTCAATTTCTGTTTCAGATCAAGCACATTACTTGCGGCGATCAGATAGCGTTCAATCGGGGCGGATTCGTAGATATGTGAGTTAGCCGCAACCCTGATATTGGCAATAGGTACGTCTTCTCCCGTTACCTCTCTAATGCAATTCCTAACTTGCTCCACTTCAATATCTTTGATATTTGAGTCGGAACTGGTAGCTCTTGCTAAAGTCATCAAAACGACTTCATTGAAAAACTTTTTCGTCTCTGTTTCCGAACTTTTACGGAACAGGCTAAAAACTGAAGATAGATCTGAACTAATCATGGATTACGATTTCCTTTAGAGTGAGCGAATCAGAATGAATAATTTTAAAGACGATGATTGAAAACAAATTAATCGTCAGTTCATCCTGTCGTTACAACACACGTAGTGTCAGAATAGAACCGGGACCAAGATATCAGAATTCAAGGTCCCGATTTGATGCTATGTTTTGATTAAACTGATTAAGACTCGTCAGTCTCCGTAATTTCGCCGTAGCGATCTACAAGCGCTTCTTCTAATGAGTCGTAGGATAGATTCTTACCGATAATACAACCTTCGGAGTCTATCCAAATAGTGGTTGGAATGGCTTGAATACCATAAGTATGTCCGACGGAACCTGCTGATAAAGTATCGTCGCCGAGAATTTCACCGACATTCATCCAGGGCAAGTCGTGTTCATCAAGTGCTTCAAGCCAATCGTCCATTTCTGAGTCAATTGAAATACCAACGATCTCAAAACCTTCTGCAGCAAATGCTTTATGCATTTCCTTCAGGTGTGGAAAGGAAGCGATGCAAGGTCCGCACCAAGAAGCCCAAAAGTCAACGAGTACTGTGTCTTGTTGCGCGAGTACAACTGATAAGGTATATTCATTGCCATCACGATCTGCTAGGGTAAAGGTTGGTGCTTTCTGTCCAACAACGATAGCTTTTGCGTTTCGAACAATTTCTACCCGATCCTTTTGATCTTCATAAGATTTCATAATCCATTTCGGGACAGAGGTTTCTTCTTCGTAAGATGCAAGTACTTTGTCGTAGACTTCTAAGGCTCTTTCTTGGTCACGACCATAACCGAACGCGCCGATGTCAAGTGCTAGCAGTGCATTAATTGGATCCTCCGAAGTTAGTGCCAGATGTTCTAACATTGCATGTTTCATGTCATTCATGACATCGTATGCTTCTCGCCAAGGGTACATAGTTGCAGTATCGGCGACTTTGGGGGCTTCCACGTGTTCACAACCTTCGGCGAGTTCGATGTCAGCCACTTCGACGACCTCGTCTTGCGTCTCTTTTTCGGTTTCATCAATTTGAGCCTCTTCGGTCGAATCATGTTCTACTTCAGTGTCTTCGGAAATCTCGTTAAGTTCCTCTGAGGCATGCCACTGTTCATACGCTATTTGGTACTTGGCAGTTGAATCCAAGTATTTATCAGATTTCTGCCAATTAGATATAAGTTTTGTATGTCGTTCGCCACCCTCAGCATAAAATAAACTACGACCATTTCTTTCAGTCGAATTTACCGTGACTGTATTTCCAGGTTCGATTACTGCGTCAACAACTGCACTGAAATCGTGCTCCACGGAATAAATCACCACATTCACAGCCATAGGTTTATCGGTACCAACTTCGATTTGAAAACGATCTTCATGCAACAAAACGGTTGGCGACATCACAAGAACCATTTCACCTTCGTCGTCCGTTGTGCGACCGTAAACATAAGCGGTTGCGCGGGATAGATCAACATTGGTGTCACTTAAATCTCCGACAATTGTTGCTTTGCTATCTTGTTCTTTGGACAGTGATTGGCCTACTAATACCAGTCGATCATATGGGTAACTATCGTTACCTACAACGTATGCAAAGCGTAAATTACGTCCAGGCTCTAGCACCGCTGACGAAGTTATCTGCTCGTCTTCACTCTTGGTAACTGTGATAGTCAAGTCTAACGGTTCAGTAGTACTCTCGCGAAAGAAGAAACGACCTTCGGTGAATTCTTGGGCAACTAGTTCGACTTCTTCTGTATCGCCTTCTTCATTGGTTGTTTCGTAAGTAATCACGACTTGTGCGGACATCGGATCAAATACTGCTTCCTCTGACACTTCAAGTTCTTGAGAATTCTCCGTAGATGCTTCTTCTGAATTATCCAATGTGTTAGCTTCGGTTTCGTCTACAGTCTCTTCTGCCGTCTCGTCGATCGTTTCATCGACAGTAATGTCGCCTGCAGTTTCGATAGTCTCTTGGTTCTCTAGATAGATTACCTCACCAGTTATGAAGTACGGTGCACTCAGTAGGGAACCACATAAACATACAGTGACAACAGCAAAAGAAAACCTGATTAAGTTAACGAGTTTATTCATAAATTTGTGTCCTCCCAACAGCAAACATTAGAACTACGATAACGGGTGTTTTGTTCTATTTTATTGTAAGAAATTGATTTAGCAACAAACAGAACTGAAATAATGTTCGAAAACAAATTTGGAATATATTGTTCAATATGTTATGATATACCAAACTTTTTTACCAGGATGGTATTCTCATGAGTGTATATGAGCACAAACAAGGAACGTACAAAAGTTATCGTGTAGCTAGATCTGTAGAGGGAAAACTTCGGCAGAAGTACTTTCCATTCTCTGAAGACGGTTTATTAGAAGCGAAAAAACTCGATCAAGAATGGGCTGATGAACAAGCGTTCGCACAAACGAGTTTCACCGGCTACAAGGCACGATGGCGTAGAGAGCCAGCACAAGCTGAGCGGTCGTCTAAAACTCAGACGAAAAGTACTACAAAACTAAAAACCGCGTAAATTTTTTTGTTGTCGTTTTCGACAACGACGAAGTTATGGTACTGTAATCTACAAAAGATTTACGGTAGGACAGTCGATGCCAATAGGGCAATGGTCTGAACCGTAAACGTTCGGCCAATGAAATGCTCTAGTAACAAGTGCAGCTGCTTTACTCGACGCTAATACATAGTCGATTCTCCAGCCAACATTGTTTTCGCGGGAGTTGCCCCATTGTCGCCACCAGGTGTAATGGTCTGGTTCGTTTGGGTGGTGAGCTCGGAAGACGTCAATCCATGAATCTTCAAGCCATTGTGCAAAAGCTTCACGTTCTTCAAGCAGAAAACCGCTAGTTTTAGCATTAGCTTTTGGGCGCGCGATATCTAGTTCCGTATGGGCTGTATTGAAATCACCAGTCACGAATGTTGGGCCGGTTTCACGCATTCGATTCAGCTCGTTTTTGACGCAGTCATAAAAATCGAGTTTGTAAGGGACTCGACTGTTGTCGCGATTCTTGCCTGAACCGTTTGGAAAGTAGATTGACGCGACGTGGATATCACCAAACCGCGCGACTAAATATCGTCCTTCATCGTTGAATTGAGCGATAGGTAAGGATGAAATGATTTCATCCGCGGGTCTACGACTAAAAAGCGCGACACCGGAATAACCAAGTCGTTCTGCCGAGGAGTAGTAGCTATGCCAACCTTCAAGTTGTAGAACATCCAGAGGTAACTGTTCTTCGCGGACCTTGGTTTCTTGGAAAGTGACAACGTCTGCACCAGATAATTCAAGAAATTTTGGGAATATTCCTTTTCTTATTAAAGCACGTAGACCATTGACATTCCAACTGACGATTCGCATAACGATTACAGACCTTTACCTGTAGTAGTCTCCAAATTCCTACCTTGTTTGGGTTAAATGAATCAGATTCAATTCCTACCAAATCTAAAGCGAAGAAATGGAGCTATTCAAGTGGCGCATAAAACTGTTCACAGTAGCGTCGGAAGTGAAGAATAGAAGTTTCGCTAGGGTCGAGTCTCGGAGAGGTTAGATACTCCTTGTTCTCCCAGATGTCCCAATCCTGCGATATGTCTTTCAAGTAGACTTTGAAGAATATTTTGAGCAGGATGGCGTTGAGCACTCGTTTTGGAAATAGTCCCAGTCCGGGCATTAACACATTGGGTCGTTCGATGTCTTGCATTTGAATTGCCATTACAAAATTGACTTTTTCTCCATCGATTGGTGTGCTGAGTGCCAATTGACGAATGTGGAGTCCCGCTGTTTCCATGGTAGATTCAATCATCGAAAAGCCAACACCTAACATGCTGACGGTAGCTTGAACGTTAAGCCGCAAGCAGAAGCGTTTCGACGGACCAATGAGACGGGTCAGTCTGAAACGGTTTTGCAAATGGTGCACGTCGATGTGCAGTGGTCCTAGACTCTCGACGTTGGAATACCCGTGCACGTAGGGAAGGTGTGTGAGGTCTACTCCATTCTCGGAAGTCTCCTGGGGATGCGTTCGAATTTCCCGTGAGGTGTGAAGAAAAATCGACCAGTTTCCCTCGTCCAGATCCGGAATGCTCCATTGCGGTTCCTCTCCTTCCGGGTGCCAAAAAGCGAAAATGACTCCTCCAGTCTCACGTACCGGATAAGTTGTCAGAGTGATCGGATGTTTGACCTTTCCCTGGAGTGAGTGCATGCACTGGCCTTGTGTGTTGTACTTGAACCCGTGAAAAGGACAGACCAATTGTCCGTCTTTAATCTTACCGCCGAACTCCGGCGACAGATTAGCACCTAAGTGGGGACATATAGCATTCGCCAAACATACTCGACCTTGTTCGTCCCTCCAATAGACAGTTTGCTGTCCCATCCACGTTTTACTGCGAAGTTGGCCTCTCTTGAGGTTTTCACTGAACTCCACCCAATACCATCCAATGGGAAAAGGTGAAAACGGAAATCGTTTTACTGGAATTTGTTCCATACCCTCTACTAATTTCTATAGGATAAACTCATTTATTATTATGCAATTGCAACGTATGTATCTCGTGAATTGCATTGGATACCAGAAAGTTACGTTTGTAGACTTCATTTGATTTCTTGGTTGCATTCAAGTGATTAGCGCCATAAAACTTATTCAGGAACGACGTGTGGGAAGCTTAATTAGAGAATTCTACCATCTATATGAATAGCGGAAATCAAATTCAAATCTTGTCTGCGGTTAAGAATTGACAGAAGAATGTCTTATTTAGATTTGGAAGGCGTAAGCATAATTGATTTCGTTATAGGTTCCCTGTTTGGATAACCGTCAAAAGATTATATGGTGCATAACGTTCAAACTCTAACTAGTACAAAACATTCGCTTGTTAAATTGGTACTTGCTTTACATAAAAGGCGGGCAAGAGAAGAGTACAAGCGATTTCTTATTGAAGGACTTCCAGAAATTACTTGCGCTGCGCAAGCTCACATTGAAATTGAACACGTTTTTTGTCTTAAGACAGCGATGAAAAATGTCGAAATTCAGTCCATCGTTGGGCGGTTGACCGATGCAGGAACAAATTTGCATTTTATCTCTCGATCGATTCTCGCTAGACTGTGTTATCGGGACTCAGAGCACAACGTCCTAGCTATTGCTAAGACCTTTCGACTGGATTTAAGTGATCTACCCATACACGACGATTCGTTGTTCTTAATTTGTGATCGTATCGAAAAACCAGGGAACTTAGGTGCAATGATACGTTCCGCAGATTCAGGTGGGGTAGAGGGTGTAATTGTGTGCAATGGCATTACCGACATTCTTCATCCTAACACTATTCGGAATAGTATAGGTACAGTATTCACGATGCCTATTGTGACCACGGAGTTTCAGCCATTACAATCGTGGTTGCACAAACAAAAAATAAAAGTTGTTGGGAGTTCTCCATCGGCATCAACCTCATATTCAAGTGTTGACTACACGGTTCCAACGGCGATTGTAGTTGGCAGCGAAACACACGGAATCGATTCAGAATGGTTTACATTTGCCGATGATGTGGTATCGTTGCCGCAATTGGGTTTTGCTGAGTCATTGAATGCTGGAGCAGCGGCAGCGATTATGATTTTCGAGGCACACCGTCAAAAAGACTTGCAATTACGGGGACGTTAAGAAACAGAACTACAATTTTTGTAAAGGAGGTTTGTAATGTCCTATGATGAGAATAATGTCTTTGCTCAAATTTTACGGGGTGAACTGCCGGCGCATATTGTGGCTGAAGATGACTTGAGCGTTGCTTTCATGGATGCTATGCCACAAAGTCCAGGGCATACTTTAGTGATCCCAAAAGAGCAAGCCAAAGATATTTTTTCGATTTCGCAAGTGGTTTTACAACATGTCATTCTGCAAACTCAACGGGTAGCTCGCGCAGTTGACCAAGCGTTTAACCCTGCGGGTGTTATGATTGTGCAACTGAATCGTGTAGGGGCGGGACAGAGCGTGTTTCACTTGCACTTTCACATTATTCCGCGGTGGAAAGGATTGGATATGAAATTTCATGCGCGTACCTTTGAAGATACGAATGTATTAGCGAAGCACGCTAAATGCATCAAAGGAGCATTAGACAAGAATTAAACTTGTTTCGTAGAATACAAGTTTAGTATCGATTTAACGAGGTACCACGATCTATGTCGAATCCAATATCAAAATTAGCGACCGGTATAGGTTTCTTATTACTTGGAATTTTCGCACTACTCTATGTCGGTTTATTCATATTTGCAGTGTTTCTAGATTTATTCGGAGACTGGGAAACGATCCCAATTTATTTTCAATTGATGATGGGTGCAGGTCTTTTTGGAATAGGAATCTTGTTTTTTACCGTGTTGTTTACCAGAATAAAAGAACACAAAACAGACAAATACAAAAACGTGGAGATTTAACTTATGATAGTCGTAACCAGTGAAACTATTCCGGGTAAGCGCATAGTCAGAACAGTTGGAGTAGTGCGTGGAAATACCGTCCGCGCACGCCACATCGGCCAAGATATTATGGCTGGATTAAAGAACGTTGTTGGCGGAGAGGTGAGGGAGTACGGGAAACTGATCGCGGAGAGTCGCGAACAAAGTATCGACAGGATGATTGAGCATGCAACTGACTTAGGTGCAAACGCGATTATCTGTGTCCGCTTCACGACGTCGGTCATGATGGCGGGATCAGCAGAGTTGCTCGCTTACGGTACGGGTGTCGTCGTCACCGACGAGTAACCATTTCATCTTAGACCCAGACGGGATACGTCTAGGTCAAAAATGTCAAATTTTGGTGCTTCAGTATTTAACGGAAGCAACTAGAGATCTAAATCTTAAACTGATTGTTGTTACAATAACTTAAGCTTCGTCAGAGGGAGCTTCAGCAGCTTCGGTGGCCTCTTCCTCGCTATCTTCTTCGGCTTCCTGTAATGTACCAGTCCATTCCTGAGTTATTTCACGCCCCATCATATCAGCGGTTGACGTTAAGGAAAGCTTACCGTCTTCAACTGAACCTTCGTAATTAGTTTCCATCGAACCGCCGGGCATGCCATCACGCCCCTCCCACGACAGAGTTGTTTTGAAGGTTAACTTTTTGTCATCGACAGATAAATCTTCTAGGTCCATTTCATTAATACCGCCGTCCCAACCTGGCATTTCGAGCGTACCTGAGTAAGTCCCGTCTTCGGCCTTTACGAGCGTTAGTGTTACGCTCATATCCTCGCCGCCACCACGGCCGCCTCCACCGCCCCAACGAGCAGCTTGTTCTTCGTCGATGACACGTTCGAGGTCGTAAGTGCCTTCGACAGCAAACAGGGAAAACGTAAATATTAGCGCTAAAGAAACAAGCGTACACTTCAACATGTTCATAGTGATTTCTCCAAATAAATTGAAATGTTTCGTGAGTGCACTCACGAATAG
>VXYV01000039.1 GCA_009845835.1 Gammaproteobacteria bacterium | reverse complement strand
ATATTATGTTACACGTTATTCTTTTGGAACTTTATTGGTATGGAGCTTAGAAAAAGAGTTTTCAGTACGTTGTTGAGTGCATTAGTCTTGGGTTTGTTGATGGCTTGTAATTCTCAAACTACTGAACCAAATCAACAACTGTTGCTCACCGGAGACCTCTCGGCCGCCTACAACAATGGTCGCTTCGTTATCTGGACTCCGAAGGAGGACGAGCCGCAGTCCACAGGAATGGCTCCGGCTATGAGTATGAGTTCGGCTAGTAACGACGGCACTAAACAATCTAGTATCACCGATTCACTCAACGTTGTTGCCGAAGCACCGATCGGTGGAGACGGTACTTTTGCACTTGAGACGGCGGTTGACACAGTGCAGCAGGTGTACTTTTACATTCTCGATGCGACTAATGAAGATGGTATGACTTTAGCACCAACGAAAGGTCAGCAGTTCATTTTAGAACCTGGTAATCTGACTTTGACGATGAATCGATACAGAAAGTTTGTTGTATCTGGGGGATACTTCAACGACGAAGTTTTTAATTCGTGGAAGACAAGTGAGAAGTACACGAGTTCGCAAAAAGATTATTATGACTTCATCACTTCGCCCTCCGAAGAGGCGACGGAAGAAGAGCAACTTGCGCGGGCGGAACGGATTTCCGAGCTTTCCAATCGAATGTTAGATTTAGAGAGTGAAGGTCGTCGTGACGTAGCACTCACACACGACGACCCAGAGGTGAGGAAACTTGTCCTCCAAACGACGTGGTTGATCGGTTCTTGGTATAACGAAGCCGTCATGGAACTGAAGGAAATGTTACCAGACGATTCTTGGGTCGACGAAGCGGTAGTTCAAGTGGAAGTGAGACTGGCAGCCGCGAAGGAACGTGAACAGTTTGCGATCGGTAAAACAGTCAAAGACTTCACTGCAGCTACTCTGTCCGGTGAGGAAGTCACATTACTTGAACTCGTCGAGGGTAAAAGTGTGGTTTTGTTGGAGTTTTGGGCCTCTTGGTGTGGTCCGTGTCGAGTTGAGATTCCACATATGAAAGAAGCTTACGATCGGTTTAAAAACCAAGGATTTGAGATTGTGTCCTTTACTATCGATGATTTTCGTGAAGATTGGGAACTAGCCTCGGAGGAAGAAGAACTACCATGGTTAAATTTAGGGATGGGGACCGAAGCCGAAGCGGCTAAAGCTTATAGTGTTGTCGGCGTACCGGATAGTTATTTATTTGATGCGCACACGAACACTATCATCGCACGAGGATTACGAGGTAAGGCTTTGGATCAAGCCTTAGAAGAAGAGTTACTTTAAAAACCAGAATTATTGATCAAGAATACTTGAAATGACGCATCATACGACCCGCACTCGCAACCGACACAAAGTGTTTGTGCCTGCCATCACATTGACATGGTTGGTCGGGTTACTTAGTGGTTGTGGTTCGACGAGTGATGAATTTCGTGTTTCGGTGGATTTAACGAGTCTCTTCGAAGCTATGACTGACGATGAAAGTTTCTCGACGGGAGAAAAGCGGTTTGTCCTTTCGTATTTTGCCTACGATTCCGATAATCAAGTCAACCAAGCGTCTGAATTTGACAACCGAATCGTTGAAACGGCAAAGTTTGACGTTGTAGGCCGAATCGACGAACCGTATCTGTGTGAGGTTTCGATCGAATATCCTAATGGCGACGCAGTGACATACCTGGGAGAAACTGCTATTATCGGTCCAGCGTCCGAAATTCAAGTAGGATTTGATGCTATCAAAAACAGAATTACCGTTACTGGAAACGAGTGGCACTATCGGCTTATTTCGAGCAATCCTAAGGCGGATGCATTAGATGAAGCTACCGAACAGTTTTATGCGATGCACGATGAATGGATGGACCAATGGCGGCAGGAAGATGGTACCTTTTCGGTACCCTATCGTAGAGATCGTTGGAATACTTCCTTTCTAGCTGATTTATCGGAGAACGATACTGAAAACACTTCTATTCACCTACCGTCTGATGTCGAGATAGATTGTTCGATCTTCCAAGAAGACGAACCTAATATTGATCCTGATTTGTATCGAATAGGTGATTATTGGCCGGAAAACCTGATTGCTGCTTACGAGCAAATGAGGCAGTACAGGCACCAACACGTCTCTGAAGTCGCGAGATCTTCTTCCGATCCGATGGACCGATTACTAGCGTTGGAAGCAGGTGGTTTGGGCCGGACGGCGAAGATTGACATGGTCGTCGAGAGATTAAGTGTTTATGACGAAATCGCTGACAGTTTTTCGCCGTCTCAAGTAGCTCGACGGATTGAACCGGAACGGCAACGACTCAGAAATATAATCAAAATTCGTGACGAGAATAAAGCGATAGTACCAGGTCAATTTGCACCATCATTTGTTGTTACAGATCAGGCGGGAAACGATGTGGCTTTGGAAACTATACTTACAGAACACGAGGCGGTGTTGCTCTATTTGAACTCTGGTTGGCTGGAAATCGATGCAGATCATTTCGTTGCACTCGAGCGACTACAAAACAAATTTGGTAGTCGTGGATTAGCAATTGTATCGATTTACGTTAGTACCAACGAAACTTATTGGGACTCGTCGAAGTTTGATACACCGTGGCAGACTTTAGTGTCATTTCGTCCTGGTAGTTGGTTTCAGAGTGATCCTATTGTTCTTAGTTATGGCATACTCGGAGCGCCAAAGGTATTATTGGTGGATGACTCGAGTTGCATTATGAAACTGAATCCAACTTTCGCTGAGTTGGAGGTATTTCTCGATTCCGCGCTGGTGGGTACAACTGATAACTGATCACGAATAGCTCTTTTAAGCTAGCGCACTTACACGATCTACACTGGAGATACATGTCCCATGCAACGATTTCTTTCACTCGTAACGATTTGTTCCTTGTTGATTGTCACACTGTCTCTTGGTGCCGACGAAATTGACTCTCAAGAATTCACTATAGTGGGAGATTTTTCCGAATGGGAGGGCGAGAGTACCGATTTGGAAGTTACCTTATCCATTACGTCGTATGACACTGAAGGAGTAGAGGAAAAACAGGTTATTGTGCGGTCTGTAGTCGATGAACAAGAGGTAGTACTGACCGGAACTGTCAACGATCCGAGACCGGGTAGACTCGAAATTCTATTTGATGGCAAGAGGACAGATCGAGGAACTCTAATCTTAGAGCCTGGTTCTAGTTACCGGTTTACCTATCAAGGTCCATTTCGCCAAGTTGTTTTTACCGGTGGTGGGGAGCGACACCAACGGATACTTGGCTATCAAACAGAAGCACAATTTCTCGAATTAGACGAGAAATATGGTGCAAGTGTCGTTAAATGGTCTGAACAGAGTCAAATGAAGGAACAAGAAAAAACGGAGATTAATTCGGTCGAAGCAAATGAATCACCCGAAGATACTTCCATCGATACTCCTCGTACAGTTTCGATTCACGGTAAAGTACTCGATTGGGACAACATGGATTGTAGTGACTGGGGGAATATTGAAGAAACTACACCAGTGGAGGTAGAGCCAAACACAGAAGCTGAACAAAAACAACCAGAACAACCGCGACCAGAACCAGATGAGCTCGAGTTAGCTGAGCGGGAAATGTACAGCGCGATGGGAGAGCGTGCGATGTTCATGCGTGAACAAAAAAAGAAGATTGTGGAGGAGGTGGCTACCGATGCGATTGACCGATTGCTTGCCCTGGAATCAGGCGCATACGGCTATACCACTAAGGCTATTGCTGCTTTCGATGCCTTAGAAGAAGAACTCGACACTGACATTTTTCAAAGTCGCGCCGCACCAAAACGCGACATGATCGCGAATCTCCTAAAAGCGCGCAAAATAGCAAAAACTATCGTTCTTCCTGGCACATCAATCCCAAATTTTGTCCTACCGGATGTCTCTGGTGAACAACATTCGCTAGAAGGTATTCTGACACAACATGAGGTCGTATTAGTTGATTTTTGGGCATCATGGTGCGGTCCATGTATCGAACAGTTCCCGCACCTCAAGGAATTACATGCGGAATTTCAAGATAAAGGATTCGAAGTCGTTGGTGTATCGATCGATGAAACCGCAGAAGAATGGCACGAAGCCACTGAGACCTATGAATTTCCGTGGATCAATTTAGCTGAACTGAAGGACTTTACCGGACCTGTCGCTGTCGAATTCGGCGTCGAATGGATTCCAATGAGTTATGTCCTTGATAGCAAAGGCTGCATACTCAAGAAAGATCTTGAAACTGACGAACTGGCAGATTTTCTGAATGCCCGACTCGGAGAGGCAATCGAGTAGTTGCAAACGCGAGTTACTTGCTTTTAAGATAACGTTGATTCTCGATTTAGTGACAACAAGTTCAAGTTGAGGTAGATCTTTTGAGCTTGTTTTTGGAAAAGCAATGCTTCCTCTCATTTGTTATGTAGTACTCGCATTACTGATTTTTGTTTTCCGTATCGTGGTTCAAAAACACCGAACGGGAGACAGCGGGGTGCGCGTTTCGACACAATTAGCAACACCACTACAGAAACTCGCAACTTATCTGCAGATGCTAGTCCTTCTAACAGTTTTAATCATCGTGATTCTGGTCAGTCTAGACAAACTTCAACTTCACTTTGATCTTGGAACTCCAGGTAAGATTCTTGGTGTTTCACTTTGTGGAGTAGGTACAGCCATAATCATGATCTCCCAGTTACAAATGGGAAAGTCCTGGAGAATTGGTGTAGACGAATCTGAAAAGACCGAACTGGTTTCTCACGGAATGTTTTCAGTCAGTAGAAATCCCATCTACTTTGGAATGATGGTTGTAGGACTGGGCTTCGTCGCGTTAGTCCCACATTATTCCATGGTGCTATGCTTTGTATTGGCGGTTGTTGGTATTGATCTGCAAGTTCGAAAGATTGAGGAACCTCACCTTAGGCGAGTTTTCGGTTCAGAGTATGTCGAGTATACAAAGAATGTCAATCGATACATCCCGTGGAGGAAATGAAGCGATTAACTTCAATCACTAGTTACTCAGGCGTTCTCCATTGCATTGATCACAATCCCCGGAGTAAGTGCTGCAGGTAATATCACCGGCGCTTTAATATCTCCACCTGGCTTATAGTAGAGATATAAAGGTACGCCAGCACGGTTGTGACGCTTTAACTCCGCTCCGATTTCATCACCAAAATCCGTCCAATCGCCAACTAAAACTACAACTTCATTCTCCGCAAAGTAATCTTGAGTTTTCTTTCGGTGTAACGCTACCCTCTCATTTGCTTTACACGATACACACCAATTTGCTGTGAAGTATGCAAAAATAGGTTTTCCTTCAGCATGGAATTGTTCTACTCTAGCAGTTGACCACGCTAATTCTTCGACACGTTCAGGTTCCGGATGTGGATACCACGACCAAGCTGCGAACCCAATGAACAACACTGCGCAACCAGCGGCTGAAACTTTCCAAATCCATTGTGTCGCCTCACGACTTCTAGCCCAGGTCCAAAGTGCTAAAGCAAGGAGTAGCATGAGAATCAAAACGACCATTACTGAATTGATATCGTCTTGCATAAGTTCGACATTAGGTTCGGGTCGACTCGCTTCTCGATTTCCTAATACCCAGAGTAACCAAATCGCTGTACCATACATGGGGAATGCCAGTATGCGCCGGAAGGTCTCCATCCACATTCCTGGCTTCGGTAATAAATTGCGTAAAAACGGAAAGAAAGTAATCAACAAATATGGGAACGCAAAACCGATTGATAAGCCGGCAAATACGGCTAGAGCTACTGGTACCGACTGAAGTAACGCATAGCCCGACGCCACACCCATGAACGGAACGGTACATGGCGAAGCAATGATTACCGCAAGCAGCCCTGTGAAAAAGTCGCCAGTCCCACGTAGGTTAGTGAGTCGTTGTGTCAAACCTCCGAGATTGGCAAACGAACCGCGGATTTCGAAGACACCAGAAAAGTTTAAACCGACAGCAACCAGTAACAGTGCTAAGACCGTCAGTACATATGGATTACCTAACTGAAAACCCCAACCTAATGTACTACCACTCACCGAGCGAATGAAAATCAAGATACTAACCAGCAACAAGAAACAAACTAGTACACCGGCTGTATACGCCAGCCCAGCAATGCGAACACCACTGACATTTTCTTTTGCCATCTCAGCAATCGACAACGCTTTCAGGCTCAGAATCGGTAAAACACAAGGCATTATGTTGAGAATCAGTCCACCAAGAAACGCGTAGAGGATGTTCCGCAGGAAGTCATTCAGCGAGAATTGAGCTGGGGCCGTAGCGTCGGTCGTTCCAAAGGCTAACGGTGCTCTAGTGTTGGCGGATTCAAATTTGATCGAATCCAGACTACTGACTCGTTGAGCGCTAAAAGCGAAAGTTTGGTGCAAGCCGTCGACGACGTCTGGTGCGGTTTTAAGGACCCCTTGGATTGTGTCGAAGCTGTCATGCTCGGCACCCACCGGTGTCTCAATACGTACTCTTCCAGCGGTTGCGTTGATCTTTTGGGCGACAGAGTGATCGATTAAATTTTTGTTCTCGGGAAAGAACCACATGTCATGTAATGAATCGACACCTTCCGGGATCGTAATGTCGAGAACAACTTCTCTATCGTCGGTAGTAAAGCTCGCATCCCAATCTACTTCCGTTGGATGGAAAGATCGAGTCATGATGAATTCTTCCCGCCATTCAGAGTAGTTGGTTCCCGCGCCCGTTGGGAGGGTAAGCGATACTTCACCTCTTTCAGGAATGCATACTTGATCGTCACAAACCAGCCAGTTCACTTTTCCGCCAATCGTAATCTCTTCGGCAACCGTCTCGGGTACTGAAATTGTCGAAATGAATAAGGTCGAGCCATCGTAACCATATGAAATGAAATCCATGAATTCAATGAACTCTGGAGATTTAAACTGCAGTTCACCAGCAGTGGTTCCTTCAGGTAATTCCCAAACAATTGTCGGAGGTAGTCCGGCGTAGCCTGGATTGATCCAGTAAATATGCCAACCTGGATCAGGTTCGAGATGGATAGCCACGTCGAAATCTGTACCCGGTTCAACAGTGGAAACTTCGGAGATTAAGTTTAGGACGGTATTTCCGACGCGTTCCTGGGAGTAAGCAACAGTTGTCCATACTAACGCAGTCCCAAGGAGCAGATAGGTAACTGTTTTTAGGTTTCGAACTAACCCATTCATAGGGAATACCAGTATTACTTTTAGTGTAGTTTAAATCTCATTTGCTAAAAAATCTTCGACAGTTATTTGTCGAATGGAGAACGGGACTTTTCAGTACCAAACTTTTGCTCAGTTAGCTGTTCCACGCGCGCTGATTGAAATTCGTAATGTTGGGTTTCACCTTCGTTGTTTTTTACGCGCAATACGGCTGTGATTTCTTCGTATCTGTGATGCCGTGCCCCCGCCGGAGTTTGGATTCGTAAACTCTTATCGCCAAACTGAATCTTCTGTGGTTGCGCATGGTCAATCAGTTTTTTCACGGTTGGGAACACCCAGATTTCGCTGTCGACACTGACTTCAAAAGGTAAGTCAACATGTAGAACGATTTCTTCCTCAGTAGCTGTATACGAAGACGACCAATCAACTGTTGTGGGATGGGCGTCGCGGGCCGACTGAAAATCAGATTTCCATTTCGAGTTTAGCTGGCCGTCGCCTTTTGGTAGATTGAGCGATACATTGCCATTTCCAGGAAGACAAATCGAATCGTCGCAAGCTAACCAACTGACTTTGCCGCTCAGTTTGTTCGTTTCAGCTATATCGCTCCCGGGTTGAATTGTTACAAGGAACAGAGTTTCGTCGTCGTAGCCATATGACATAGTCCCTTGAAACGGCACAAAGTGAGGAACTTGATACTGGAATTCGCCCGCCGTGAAGCCCTCAGGTAGTTCCCACGACACGCGCGGCGCTTGTCCGTTGTCCCCTGGGTTGATCCAGTAGATGTGCCAACCAGGTTTGGGATCTAATTTAATAGCGACATCGAAGGCTTGATCTGGGGCAATGCTACGTACTTCCGAAATGAGTTCGTATGCGACTTGGTTTTGCGGTTGTGCGTGTAACCCAAAGCCGACTCCGAGTAGCATTACAGTAACTAAGATTTGTGCAGCGACTAACGAGAAAGATTTCATAATAAACTGACCGACTTGTAAAGAAAAGTTCTGTGTTGAAAAGTTATCACACTAGAATTTTACCTTTAAATATTGACGGGTGAGTCGACCGGGTGTTAACAACTGAAGAAGTAACCTCGACGAAATTGTTGATCAAACGTGTTTTATCGAGTATCGATTTGCATGGTTTTTACGAACCTGCTTGCAGGGAAGAGGCACGACACTTACTTCAGCTCGGTTTTTATTCAAATGAAATTGGAATCGTATTACCACACGAACTAGAACGTTTAGACGCCGCGAGCATTCGAGCGAATTTCCAGGAATCGAAGTGGCAAAAGACCATCGATTTGCAAGTCGTTCCCTGTATAGCAAGTACGAACAGTGAACTCCTATCGTTAGCTGAGTCAGAGAGTATTCACCGGAGCGTATTGCTCGCGGAATTACAGATTCAAGGTAGAGGACGATTCAGTCGGGATTGGCTTTCACCGTTTGGGCAAAACGTGGCTTTGAGTATGGGAGTCGAACTAACCGTAAGCCCGTATGAGGTGTCGGCATTGAGTTTAGTTGTAGGGATCGCGGTAGTACAAACACTAGCGGCACTTGATGTAGAAAATATTTCACTTAAATGGCCGAACGACGTATTGTTGAATGGATTAAAAGTTGGTGGAATTTTGGTTGAACTTTTCAGCGTGTCGTCGCCCATGGTTGCAGTAATCGGTATTGGTTTGAACTATGGTAGTGGAAAACAACTTCAAGACCAGTTAAAAGATTCGGTGGGCGATTTGACTGACTGGTTGGAACGTCCCGCAAGAAATCGGTTGTGTGCAGGTTTGATCGAGTCGGTTTACACCAATGTAGCGCACTTCAATCAAGTGGGATTTAAGGCATTTATTTCTCGATGGAACCAATTGGATGCTCTAGCTGGAAAACCCGTAAGTGTAAGCAAGGATAACGCGGAATTTACGGGAACGGCAGAGGGGATCCGAGATGATGGTGCGTTACTCATTTGCGATTCGAATGGAGTTCAACAAGCACTTGTCGCTGGCGATGTGTCGATTAGGGAAGCAAAATGAAGGAGTGTCTTGACTTAGATATTGGTAATTCCAGTATCAAATGGAGAGTTGGGACACGGCAAGGTGTTGTACCCCATGGTGAACTACCAGACATTAATCGTGAAGTAGAACGAGTTCGAGTGTCTAGTGTTGCACTAGAGCGGCAAGAGTTGACTTCTCGGCTTCGAGAACGATATGGTAAAACTCCTGAATTTGCTCAGAGTACACAAGAGCTTTGTGGGGTAACGAACGGGTATAAAGTACCCAAACAACTCGGAGTAGATCGCTGGCTTGCGTTGGTTGCCGCTTGGAACAAATTTCGAACGAATGTTGTTGTGTTCGATTTTGGAACAGCCATGACAGTCGACTATGTTGAACAAAACGGCATGCATCTTGGTGGGTTTATTGTGCCATCGGAGAAGAATATGCGCGAAGTTTTGGGCGATCGTACACGTGATGTGCAAGTATCTGAAACCAGTGAGCACTCGATCTCTTTTGATCCTGGTACGAATACTAACACTGCGGTCATTCGGGGTTTAGATTTCATGTGTCATACTTGGTTGTCAGGATGTATATCCTTAGGGATTGAACGGTTGGGTCCGGATACTTTGGTCGTTGTGACCGGACGCGGCACTCAGAAAGTCAAGGCGGTCATTGATAGCCACTACATGTATGAACCGAGTTTGGTACTTGATGGATTAGCGATTGCGTTACCGTAAGCGGATTCAAAACGTTTTGTTTGAATGTCTAGAATCGTCGGTTCTTTTTTGTGTTTTTTGCCGCCATAGCTCAGCAGGTAGAGCAGCTCACTTGTAATGAGAAGGTCCGGGGTTCGATTCCTCGTGGCGGCACCATTTTTCGATTAGCACAACCGATCGATAAAACGGATGTTGAAACGTAGTCTTTGGATGCTGCGTTAGTAAAAGTCAATCATTTGAGTACTACAACACTACCTTTTGTTGTACTCAAATTTAGGCAGTATTGCTTCTTACAAGTTCTTAAGAAATTCGATACCTTCAACGATACCAACAGCCAATAGAACACCGCCCGCAACGGCGAGAAGCACTCTATTTTGGAATGCTGAGAACTTAGCTTCAAAGGCTTCAAAATATTTCTTGTTTTTGGATTCAAATGCCTCGAATTTCGTGTCTGCATTAGTACCGGCAGCTTCAAGCTTTGATTCGAACGCCTCCAATTTGGTATCCAATTTACTATCAAACGCATCTAGTTTGGTATTGACGTTAGTTTCGATGGAATCTAGCTTCGAATCGAAGGCAGTTAGTTTAGTGTCCAAGTTACTGTCATCGGTTTCAAGTTTTGATTCAAACGCTTCTAGTTTCGTTTCAAGCTTGGTGTCGATTGCTTCTATTTTTGCAACAAGTACTTGGGACTCAGCTTGCTGGGCTTTCCACCTAAGCTCGGCTTTTTCGTCGAAACTCAAGAAGTCTTTACGGAGTCCTTGAAACTCATGATTAAGATCATTGACTTTTACACCCAGATCATAGATTTCTTCTTTTTGTTTTTTAATTTCGTTTCCTTGCTCGCGGATGTCGTCCTGTTGCTGTTTGATCCCATCTTCAAGCCGGATAAAGTCTTTCTTCATCGATTCGAAATCACTTTTCGTTGCCACTTCGGTTCGGTTGAATGAAACGACGTCAACAATCGCTTCGGCCAATAATGGCGGGCAGTCTGCGTCTTTGAGTTTTTGGACCGAAGTAGATCTGTCCATTGCAAGTTTAGTCATTAGTTGTATGTCTTCTATTGTTTTTTTGTAAGTACTTATTATATTTATTAACTACCGGCAAACAAAACTTAAATTACTTCTAACGAAAAATTTTAAATAACCGACTGCAGATTTGAGTAACCGTCTAGCAAAGGCGGTTTAACAAACCAGTTCAGCAATTTATTACATCGCGATCTTTCCATGCCCTCATCAAAGACTCAGTTTGTTATATAATCGTCTACCTTCCTAGTTTGAGCCAATGTCCGACGATTTAAACAGACACTCGGTACTTCAATTTGTTAGGTCAATCAAGTAAGTTACCACTAGTTGTATTTGGTGGTGTCATCCTCGGGTGCGCGATAGCGGTAGTAGTACATCTTCTGTTGAACCAGTATCCAAGAGAGGATACTGAACACTACGTACCACCAGAAATCTCAATCTCCGATATTCCTGAGGTATACGATGCCAATACCCTCAACACTATCGTTACTTCAGAAGATGTTCAAAGTCCCACAGATCTGATTCGACAGATTCTTCCCTCAATTGATCAACTAGATCAAGAAACGTTAGAAGAACTCTTTAACTCGGTCTTGCAACCGAATGAAAACAGTCACAACAATACTATAGCTAGATTAGTCATCGATCGTTTAACTGAACTTGATCCTAGTTCTGCTTTTCAATTGGTTAATCGTCTAGACTATTTCAAACGTGAATGGTTGATACCTGTCGTGATGGTACGATGGGGGAGTGTTAGTGTAGTTGATGCTATCACTGCGACAGCGACACTCTCCACCGACTTAAAAAAATCCGCGATCCGTAGTATCCTTACTAACTCGCCAGCACTGGACAACCAACTTCTACTTGATCTAGCTACTACCTTGGATATGGACGTAGTCGTTAAACAAGTATTGAGTGAGTTGCAAGTTCAAAAAATGCTCGATAAACCCAAGCAGGCATTCGAATTTCTTTTCTCGGATGACGTACCCGATCAGGATCAATACGATTTGTTCAATGAACTCGCCGAGGATTGGCTTCGACGTGATGGTATAGATGCTTTTTCAGGAATCTTCGAAATTCTGCGAACAAATGAACCAGGTGTAAGTTCCGATTGGTCAAACTATTATGATTTCGCACGCCAGATGTGTGACGTTGATGTCGAGTTAGTATGGGAACTTCTGCAAACGGAATATCAAGACATACGAGACACGACCTTACGAAAATCTGTCCTTGCTCATTGGATGCAAGAGGATACCGATGCGGCAATAGTTGCCATCAAAGAACTCGAGACGAAGGCACCGGTCGATGAACTTTACCGAGATGTGATTTGGTGGTGGGCAAGTGAAAATCCCCACCATGCTTTACAGAACGTCGAGAAAGTCCCTCAAGGTCTGCGAAGTCATCTCTATTCTCAAACGATATTTAGCCTTTCTCTGAAGGGAGAGATTGACAAAGCACTCCAGGTGCTGGAACAAATGCAAGCTTTAGAGGTGAATACTGGCGATGCACAAAACTACTTGATCATGAGATGGACAAATCACGACATGTCGGCGGCGATAGATTGGGTGATGGCAAATACGGAAGCGGGAAGTGATTTGCGGAATAACTTACTGGAGCGCAATATTACTGATTTAGCTCGCGAAGATCCCGTCAGAGCATTACAGTTAGCTGTTGAGAACCAGGATCCTGCGTCGGCCAATAGTCGTTATTCGCTACCCGCACAGGTAATCTATACAGTCGCTATGTGGGTAGATGTGGATCAAGCGCTTGAGCTGCTTCAACGACGTTCTGAAACCACCAATCCGAATGAATACTCCGTGGTGGGCTCGGAGCTCGTCTTAATCGGTCGGGAAACGGAGGCAATACAGATTGGAGAACAACTTTCTGATGATATGCAACCCGAATATTTTCGAAATATAACCTGGAGGTGGTATTTACACGATCCCGAAGTGTTAATTGATAGTTTACCGAAATTACCTAATGAACGAGTTCAACTCGCGGTAGCGCAAGAAATCTTACGTGGTAACAGTAGCATTCCTTTACTTTCGGCGGAAGAGATTGCTTATCTTGAGGACTTTGTAGGCGAGGAAGAAACTGAATGATGGGGAGTACTGGGGTTTCAAAGGTTGGCTCACCAAGTCCAGCGAAAGGTAGAGCACAGCGACGGCACCTGATGTTTGGTTTATTGGCCGGGATTGGACTTGGTCTCATCGGTTACTGGGGTGTGGTACTATGGATTGGAGTTGATGAATCCGACTCCGATACCCCTTTGATAACAATTGCAGACACACTTTCTGAAAAAACTGCAAGTAGCGACGGGCAGCTGTACTCTAATCAATTATCGGCAGAAATGGTCAACTATATTGACGAGTTGAGTCTCGAACAGCTTACCGTCTTAGTCGATGATATCACCCAACTAGACTCGACTACGAGTTTGACGTCGGTACAAATGTTTCTTATTGGTAGATTAACCAAACAAGAACCTCAAGCAGGACTTGAACTGGTATGGAAATTCCCTCGTAATCAATGGAGTGAACTCGTTACCGTAGTGTTTAGTGAATGGTCGATCATGGACTTAGAAGACGCCTTATCAGCAAGTTTAGAGTTGCGTAGCAGTCTACAAGATACCGCGCTTCGTTCGCTGATAACCACCCGCACCGATATTACGAATGACCGCTGGCTGGCACTAGGAATCGAATACGATCTGGATGAGACAGTGCGCAGTCTTTTGCGCGAACAGGAAGCGATGACCCTCCTCGCTTCCCCACTTGACGCAATACGATTACTCCGAGAGGACGATGTCCCTGACGAGTTGCAATACGATCTACGGAAAAAGTTTGCGAAGACTGCGATTCAACGCAAGGGGATTGCAGCTCTCAAGTCTATTATTGAAATGCTGGCTGAAAATTCTCGGTTTGTTCAGTTAGACTTCATCGAAGAGGAAATCTCGGCGCTACCGCCGGCTGAAGTAGTTGCCCTGTTTCAAGATTTTCCTAGTGAATTACGTAGAAATACGACGCATGGAATGATCAAATCTTGGGTTTCTGCTTCACCTGAAATAGCCTATCAAGAACTCTCGTCTCTCTCGGAGTTTCGAAAGAGTAGCTGGACATTCCCGGTTTTTTCAAGTTGGGCTGAAGTTGATACCGAAGGGTTACTAGATCGAATCGAATCTTTTCCACGTAGCGAACGGGGTTATGCAGCGAGCGTTGGAATTGGTGAGTTAGTTAAAAAGTCGCCAGCTGAAGCTGCAAGCCGAATAGCAGAACTGGATAACATCTTAGGTGTTGAAGTATCTGATTTACAAGGAACTTTAGTCGAGTATTGGAGGAAGATTGATCCAGCTGCTACACTACAGTGGATTACGGAGAATACGGAAGAAGGTGGTTGGAATCAAGCAAATTTATTGTGGAAATTGTTGTGGGATTATGTGGAGAAGGATCCGGCTAAAGCCCTTGATATTGCGCTGTCACAGTCGCCGACGTCAGTCTATGCTGAACGAGGGTCGGTCAGAGATATCATTACCAAGTTAACTGAGGCTGGTGAATTTGAACTAGCGATGGGTGCTTTGGACCGAATTCCGGACGCGGCTCGGTCGGAATCATACACTGCGGTGGGGAGAGTTTTAGTTGAGAAAGATCAGTGGCAAGAAGCGATTGACCTGGTAGCAGAATTTTCGGAGGAAGACCAATTTCAGCATTTTCGTGGATTAACTTTTTGGGCGATTCGGAATGATTTGGAGAAGATGCTGGATACCATACCGGGGATACCCTCTGAGAAGACGCGCGGTCAGATAGCACAAGCTGCCATAGCTAATCACGAGCGTTACGGGAATATGTTGACTGAGAATCAGATTAAGTTTCTAGAGCAATATATTGTGCGTCCATAGTCCATGATCACTCTTTGACAAAAGACGCAATTTCTACAGGGTCGAAGTTAACTGAAACCCAATACACAATTTGCTAGACTACTTCAAACCAATCTGAGTTCAAATAATCTCTCGCAGACTTCTTGCTTCGACACCCCAATAATTCGTTGAGAATCCCGCATCTTATCACACAATAACACAGGGCTAACACACTGTACCGTCCCTCTAATACTCGTAGAGTTTCGGAAGAGTTGCAATAAATCTTGCCTCGAAACATCTTGTAAGACGTTCAAATAGTCAAATATTCGTCTCTCACAAAATGGAGTAGGATAACCTTTGGTAATTCTACACCCTCAAAGTGGCACCGAACCGCATCTACAACCATTGTCTTAAGGTCGTTCCAATCATCACCTTGCGTGAAGATACTGTGGCCGAGGGCCTTGGCGTTATAACCACCTTCAATTGCTTCTGAAACTTAGAACACCAGCTCTGTTGGTGCATGGATTGTTTCGTCTAGTAAGTGATCTTCCTGTTCTGATGTTTTCATGGTGTTTTCCTCAATGGTAGAGTCAATAGTTTAATCTTTGATTCCATAATTTTTCTTAAGAAGCATTTTTTTCATACTTAATTGGTCAT
>VXYV01000112.1 GCA_009845835.1 Gammaproteobacteria bacterium | reverse complement strand
GGGGCTTATATACCAAAGTCACATTTTCCTCTTGACATTCCCAAAACAAACATTACTATATAGTCACATTCAAAAATAAGGATTGGACTATGGCAAAAGCACCCGGAAAATCATATAGGCAGGGTTTAACACTTTTGGAGATCGCTGACAAGTTCGGAAATGAGGAAGATGCAAGGAAGTGGATAGAATCAAGGAGATGGAAGAACGGACCCTATTGTCCTCATTGTGGTTCTCTTAATGTTCAATCGAACATCAAGCACAAGACCATGACCCACAGATGCAGGGATTGTCCAAAGAAGCCAATGTTTACCGTAAAGGTGGGAAGCATCATGGAAGGTTCTAAACTCAAATACAGAGTTTGGGCAATCGGCCTGTATCTCTATACAACCAACATCAAGGGCATTAGTTCCATGAGATTGCACAGGGAGTTGGGAATAACCCAGAAAGCTGCATGGCACTTGTTGCATCGAATCAGAAAGGCAGCTGAAAAGAACATCCCTATCTTTGGCGGTGAAGTTGAAGTCGATGAAACCTTTATCGGTGGCAAGCGTAAGAACATGCCGAATTCGAAGCGTAAGGAATTGACTGGCAGAGGAGGTGTAGGAAAGGCTGTTGTTGCCGGAATGAAGAATCGGGATACCAACCAGATAACCGCCAAGGTTATTCAAAAGACCGATGCCAAGACGCTTCAAGGATTTGTAGAAGACAACACCGAAGAAGAAACCATGGTATATACTGATGAGGCCAAGGCGTATGTCGGTGTGGATCGTCCACATGAAACCGTTTGCCATAGTGTCAGTGAATATGTAAAGGGGATGGCACACACAAACGGGATTGAGTCATTCTGGGCATTGATGAAGCGTGGTTATACCGGAACTTACCACAAGATGAGTCCGAAGCACCTTTCCCGATATGTAAACGAGTTTGGCGATAGGTATAACAACCGACCGCTGGACACGATAGAGCAAATGGAGGAAATTGTTAAGTCAATGCCCGGAAAGAGATTGACCTATCAGAACCTGATTGCCGACAACGGACTTGATTCGGGAGCAAGAAGTATATGACTTCACTAGATCAATACTACACCAATCCCAAAATTGCCCAAGGTTATGTTGATGAAGTTCTTTCGAGGTGGAGAGGAAAAGACGTTCTGTTTATTGAGCCTTCGGCTGGAACGGGGTCTTTTTCCAACCCCCTCATGCAGTCTGGATTTGATGTTAGGGCCATTGATATTGAACCCAGAGCTGACAATATAGGCAAGGTTGATTATCTCAATTCACATGACCTGTTCAAGACAGACCATTCTTCTATTGTTGTTTTAGGCAATCCACCTTTTGGCAAGAACTCATCGACAGCGGTGCGTTTCTTCAATCATTCGGCTCTTTATGCAAATGAGATTGCCTTCATATTACCTAGAACATTCAGAAAAATGAGTATCCAAAACAGATTACATGAGAAATTCCACCTAGTATCCGATGATGATGTTGAAAATGGTGCTTTCCTGCTAAACGGTAATGCTTATGATGTTCCATGTGCTTGGCAGATATGGGAAAGGAAACAAACAAATCGTGAAATCCTGCAAATCCCATCCGTGAATCATTTGTTTATGTACACTGATAAGGAAAATGCCAGTTTTGCAATGAGGCGTGTAGGTTTCTATGCCGGAAGGGTTATTGAACGAGGGATTAAAAATCTTTCCCAATCAACCCACTATTTCATGAAGGATTTGAAATCCGATGTTATCAAGGTGCTTCGTTCAATCAACTGGACGGATATTACCAAGCAAACCGCAGGTGTAAGATCGCTGTCAAAAGGAGAAATCGCTTATAGATTAAGCGAGGTTTATGATGGCTAGCACTGCGAAAAATCAAATGCATGGCAAGGCATTTGAAAATCATATTAAAGCTGCGAATGGGATATTCTCTTATGCTGCGGCAGATCGAAAAAGAAGTACTGGCGAAAGATTCGATATAAGCGGTGATGACGATTTGGTTCTTAAAATTCCCACTTCAATTAAATCTTCCCAGGGGGAGGTTATAGCACTTTCAGACGCTAGAAAGTTTTGGGAGAGTTTTGATTATGTACCCTATCGCATTCTTGTTGGTGTTTATCTTCAAAGAGAAAATGAAAAAGAATTTAGAGAGATCCATGAGATTATAATCAGGGAAGATTATAGAGAATACCTTTTGGGTACTGTAACATTGGATCAAGTTACGAACTTTCATAACGGTTTGTTGGGATTTAAAAGAGGTAGACATGCTGAAGCCCGTGGATGGGCTGATGAAAGGCTTGAAGAATTAAGAACTGATTTAGGATTGGTTTATCTTAATAGGAAAATCGACAGTAAAACGCAGAGAAGATTACAATGTAGTGTAGGTCTATCAGATTTAATTGAAGTGGTTAATAGAAGAGATTACACACTTCATAATCTTGAATTTGGCAATTTGATTTTACCGCTTCGAATAAAAGGCGGTTCTAGGAAGTTCAATAAGGCATGACCAAGAAAAAACACCCGATCCCTGAACCAACTTCAATCAAGTTGAAGTCCAGTCGTTATCAACCCAAGAAAGCTGAAAAGGAAGTTGAAATAGATATGCCTGGAATGACAGATGATGAATTGCGAGATACTTTCTTCCGTCCGTTCAAGATTGAGGAAGAAGATTGATCAGAGGAAAATGTGACTTTGGTATATAAGCCCC
>VXYV01000060.1 GCA_009845835.1 Gammaproteobacteria bacterium | reverse complement strand
ATAAACGATTCTCATTAACGAAAACTTGTTCGTAGTAGCGCAATTCATTGCGCTCTTACATACAAATACCTCATAGAGTTCCAAGATCTCTATAATGCGACTTTATTTTGTAAATTTGGTATAATTATCATGGAATCGCTCGGAGCACGAACGGGAGGACAAGAATGAATCCTATAGAAGGTATTCTTCGTTCCGGATGCCTTAGTGGAAAAGACTTTTTTATCTGCCGAACAACAGGTAAAACGGTGAAAGGTATCTTGCGGCAAGAAGGTATATGGAAAGTGAAACTTGAAACTGCTGAAGGAGACCCCGAGTATCACACCCTCGCTTGTCCTTGGGACAGTACACATCCCCTTGAGGCTAAACATGATGGCAGTCGAAAGACATTGGCTTGTAAAGGCTGTGGTGGTTTATGGCTCGCTATCATTGAAAAGGATAGTAGGCTTGAATATTATCCAAAGTCTGTAACAGCGGATTTTACAGAGGAAGGCGAAATCCCTATTTTAGAAAGTGAACAAGTTAACTTTGTAAAGGACACGCATATAGATATGACAACTGAAATGCAATCTCAACCGAGTTTGCTTGAAAGCCGACAAGAAGCATGTCAAAAGATACAAGCACAAATCGTAAAAGGTCAGGAACTCCGAAATCAAACGATACGCTCGGAGGACGAATTGGAAAAAGCAAGAGCAGAAAGTAAGAAATGGTCAGAGTACAACAAACAACTTTTGTCACGACTATTTACAGACTCGTCAATAGCAGATAGGTGTTGGCTTTTTCACGATTATACACCTGCGATAAATGCTTGGTTACCAAGCGAACGTACGGTGGAAGAGGATAGAACGGATGACCAATACAACTCCAGAGCACGTCAAAATGTTGTCCTTGAACTCGGTTATTTCATTGGTAAGTTGGGTAGAGAACGAGTATGCCCAATCTATAAAGGAGAGATAGAATTACCGTCAGACCTTGATGGTGTCCTCTATATACGTATGGATGAGCCCGGAGCATGGAGACAGAACCTAGCTCAAGAAATGGCGAGCGCGGGCCTTCCTATTGTCTAATACCAAATCTGAAACATAAATGTGGATTTAACGGATTTTTGAAATTCTATGGAGCTGAATACAAGAGGCGCAATGAATTGCGCGACTACGAGCCAGTTTTTTTGTTTATGAGAGTCGTTTATTCAGAAATAGTGTAATGATGAGATTGTGGGTTTAATTTCCAGTTCTACCGACAAGAGGCGCAATGAATTGCGCGACTACGAGCCAGTTTTTTGTTAATGTAAAATGTTTATCCAGAAAGGTGATAAATCGCCTTACTACGAACCTGAATTTTGCCAATCCCATCCCTTTCCATAATCCCGAACAGGATGTGTTCGCCAGAGAGCACGTAGCCATTCAATTCCAAAGTGCTGTTCGTACCAATGTAGACTTGAACAACTCCAGTCCTTCGGTTTTTGGACGTAGTTATGCTTTGTCGGGTTGTAGTGAATGTAGTTTAGGGTGGTGTAATAATGTCTTTCGTTACGAATTTGCCTATCACTGAAACGATACCAAATTTGTCGTCCGGTTAGTCCTTCACGATGATTCAACTTACGTGCTGTGCGGGCATGAACGCGGCGCAAGGGTTGGCTAATAACCGAAAGCGGTTGACACTTAACCAATAAATGGTAATGATTTGGTAGGACAACCCAACCGCTAATGGAGATATTGACGACTTGAAGTTCTTTTCGTAACTCGCTCAGAAGCCATGTCCGTTCTTCGTCGGTGTGAAAGTATGGCTTATGCTCGTAAGTGGCAGCGGTAATCAGGAACCAACCTTCGGTATCGTGAAAGTGAGGCGGGGCATGTGGTGGGAAGCGATTCAACTGTCGCTGCTGCAGGATTTTAGTTTTCTCTTCGGGTGTTAGGCCCCGATAGCGGTACATATTCCAATTCCCTCTTGTTCGTAGTAGCGCAATTCATTGCGCATTAGCACCAGCAATGAGTTGTTTTTGTCTTAGGTTTGTAGTAGCGCAATTCATTGCGCATCAACACAGGCAATAAATTGCCTTACTACGAACCTAAAGAGACTATTCTTTAAGCGACTAATGTTCTCGCTTAGCATAACCTGGTCGGAAGTCGTTAATAAACCTTGTTAACCCTTCGCCTTCTTTTGCCAATTCTTTCATCTCTTCAACGTCATCTTCACCTGCACTGTCATAAGTGTACAGATAGATACTGCCGCTCGTGAACCGGATTCTGATGAATCTAGATCCCACTTCGTAAGCGGCGATTCCTGAGTTTCCGTGACGGTTTCCGTAACGTTTCATGTTTTCCTCCGCTGTGAATCTATATGTCATTTCACATAAACACGACTCTGTACATGTTCACAATTATAGCATTGTTGAGAGTGACTGTCAAACGTTTTCCAGAGTTATTCAGTTTTAAGTTGCCAGTTGACTGGACGCCCTGGATACCTACTATTCACATGTTTATTGTTGATAAGTTCTCCAAACTAATGCTATAATCCGTAATACCACAAACTTATACCAAGCCTGAAAGATACATTTGCTTTTAAGGGATTTTGAAACTAATACTGAGGTGAATATAAGAAGCGCAATGAATTGCGCGACTACGAACCAGTTTTTTGTTAATGAGAAGCGGTTATTTTACGCTAGTAGTCTGTCACATCTAAAATGAAGGGGATATGTTTCGGTATCGGGCGAGG
>VXYV01000077.1 GCA_009845835.1 Gammaproteobacteria bacterium | reverse complement strand
TCTCAGGTTCTGGACCTTCACGCGGTACTGAGGGACGATCCTTCCAATCGCAGGTGTACCCGGCTTGGGTCCGACCTAACAACCACGGAACTTCTTGGGTCGTATAGGAAGCCCATACATCGTACATCGCAGCTGAAGTATGGAACAAATTGCGCGCATGCACCGTCGGTCGTGCCCAATCATGGCGGATCGATTGCAATACCAACTCATTCCAACGTCGTGCAACGGAGACATCTTCATCCGATCCAGCACCAGGCAAATAATGCGCGATCACGGTTACGGTATTAGCTGGCATCGTAAACGTCGTTGTAGACGAATATTGATCGGCAAATTCACCTCCACCTGATGTGGTCCAATGTGAGAAGTAGTAGTTCTTCAATCCCTCAGCTGCAGTGATCTCTACCTCATCACCTTCTTCGTAAATTCCAGCACCTTCGCCATTCACTAAGACTAATCGAGTCTGTTCCTCGGTCGCTTGAATCGTGATAGTCTGATTCGTGGTAACCCCGGTCTCTTCACTGGCCGAACCGTCTGGCCACAGAACCTCAATGTCGACAACGTCTGCATCGTCAACTCCAAAGTGAGCGACGAGAGGATTATGTGATGCGAAATTATTCGCGGCCGCCATATCACGAATGTATTTCTCACCGTCAGCGGTTGTTACATTAATGCGAGCGCCGACACCAAAACGATTGTGTCCAATTCCCTTTAGCTTCACATTAATATAGTTTTTGTCAGTTGTGCTTACGTTGCGGTAGTACACAATGTTGTCCGTCGCATTATTTGTGAGAACAATGTCGATATCGCCATCGTTATCACTATCGAAACAAACTAACGAACGACCTTGACTCCGATTGTCAATACCGAGTTCCGCATTAAACAGCAAAAAGGTCGCGGGATTTTCCCGTTGGTTATAAAACATGCGCGGAAGGGAAACGGTATGATCCTTACCGGTCGACCCAACTGTCCAACCATTGAGGTGAAAGATGTCTAAAAAACCGTCGTGGTCGAAATCCATTGAACAGGCACCCCAACCCCAGTCTCCGTCGGCAACACCAGCGTCATCTGTTATATCAGTAAAGAGACCCTGGCCATCATTTTCATATAGACGATTGCCAAAATACTCCCCACCGAATGAATCGAGATCGTAAATTGAAGTAACAAACCAATCCATGTCGCCATCATTGTCGAAGTCGCCGAGTGTCGACCCCATACCAGCTTGATCAACAATAACTTCTTGGTTTGTTGCTCGAAAGTAAGTAGCATTCCCTTGATTTTGAAAATGCTGGGTTTCGTTGAAGTCCGCGACTAAGAAAAAATCAGTATCGCCATCGCCGTCAATATCCGTAAAACTTTGAGTAAAACTCCAATCAAATGTTCTCTCATAAGTAAGATTATTAGCAACACCAGTTTCTAGACTTGCCGCAACAAAGGTGCCGTCACCTTGATTACGCCAAAATGTTGACGTCTCGCGACCAGCAGTATACGGTGTTCCCCAATGCGTCAGTATGAGGTCCAGATATCCGTCGACGTTGTAATCGTAGAACAACGCACTCACGGTGTTAAAAGGTTGATCATCTAATCCAGATTCTTCGGTAATGTCGACAAACTTCCCTTCGTGTTCATTGAGTCGATTTTCGAAGAAGTAAATGGGATCACCCTCAACAGCACCGACAAAAAGATCTAAATCTCCATCCCCGTCAAAATCGCCAAAAGCCGGACCACAGCCACGGTGAACGACATCGACCCCAAGTTGAACCCCTACTTCAGTAAAGTATCCGTTACCATCGTTTTCATACAAATGATTAGATTCGTTATCGCCACCGACAACGTATAAGTCGACATCGCCGTCCCCATCATAGTCGCCCGCGGCGATGCCGGCAGCAAACTTGGCCTCGTCCGTCCAAATATGTTCGATTTCGGGTCGTTCCCGATCAAACCCTGCGTCGGTAACCTCTTCAAACAATAAGCCCAGAGGAAGAACGGTTGTCGGTTGCGAGTTCGTCGACGTTGTGGATGGGTCTGGATCACCAGGAGGACTAGCAAAAATGACTCGTGGTACCACCCCCAGAACCAGCAAAAAAACTACTGGAAGCATGAAGTGCGAGATCACTCGCATTAGGCTATTTTTTGACTGGACGATACTGTTCATTGCGTATTAGAGAGCGACGGTTTACTGCTTCAAAGTGACACGTCAAACACCAGTAAAACAACGCATACATTCCTTTCCGAGTATATTAGTTTACTTAAAAAGGGAGTTTTTACAATCGGGCAGTTGGGTACTATTGTCAATGAATCTCAAATGAACTCTTCAATTAGACGTAACTTAAAGTTCTTAACTAGTCGTATTGAATCTGCACACTTCGTTCAAAGTCTCCGGTTCTTTCAAACTAAAACAAGCGGATTAGTTGACGAACTATATGAGCGCACCAATATGCTTCATGACGGTCGACTTAGATTGGTTTTCAATACTTTCTGCTAGCAGTGCTGTTCGTTATTTGTTGAACCCTGTTGTAATCCGTAAAAAAAGTTTACAACTTTTGATAACGATCTTCTCCCAAATACTCCACCTCCGACAAAACTTATACACTTGTTTAAACGGCGTTCGTACTTTACCTTGCTTAGAGTTCATTCGTGACAGTGGTTGCGACGACGGATAGAATTGTCAAAAAGAAAATCCATTAAGTGGGTGCATCGATATTTGGACCATGAAATACGACGTATCTCCAAGCTTGATTCGTCCATTCGCGTAAATCCTTTTCGAAATTTCAATTCGTAATTCCCGTCATAAACCTAGATTTGGTAAGGGTAGTGGTAGTGGTATTGAAGGTAATATGCTTGGACTTAGGTTACTACTAAAGAAACCTGCTTCTTCAATCCCCACAAACGCTCCTTGATAGCGATGTGTCAGTTCACGCGCTAGAATTGCGAAATTGTTCCCAGAACCCCCCACCATGTTATAAAAACCAAGCGCGTGGATGCGCAAATTCTCTTCTTTCACAGATCGAGATTTAATGCTTTTCTCTAAATCGTCGAAAAAGTATTGAAAACTACCGCCCTGGTATTCGTCACCGACTACCACAATCGCCATCTTGCGATCATCTGAGTACAGGTCTTTCACTGCTTGAAGGATACCCTCCACCGGACTACTATTAGAAAAACTCATCCAACCATCCAGCTTTTTGAGAGCAGCTTGACGCGCGACAAAATTGTCAGGAATCCAACGACCAGCCCCAATTCTGGACAAGTAATGTCCGTTATCATTCATGAACTGAAATCCTTTTACATTGGGGTAAAGATTCCAAAAACGCTTGACTTCTTCGATCACATGTCCCCAAATACTCTGCATACTACCGGAGGTGTCTACGACAAATACGACGTATTCTGAATCAACTGGTATACCCGAAAGTTCCGACTCGACTTCTAATGGTTCTGGAGTTTGTGGAACTGGTTCTTGTAGTATAGCCACAGTAGTTTCAAGTGTTTTCTGTTGTCCACGTAGTGATTCAAGTTGCGACTGAGTGGTTTGAACAGCTTCTGTGACCTGCTCCGTAGACTCCTCTATCGAAACGGTTTCTGACTCGATGTCCGATAACAATTTTTGGTTGGAACTTATCTGCGAATTGAGGATTTTGATTTCTTCAGTAACGGTATCAATCAAGAAATATAGACGACCAGTCGCCGACAAGTCTACACTTTCAGGTTCTTCTGTCGCGTTTTCCCCGATTGGCAAAATTAACACTAACAGCACGATTGCACCAAACGCGCAGGCGATAACGTCTAAAAAACTCAAAGAATATTGTGAACTGGTTCGATTATCTGTTGACACGATTTTTCTAGATTGGTGGCCAGTTGGGAGCGGGCGCGAGAACTCGACCAGAATGACGGGACGCTAGTTCCCAATATTTTCGTACTGCAGCAGCATCCCCTTCTAATGGTAAAAGAACAACGTTGATCTCGGTCTGGGTGAGATCGCGACGAAACACTCGTTCCACTCGTTCGAATATGTTTCGCCGACAATTACTCGATAATTTAGCTGTTAGATTTTTCGAAGGTGGACAACCTTTAACAGCGCTCAATCGTCTTTGACCGGGAACGGTAGGCAAGCCGTCAGTGATCAACAAAATTTGTCGCGGTAAAGGTTCTAGAGTTTTCAATAACGTAACTGCACTTTCCAAATCAGTCGGTCCTGCTGCTTCGACTTTTTGAATAGTGTTCGCGACTTTTTGCAAAGTCAATCCAGGTTCACCACGTTGTTTCCAGGTTAGAGTTGTCGATAACTCTACTTCCGTACCATCCAGATCTTGCACGGTATCGCTAAAGGTCAATAATACAAAGTTTTTTCCTTCGCCAATGTGTTTAAATCCCCAAATCGCCGTGCGCTTGGCGGTCATCCATTTGGATGCATTGTTCCGATAGTAAGCATCGCTGTTGCGCAATCGAATGATTTCGACGAGTGAATGATCGAGCATGCTAGCTGATCGATCCAATAAGATTACAACATAATCATCTTTTATTTGAATGCCGCCCAATTGACCGGTCTGACCCAGCTCTTCTTCTTCAACTTCGAGTGTAGGAGTCGCAAACTGTGCTTCGCGTTGTAGTTGTAAACTGGTAACTTCTTCCTGAATGTTCTTTAGATCGTTGCGTGCAGAGCTCAATAGGCTGAGTTGCGCACGCAAATTTTGTAGTTGTTGATCTTGTGAAGACGCCAATGCCTCTTTATTGGCTATCGCCGTTTGAATATCTTGGGAAGAAGCCGCTAATTGTGCTTCAAGTGCTCCCTGTTGCGCAAGTTTTCCGTCTAAGATATCAGCGAGTTTCTGTTCCTGCGTAGCGACATCTTCCTGTGTATCAACTGGAACAAGCGATGTCCCGTGTTTGACAATCAGCAACAATAAGATAGCCGCGCCTAAACCACAGCTCAGAACATCTAAAAACGATAGCGCAAAACCGAAGGAATCATCCTTTCGAATCTTTATGCTCATCGAATTCTTCACTCGTTTTTACTGGCTCCGAGCCGACGGGTTGGTTCATCCGTAAACTGAGAACTGGGATAAAAGTAGACGACACAAAACTCTTGAATTGTGCAACCAAACGTTCTTCACGACCGTGCAATGAATTGGAAATCAACATGAGAATCAGGCTGAGAAATAGTGCTACCCAAGTGGAGTTAAACGCAACTCCAAGACTTGCCCCAACTCCAGAAATATCTCCAGCCATAGCTTCATTTGCTTTACTCAAAGCTTGACTAATCCCCCGTACGGTACCTAAAAATCCTATCGATGGAATAGCCCACAAGATGTACCGCGAAATAGACAGCTTGGAATTTAATAATTCGAGGTGTAAATCACAAGCCTCCATAGCAATATCGTTGGCTTCTTGAAAGTTCCCGTTAAGTCGAATTCGACGGACCGCTAGGTCGATAGCATTGATTAACTGGGAGTCTTTCAAACTGGCGCGTAATTGAGCTAGTCGTTCTTCAACAAAGTCGATGGTCGACACCTTTGAATCCTGTTCTGCTACCTTATCCAAGTGCAGAATGTCCAGTTCCAATAAGTAGCCGTCATTTTGGAACAAGCGATACCGTAACACCCATAACCATAAGCACCACAATGTAAGAGTCAAACAAGCTTGTTGTTCGATGTCTTTCAAGATTATGGGTAGCGTTCGTGCTGGAACATCACCTAACAGCTCAGCCGTCGAGACTGCTTCTTGAGCTTGCGGCGTAATCCAAAAGATGTAGACTAAATGAATGAGTACACCACAAACGATCAACCCAACACAGTCAAACATGAGCCCATATTTTTCGAAGATGCTTCGTTGAAACGAATGTTGAGTCAAGGCTTTTCCTTAAATATCTTGTGGTAATTCAACATTAGAACCGACGGGTAAAGGTTTACTGGGAAGGCGTTTCCATGGTTTTTTCGTTTCCGTTTCCAAGTCAGGTTCTTGTTCGTCTTCAGCGTCACTTTCGATTGACTTTTCAGAGACGGTTTGTTCGTCTTCCTGCGCTTCTGACTCGTCTGACAGTTCAACTTCAGTTTCCTCAACTTCTGTGGGTTCCACATCTTCAATCTCTTCTTCGGCAAAACCCACGAAGCAAACAAAGGTAATGGCGCTACTCAGTAAAAAACGAGTGAGCATCTTTAAAAGATCCATCGAGCCACTCGAAAACCTACAGTTTCATCTTCAAACGATATCACTCTACGTGCATTTACCAGTACATCCGATAACATCGTCGAGCGGAAACTACCACCTTTGATAATATGATCTAAGCCATCAGAGGGACCAAGCGGATCAACGAGAGATTCATTTCGCCCACTAAGTGGGTGGCTGTAAAAATCCCAAATCCATTCCGCGGCATTCCCTTCAAGATCGTATATCCCATTGAGGTTCGCGCTATAAGAACCAACTGGAGCTAGTTCAACATGGTCGTCCGTGTAAGACTCGATGTAGAGTTGTAAAGCTTCTCGTGTTTCAAATCCAGCCAAGTTCCCAACCCCTGTTGGTGGTTTATCTATAGTGCCCCATGTATACTTCCCGATGACTTGGCGTTTCTGAAAGTTGAACTGCGCGACCGCTTCCCATTCAGCTTCTGTCGGTAAGCGAAAACCGCCAGCGTTTGTATTGATCTCTACTTGGTTACTTGCCTTGATCGTATAGACATTTTCCAACCCCTCTTTTTGACTCAACCAATTACAAAACTTGATTGCTTCTATCCATGGTATTCCCGTCACTGGTAAATTTTCGTTATCGGGAGTTACCGTTATGTTGGTATCGAACTTAGCATACTCTTTGCGCCGAATTTCGTGTGTGCCCATATAAAATGGTTTCGTGATTTCGACAATGCTGTCGGTGGGCTCGTCGTCAGATAACAACTCTCCCGGGAGCGCAACTTGTAATTTCATCGATGAGAATTTTTTCAAGCGAATTGACTCACTGACAACAATGGTCTCGGCCGCTTGCTCGAATGCATTTATCGCTAATTCCACTAGTTTGAATTTAAGCTCTTTCACTTGCGAGCTTTCAGATTGCAATGTCACCTGCTGTGAAGCATAACCATCTTGGGACACTTCGAGAATATCACCCGCTTTAGCCGTAATGGTAACTGGCGACTCTCCTTTACTTTCTTGATTGAGAGTGATTTCTGCAATCGGGTCTGATTCAACACTGACCTCATAGGTCAGGGGTTCTAAAACGTAGTGATGTCGTTCGTCCTGACGCGATTCGACCACGATGGTTTCAGTGATGGATTGATAATCGGGTTTACGAATGGTGAGTTCGAAACTTTCTTCATGAATCGTTAGTATCTTTGGTGTTGTACCTATAAATCCACCATTAATCAACAACGAAGCCTCATCTGGTTCTGAACTGAGTCGTACAACACCTGGTAACCTTCTTAAATTAATCGTCTTTAAGTCAACTGTGGCACCTTTGGTGATTGAGATGGGAACTTTGTGATCGACAAACTTTTCAGCATGGATTACAAGTTCATAATCACCAACTGACACTGGTCCGGAATACGATCCTTCCGCTAGTATGCTTCCACTCAATTCAATGATTGCGTTTTCCGGAATAACCTGTACTTTGAGAGTACCACGTTCGAGTGATTCCACTTGAACCCACTGTTCTTCCGCATAACCGATTACCTGGAGTTCGGTTTGTAGATCATACCCATTTGGTCCTAAAATTCGTAGGCTGTGACTCCCTTTGGGTAACTGTACTTGTTGTGGTAACGGATCAAATGTGTCTTGGTCGTTTACCACAACTTTAAACTCGGAGCTTTCCCCCGAGAGCTCTTGAGCTAATCGGAACTTTACCTTACCGGGTAAGGGTTCTAGTGCAATTTCTAACGGAGAACTAGTCGTGCGATTGATTCCGGTCGTATCTGGATAAAAACCTTCGGCCTGAACTTCGATCTGGACATCACCCCAGAACATGATACGTTCATTTATGGCGATACCGAAACCTTGCGTAAAGGCTAGTTGTACATTGTTTTTGGCTCTAGGGTCAGGAACCTCTATCGAAACGACTTTCATCGAAAACAACAAAGTAACCAATAAGAGTAACGGTAGCAAGACCGACACAATTACGATAACTCGTGTACGGCGCACCTTCTGTAGAGAAATTAACTCTTCTATATCACCTTGTTTGCGTTTGGTGGAATTAGAACCTTGCACTACACACTATCTCTACTTCGATGGTATCGGAATTTGGTTTCACAACGAGATTTTGTACGACTTGGTGAAATCCTTTACGAGTCCCGCTAATCTCGTAACTTCCCGGAAGTATTTTCACGACCTTTTTCTTGAATCGACCCAAAGATTTACCAGGCGTAATACTAATACTGGTTCGACGATCTGACCGTAAAGTAATTTTGACGGGTGTGGTATAAGTATCAAACAAAGTCGAAACCTCTTCATATACAGTTCGGATTCGATCTGATTGAATGTACTGATGTGTTTCTTTTAATAGCTCTTGAATTTGTTGGCGTTTATTTTTGTCAAAATCCGCAATATCGATATTGGTGCTCGCAGTTAAACGTGCTTCTACGTCCAAGAACAGAGAAACACGTTCGCGACGATTGTCAATGTAGTCTGACGATGCATTTAGTTTATCGAGTTCCCCAATCGTAGCAACAGTTCCTTCCCAATTCTCAGTATGTTCTTGATCCTCGAGGACGTCTAACAAATCTTCAATTTGGATTAACCGAAGGCGTTCATTCACATCATCGAGTGCTTCTTGTGCAGCGGTTGAATTTGGATTAAATCTTAACGCCTCATTAAACGAATTCTTGGCAGCTAACAAATCATTGTTATCTCTAAATTCATATCCTTGGGACATTGCTTGTTTGTAACTCGTCTCAACTTCATGAAGAAATATTTTTTGGCTAGCAGTTCTGACTTCATCGACCCAATATCCTGACGGAAAGTCATTTAGTAACTCAGCGGCTTGTTCGAATTCTTCTTGTTCGATATGTACTTGAACTTTAGTAATGACTTCTTTTAACTCGATTGCAACTTTTGTTCTATCCCGCATATTCACTAGTTGTTGGTCGTCGGGTGTCCATTGCAATAGTCGTTCGATTTGTGGTAACGCCGCTTCGTAGTCTTTGCTCTCAATAAGCGCATCAATTTGTGTGCGCCGATCAACTAACTCAGAGTCATACAATTGTTGAAGACTAACCAAAGTATCCAAACACTTTTGAAACTTCGTTTTCGCATCGCTGAAATACCAAGTGTCATAAAGTTCTTGGGCTTCGGCATATATTGTCTTGTTCTCGGCATACGATTCAGCATTCCACGGCGGTTCTTCAATCGCATCGAGTATGGGGAATAGAACCTCTATTCTTGCTTTTAGTTCAAACGCTTCTTCTTTGTCGATACAGAGTTGGGAATCGGCATCTTCACCTTCGCAATCTAGTAATTCCTCTAAATTTTCGGAGGCGAAGCATTGCCAAGGGAGAGAGCAAAAAACGCAAAGGATCGCGAGTTTCGGTACAAACTTGCGGTTCATTAGTACCCTACCTTAGTCAGATAGTAGTGAAAAAAGGATGCTCACTCCTCTAAGATTTGCACCGCATCTGGATCGTTTTCTACCGAGTTGTATAGATCCAACAACAGCGACGACCATTCTTGGTACTGTTCATGAACAGTACCAGTGAGAGTAACTACTTTACCATCGAGATTGATACGGGTAGGTCGAATGGAGTTATGCATACTTTTGCCCAATTCGTTAATCTCTTCAGAGGCTTGTTTTCTAAGTTGGTTGTCACGAAAAGCACCTAATAGTAAAGCTCCGCTGGCGGCGGCACCTACTTGGACACCCAACTCGGCTGAGCCATCGCCTTCGGCAGCGGCACCATCCTTTAGCGCTGCAGCTGACGCTATTAGCAGAGCAGCACCCGCAATTGATTTAAGGTTTCGGTTTCGTTTTGCGATTCTAACTTCGCGTGCTACCGGAAATGAATCGTGTTGCCATTGTTTGTAGTCTTTAGCTAATTGATCGACATAACCTTCATAGTAGTTATCGATTACCCCAATAAATTCTTTATCTCGGCGCATGATCGATTCCATACGCACCCAATCTTGAGATTCTTCACTAGGTGCTTTGGCGATCTTATATCGTCCGTCGGAAATTGTCAAAAAATCGCCATATTTTGAGGAGATATAGCCAGCAAATGCGAGTTTTCGAACGGTTGTTATTTGTTCTAGTTCAGACATTCGGGCGCTCTTTGTCCCTCGCCGTTCGTTATATTCCATTTGATTGACATGCGACTTACCACGATCCTTTAGTTCCTCGTACAAATCTTCGGCGATTTCGTAATAAAGTTCGTCAAAAGGGTCTCTTTCGGTTTTTCCGTACCGTTCATGCCAACCGGGTTCAACTCGATGTGACTTAATTCTCTCTGAAGTCCAGTTTTTACCTCGCGCATCGACAATTTCGTACGCTAGTTTCATGGTCTCGCCGTCGGACTTCTCAATTCGACCAAGTAGGTATAAGTCGGCCGAAACCGATGAATCAGCAGAAATCACAATCTCATCAAACTGATTAAAGCGGTGCACCCATTCCTTTAACTTGCTGGCAGCTAACACAGCCTCAGCTTGTCGCAATTCGGGCCAAATGCCCTCTTTTTGTTGTTCTTCGGTACTGATGGGAATACCCGGATCTAGCACAGGAATCGCTAAGCGCAAGGAAGGAATATCCATACGCGTTTTGAGAAACTTTGGTTGTTCTTCGACGTCGACCATAGTTGGTTTGGTTGGTCGTGTTTGTGGTCCAACTTTGACCGCGTGTAACGGTGAGACTAGCAACATAGCACCCACGCTAAGTGTTAGCAAGATACTACTAGGTAGTACCTGAAAAATTGATCGATGATTAGTGTTACTTTTTGTCGGCGTACTCATAGTATTCCTCCCATAGATCTGCTTTCGTTTTGGGGTCCTGTTCGGTTTCGGCTGCTTTACGAATCGTCTTCAGTACGATGTCTTCGTCCTCCGGGTCTAATGGATATCGCTCGCCACTTTGGTGTTGCCCCCCTTTCGACCGAACGTCTTCTTCTCTAGGTAAATTATCTTGACTGGCAAGCTGTTCTTCCGACGTTTGTTCGCTTGATTGATCGCTTACTTCGTCGACCAGAGGATTATCTTGCGTTTGCTTGGCTTGTTCGGCAGCGGTCTGTTGGTCGCGTTGAGCCCGTTCTTGGTCAAGCTGTCCTTGTTGTCTTGCTAATAGCAGGTCTAATGCTTCCATGCTCTGAGATAAACTGTCCTCGGCATTTTGATTCTGGCCTTGAATCTGACTCTGATCCGACAGGTCGTTTAAAGTTTGACTTTCATTTTCCGAGTTAGCCACTGTCCCGGTACTCTGCAGTTTCATACGTTTGATGCATTCATCGAATCTACTGATACTGTCTTGCAAAGTCGCTTCGGTAGAGGACGTACCCTCCTCTTCGGCGGCTTTTGCTTCTGCCTCGAGTTCAGCAATGCATTCGGCTAAATCCATGGTTTCTTCAGTCGCAGAGGCTAAGGAAAGCGGTACAAGCGTAAAAGCCAATTTTAGCATGATGCCAGGCAACACCCTAACTTGTTTCATCAAGTTGCTCCTGCTTTTCTACTCTCACTCTAAACGCATTGAGGTCTGACCGAATACGAAAAATCAACATGGCAATTGAACTAGCTAAGAGAGTCAAGGCAATGGCCGCCGCAATCTGCAAATGTAGTTGAATTTTACCCCGTCGAGTAGATTCTTGCACGTTCGTATTGACGTTGGCAATGCTCATTGCAGCTGTAAGCCGATCGACGTATTCGACGTGATAACTTCTTAAGGCTAATAAGATTCTGCTTGTGCGTTCACTTTCGTCGGCAATCCGTTTCAACCCATCGTCCAATGACAGTTCTACTGAAAATTGTCGTAAATCGTTAAAAAATTCATTCATCAACTGTTCTCGATTCACCGCAGATGGAAACCCTTGTGACAACTCCGCAGCTAGTGCTGTTGCCTCTGGTTTCTCACTAAAAGGTTGTTCATCTCGGCCAACCAATCCATAAAGTTGGTCTAACGTCACAAATGCAGCTTGCAAATCTCTATTTTCGAATTCATAGCTAGTAGATGATTCGGACTCACCATAAAGATACCAATCTGGTCGTACCTCCGCATAACTAGGTTTATCGAAATAGGGCTTGTGAGAAGTAGCGACTGGCTTTATGAATAGTACCGTTAGCCACACGACTAAAACTAATACTAGTACAACACAAAGGCATGCGATCAGCATCAATGTTGGAGCTAGTATGGCAGCAATAGTTTGTTGTAGTTTTTTACCGAAAGCCAATTCTTCTCACCTTCGAAATAACTAATCGCCGTCTTCTTGATTTTCCAGAATCGTAGGTTTCGGACCGGATTCAATCTGGAACAAACATGCTTCTTCTTGGTAACCTAACGACTCCAAAAATGCACCTACTTTTCGGCCTTCAATTCGCATGTCTTGAACAGGTAACCACGTGTAGTAATCTCGGTCATTGGATACTTGATACTCTGCATATTCTGTGCCAACATCATTTTTTAGATGATTGATAACGGAAGTGGAAACGTCTTCATTGAGCGAGCCACAATGTATCGTAACATAATTTTCAGCACGATGGTCTTTGTATTCAAACGGTCGATCATCAGGGGAAACTTTGACATTAGTTGTTAGTCTGAACGGATAGGTAAAACCGACATCAAAAACTACTTCGACAAAACCGGCATGCCAGCCCGATTCTCGATCCTTCAAGTTCCATTGCAAATCAAAGAGTACTTCGTTGTCATCTTTAATGTCCGATTGATCAGTTTTTAACCAAGTCGTACCCCGCGGTGTTGGAGTTTCGTCGCTCGCCGGTAATAAGCGAAAGTCTCTACCATGTTGATTGAACGCCTCATAGAGATTAACCTCTAGTACTGAACCTTGAAAGTTCGACACTGAAATATTTTTTTCTTTCCATGACCACTCGAAAGAAGGAATCTCCTTCTTGTTTGCAATCAACCATAGAAAGGTAGCGAGACTCTGATTTACATCCGATTGGTTCAAACTGTGATCAGTATTGGGTATGTACCGGAGGTATTTGTCACCCCGCAACTCGTCAAAGTAGTATTGGGCTGAGTCGACTGGAAAAAACTCATCGCCAGCAGAATTCACCAAATATTTTGGTACGGTTAATCGGTCACGAAACTCGTAGGGATCGGTAATGAGGAATAAATCCTGAGCTTCATCAGTTCCTAATTTTCGTAGGAGTCCTTCTGAAGCATAGTCGGCTAGTGCCGGCGACCAATATCCGTATGACTTAAAGTGGTTGTGTAACGAATCTTCAAACTTCAGCGCGTCGAAGACGATCGGAATCGTCGCAATCACTCGTTGATCCATCGCTGTAGTAAGCCAAGCAGTCCACCCCCGTTTTGAACCGCCGCTGACAACAAATTCGTCGATCTCATATTCACCAGCTTCCTCGGTACTGAGTAGTTCTGTCGTCGCATCCATAGCCCGTACGACACTTTTTACCATCGGTAAATTCACAATCCAAGTGTGATCACCCGTTTCCAAGTACTGTTTCCAAGAATATGCAACGAGAGCGTCTTCACGTATGGGAAAAGCGTTACCGTCAAACATTAACGGTTGATTTGGAACCTGTCCTAAGTACACGACGATCGTTTGACTATCCTGAGCAAGCTTAGCGAAATCTGTGAGTACTTCAGTCGGGGCTTCGGTTTGGTTTTTACCACCACCGATAAAAATCATCGCTACGTTTTCTGCTGGTTCATCCGGAACATAAATCCGCATCCAATGTTGCCAAATAGGTCGATCTACAGTATTTTTATCGCGCCATCTTTGCGATTTCAGATCGACCACAATGTGTTTAAATTCACCGAATTCTTCGACACTTTCAATGTACCATTCGTAGGAATCGTCTGCTTGTTCAATGTACTCTTCGAGCGTTTCATGTGGTCCAGCCCATAGAGAAAACGCACCAAAAAACAGAATGGCAAGATAAAATTGTCGGATCAGATGTAACATTTGAGTTGTATTATCGGAAGAAGTGATCTATTGAGTTCTCTTCCATCAGTACCAAGACGACTTTGTTCTTCGTTGGGAGAAGCGAACATTATTGAATGCAGAGTCTACATTTTATGAATCAACTTCGTCGCACCTGCCTAGTTCATCTAGATCTCGTGCGAGTATGGAATAGCGTAAATTCACATTGAACAAATTAAACTCCGACATTGTTGTTGAACAGTTCCAAGTGGGACCGATGGCCAATTTCTCATATTTCATCGGTTCGGCTGAAACTCGTGAAGGTGTCTTGGTTGATCCGGCTTGGGACATTGAGACGTTACTTGCCTTTGTCGCTGAGCACGATTATCAACTTACTGGTGTGATCGCTACTCACTTTCATCCCGACCATGTTGGTGGAGAATGGGCAGGTTTTACGATCCCGGGAATCGCCGATGTGCTGAATCAACACACGTTACCGGTATATGTACATAAACTCGACACCGATGCAGTTAAGGAGTTGACGGGTATTGGCGAAAGTGATGTAGTAAGAACGAACGCAGGATTCGGTTTAGACTTGGGTTCATTACACATTGAGTTTCTACATACTCCAGGACACACACCAGGTTCACAGTGCCTCAAAGTGAGTGATTTACTCGTGTCGGGAGATACCCTGTTTATTGATTGTTGTGGTCGAGTGGATTTGCCGGGTTCGGATCCTGATGAAATGTTCCATAGCATAAAGAAAATTGAATCACTCTCAAACGATACTCTATTGTTGCCCGGGCATGATTACAGTAGTGTTCCTAAAGCGACGATGGCTGAAGTAAAGAAATGTAATTCGGTCTTTAGCATTCGCGACCTCGAAGCCTGGCGGCAATTCATGCGCGCAAGTTAATGTTTAGCATTTTAGTAAATGGCTAGACAATTTTCGCAAATATGTCTTCTAACTAGTTCCTGATGTAACTATAGATAACATGGCGAATTCACAACTAGTCATAAACTATAAGTTGAGAACCCAAGCCGGCCATTAAGATAGCACAAGAAATTCGACTATTTGTAGCGAACTAACCTTGACCATCTTATTGGCATTCTTTGGAACTTCTTCCGAATTCCAGTCTCTGTAATAGATCGGTGGGTCTCAGTAAATTAATCAGGCCCCCACAAATATATGCAGGCCATAAAATACTTGAAGCAAAGATCAGTGTTATCGTCTAATTCTTTCTCCAGTGCTTCGACATCTTCTATGTATGCTCTCTCTGCTCGATACAAGCATCTGGATCTAGCAGCTTCTGCAAACAGTCGATCTAAAATATTGTTAGAATTCTCAACTCTTTCCTCGTAATTGTCCTCACAGGTTTCAACAGCCTCTTTATACTCCTCTTCAATTTGATCTAGTCTAGCAAGGTTAATGTTTGCAGCGGTTTGATAACAGTCTGCTAATTCTGTCCGACATTTTCCTGGAGTTAAGGAAGGTGTGTTTAATTCAAAATTGCTAGAATCTAACCATGAGTAGTTTTAACTTAGTTTGCTTGTAATGGAGTTGCCGATGTCAGAGAATACGTCGTTGTTTTCAGTGTATGCGGAGAATCTGAAGAGTGTCGGTGGTCGGACGCTTGAGGCGCGTCAGTTTGCGATCGTGGAATTTAACCGGACGATGG
>VXYV01000082.1 GCA_009845835.1 Gammaproteobacteria bacterium | reverse complement strand
ACCCTAATGCGAATAGGGGGCGTCTACCGATTCCGCCACAGCCCCAACTTCCAAGAAATAATACACAAAATACCAGATAATTCCACTTTTCTTCTTGTAAAATGTTATTAAAATGTTATATCTTAATAACAAGAATTTTAGAATTAAGGTTGAAAAATGAAAGCTCCCGGAAAGTTTTATCGAGAAGGCATCTCATTCGTTGAACTTATAAAGATGTTCCCCGACAATGACAAGTCAAGGGAGTGGTTTGAAAGCAGAAGATGGAAGGATGGAGCATACTGTCCGCATTGCGGTTCGTTAAATGTTCAGTGCAATGTCAAGCACCCAACCCAGACCCATCGTTGCAGGGATTGTTCCAACAAGCCGTTCTTTTCGGTCAAGACAGGAACGATCATGCACAAGTCAAACCTTGATTACCAGACATGGGCAATCGCAATCTACATGTTCACTACCAACCTCAAGGGAGTGTCATCAATGAAACTTCACAGGGAATTGGAAATAACCCAGAAGTCGGCTTGGTTGCTGGTCAGCAAGTTGAGAAAGGCATATGAGGTCAAGGACTCCAAGTTGAAGGGGATCGTTGAAGTGGACGAGACCTACATGGGTGGCAAGGAAGCCAACAAGCATGAATCAAAGAAACTGAAAGCCGGCCGGGGAACAGTAGGAAAAACCGCTGTCTTTGGAATGAAGGAACGGGAATCGGGCAGGATTGTTGCCCGTGTGATTGCAGATACCAAGAAGGAAACCCTGCAGGGTCTTGTCAGGGAAAACACCGAGGAAGGCACGGAAATACACTCTGATGAAAACCAATCATACAAGGGCTTGGAGAACCATAAAACTGTAAATCACAGCATAGGCGAGTATGTGAAGGGCAATGTCCACACAAATGGTATCGAATCAATGTGGGCGATGTTCAAGCGAGGGCATAAGGGCACTTACCACAAGATGTCCCCCAAACACTTGCACCGGTATGTTGCAGAATTTGTCGGGCGTCACAACCACAGAAAATCGGATACCATTGACCAAATGACCGATCTGGTCATTGGCATGAACGACAAGCGGTTGACCTACAATCAGTTGGTTGGTTCCAATGCCTGATTGCAATGTTCCAAACAGAACGATCTTCTGCAAGGACAATCTTGATGTCATGCAGGGTATCAATTCCAACTGCATTGACCTGATCTATCTTGATCCGCCCTTCAACAAGAACAAGAAATTCACTGCACCGATTGGAAGCAGTGCCGAGGGAGCGGAGTTTTCCGATATATTCAGGGAAGAGGATGTAAAGGCTGAATGGCTGGTTGCAATAAGGGAAGATCAACCCGAACTATATCATTATCTTACCGGCATAAAGGGCGTGGGCAATCCATACAACTTTGCATATTTGGCCTACATGGCAATTCGCTTGATCGAGTGTCACAGGATATTGAAGGATACAGGCAGTATTTATCTTCATTGCGATCCAACGATGAGTCATTACCTCAAGGTGCTTCTTGATTGTATTTTAGGAGAAGACAATTTCAGGAATGAAATTGTTTGGCAAAGAACAATTACTCGAAAAGGAAATCTCACACGGGGATTGGCAAAAGATTCCGATGTTGTTTTGAGATATTCAAAAAGTGATGATTTTTTATGGAAAACAGAAGCCGTAACAATACCATACGACTTTAGCAATTTGGATACCAAGACAAAAAACAAATATTGCCATACCGATTTTGCCGGAAGACGATATCAATTAACTTCCATCACAGCACCAACTCAAAGCAAGGAATCCAAATTGACCTATGAGGTTATGGGTATAACCCGAACCTGGCGTTGGTCAAAAAAGAGAATGGAAAGGGAAATTGCTAATGGTCGTGTCGTTCAAACAAAAACGGGGAATGTGCCAAGGCAAATCAGATATCTAGACGAACAAAAGGGGAAAACATTAAACAATGTATGGATTGATATACCTGCCATCAACTCACAGGCAAAAGAGCGAACCGGCTACCCCACCCAGAAACCATTGGCATTGCTGGAGAGAATCATTCAAGCGAGTAGCAATACCGGTGACATGATTCTGGATCCCTTCTGCGGTTGCGCCACCACATGCGTTGCAGCTGAACACCTGCAAAGGCAATGGATAGGCGTTGACATATCAATAACCGCCTATGATTTGGTCAACAAACGCCTCACCAGGGAGGCAGCCGATCCCAACGACCTGTTGAAATATCAAAACACAATTCACTTGAAAACCGATCCGCCAAAGCGAACCGACCAGGGCGTTGATTACAGGGAAAGAAAATTCGTTTATGTTATCTCACATCCGGAATACCCGGGGGAATACAAGGTCGGTATAGCCAAGAACTGGAAATCCCGATTGAATGCCTACCAGACTTCCGATCCCGACAGGCGTTACAAGGTTGAATTTACCCATCTGACTCCCCTTTTCCGTGAAACCGAGAAATACATCCACAGCCTATTTCCCAACAAGCATGAATGGGTGCAGGGGGATTTGCAACAGATAACCGATTCAATCAAGGGGTATGAAAATGACCAAAAAGCATAAGAAGAAAAAACAGATCAAGAAAATCAAGGTGATACTGCCAGACCACAACTACCAACCTACAATGGCAGAATTGAGGGAAGAGATACACATACCGATTAGTCCTGAAGAATTGACCGATCTGGTTGTCAAGGACTATGAAATCGAGTATGAAAAGTGAAGGAGGGAAATGTTACCAATGTATATAATTCCCA
>VXYV01000102.1 GCA_009845835.1 Gammaproteobacteria bacterium | reverse complement strand
CTGTTGTTATTCGTCAACGCATCGGTACAAAATTTTAACCACAATGTCTGATTTTCTACAACACTTACACGCGAATTCAATTTCGCAAAGGGTTTAAGGCGACTAAATCTAGAAGTAAATAGGTAATTGTTATGTGTCAAACGTTTAAACAAATCGTGTCAAAAGATTTGGAATAACTAGTCCTTATCTATCAAGGTATATCTCGACTGTATATGGTTACCCGTGTAGTACAATATGGGCAATTCCTCTGAGAGTTACACGAATTTCCTACACAGCATCTCGACTACTCTGTTTGAGTAGCGAATGCACTCGCACGCGGGCAATATGCTCGTAAAATATCCGTTAAGCTTCTCACAACAAGTTTGCGTGAAGTCAAAGGCAGTTTGTTCCAATAATCACAAAGTGTTAACAAAACTGTTATAGTTTTTAAGTTTAATACTGCCAAACTTAAAACTATCGTCAGATTCTCAAGCCATGAGTCCTCACTCAGTTTTAGTCGTCGAGGATGAACCCGACGTCTGTGAACTCTTAAGATTTACTCTTAGCCGCGCGAAGTTTGACATAATTGTTGCAAGTACGGCCGAAGAGGCGTTACAGATTCTTGAGAATCGCCTACCATCAATCGCGGTAATCGATTGGATGCTACCGCAAATGAGTGGGATTGAACTTACGAAACGCATTAGAACTAATCCGATCACGGAAGATTTACCTATTCTCGTCTTGACTGCGCGGCAAGAAGAAAAGAACAAGTTGGAAGGGTTTTCTTCAGGAGCTGACGACTATGTAACGAAACCATTTTCACCAAAAGAGTTGATTGCCCGAATTAAAGCATTGTTACGAAGAATAAAAATTACCAATGAAACACTAAATGTTCTCGGTATTGAGTTGGACCCCATCGCAAAGGCGGTTACAGTCAACGGGACTCCAATCCATTTACGACCTACAGAGTATCGCCTCTTAGAAATTTTTATGCGACAGCCGAATCGTGCATTTAAACGCGACCAATTACTCGACTTGGTGTGGGGCAGAACTGCTTACGTGTTTGAGCGTACGGTTGATGTTCACGTGTTACGGCTCCGAAACGCACTCAAACCGTTTAAACATGATCAACTCATAAAAACAGTGAGAAGCGTGGGCTACCGATTTGATATGCGAGAACCTGAATCGTGAGTTGGCGACCAGTCATTCAACTAAGTGTTTTAGTCGTCCTCTTGCTAGTATTTGGCTATTTGCTGCAGGTTCTTGTTTACACCACCATGATTGCCGTTGCGTGTTGTATGGGATGGATAGTTTTTTCAACGGTCCAAGGACAACAATTTGAACAGTGGTCACTCAATCCATACCGAAAGGAAACAAACATTCTGTCTGTCTACGCTTCGGTAAAACAGAGATTCAATAATACACTTGACAACCAAAGAAATCGAACCAAGAGGTTACTTAGTACCACTCAACGATTCAAGCAAATGTTTGACGGGCTTCCAGACGCCTGCGTCATGTTAGACGAGAACTTCGCAATTCGTGCAACGAATCAACGGGCTGATGAACTCCTCGGGTTAAATCCCGCCGACATCGGAACAAGTGTTTCCACTTTCCTCCGCCACCCCAGTGCCCAACAACTGTTGCGCACCAACGGGGATTCTCAAGACGAAGTAGAAATCCCCTCTCCTGCGGCCGACAATGTTCACGTGCAACTACGACTTCTCAAACTAAGAGATAACAGTCTGCTATTAATCGCCCGTGATGTTTCCGAAGTCAACCGTATTCTGGCGATGCGAGAAAACTTCATTGCTAATGTTTCACATGAACTCAGAACACCATTAACCGTGTTGATTGGATACCTAGAAAGTCTCTCAGACCAAAAACTTGATCAAGAAGCAGTATTCGAGATTATCAACCGTCTAAACACACCCGCCCAACGCATGAAATCTTTAGTAGAGGATCTGCTGACACTTTCACAACTTGAAGCCTCACCAAAGCCAGATGTAGAAATGATTACTCTCGTCAATGTCCCAAAAGTGATCGCCGAATTGGTGGAAGAAATTCAACCCATGATGAGTACTGATCACTTTGTAGAAACCTATATTGCTCAAGATCTTAAAATTTCTGGGGTTAAAAACGAACTACGAAGTGCATTCCTAAACCTGGTAACTAATGCACTACGTTATAGTCCAGACGGTGGTAAGGTAACGATTCGGTGGGAAAAATTAGGTGAGTTAGCACGCTTCGAAGTAACCGATGAAGGTATCGGAGTTCCATCGAACCACATCCCACGCATCACCGAACGATTTTATCGTGTTGAACCAAACATCTCCCTCGCGACTGGTGGAACCGGACTTGGATTAGCCATTGTAAAACATGTGCTGTTACGACATCAAAGTAAACTTGCTATAGCAAGCAGAGTTGGTCGTGGTAGTACGTTTTATTGCGACTTACCATTAGACTCAATACCCAAGGAACTACAACCATGAGACGAACTCTTAATCTATTCATGCTTACTTTGTTTGCCAATGGGATCGGAACAAATTTGGTAGCGATTGACGATTTGCCCGACTACGAAAGAGTCAGTGGCGTATCCGGTACACTGTCGAGTGTCGGTTCCGATACCCTCGCTAATCTCATGACTCTTTGGCAAGAGGAATTTGAGAAACAGTATCCCAATGTAAAGATCCAAGTACAAGCCGCAGGCTCGGCTACGGCGCCTCCAGCTTTAACTGAAGGTGTTGCCAACTTTGGACCAATGAGTCGAAAAATGAAAGACCAAGAAGTCGAAGCATTTGAATCGCGGTTTGGCTACAAACCGTTGGGAATTCGTGTCGCTATCGATGCCTTAGCAGTTTACGTGCATAAGGATAATCCCATAACTGCTCTTACTATCGCGCAAGTCGATGCGATTTTTTCTTCAACCCGACGATGTGGTTATGAGAACGATGTACAGGTATGGGGTGATTTAGGGTTGGAAGGGTCGTGGGCAAAGAGACCATTACAACTTTACGGTCGAAATTCTGTATCCGGAACATATGGATACTTCAAACGAGTCGCGCTCTGTTCAGGTGACTTCAAGAACACAGTCAACGAACAACCGGGTTCCGCGTCGGTCGTACAATCCGTAACTCAGTCTCTCAACGGAATCGGTTATTCGGGAATCGGTTATATAACCTCTGGAGTCCGCGCTGTTCCTATCGCTGAAATCGAAGGAGATGAACCAGTTGACGTTGACTTCGAAAACGCGAGAAATGGTTCCTACCCTATTACGCGCTATCTATACGTGTATGTAAATAAAAAACCTGACACACCACTAGCACCGTTAGAACGAGAGTTTTTGAAGCTCGTCTTGTCTAAACCAGGACAAGAAATAGTCCAAAAAGATGGCTATGTACCATTAGGTCTTGAAACACTTGACAGAGAACTGGATCGAATTGAGTAGCTAATCAATGGCTTGTCATTTGATTGTCAATTCTGTCTCCCCATAAACTGGTAAAGTGAGCGAAAAATACCAGCTTCCAAACCTTTCGAAGTCGCGTACGGTTGTTAACAGCGCGACTCGTTCTATAGTGCGCGTCGGTGGCATAGCTGTGATCGGTGCGATCGTTTTAATCATGGCGTACTTGTTTTGGGTGGTTATACCTATGTTGCTGCCTGCATCGGTATCGTTAGACCATCAATTCGACTTGTCTACTGAGGGTGTACTACACGTTTCTTCGGATGATAGTTTTGAGGTGATATCTTTGATAAATGCCGACGGTTCAGTGGTATGCCACGACGCAGAAGACATGTCAATATTGGATGAAATTGAAGTGTCTCCCTCACACTTCAAGACAGTTAAACCACTTTACCCGTTAGCCAATACTTTCGTTGCCCTGACTGAGTTAGACACATTGGTATTCTTTCAAATCGTTCATCGTGTACGTTTTCTCAATGAGATCCGAACCATCGAAAACCAAGTTGATGTGCTATTTGATGACTCGTTCATCGATGTCGGTTCGATTAATGATTTCGATGCCTTTCGAAGTGACGAAAAACTACGCGTTGTATTACTCAATATAGATGGTTCAATCGATCTTCACGAGTATTTAAATGTCGATGATGCATACGAACTTGAAGAACCAAAGTCAACTACCATAGACGCTTGGAGTCCATCGCCGCGCAACGTCGAGATAATGATCGGTCCTCTGGGTAGATGGTTGTTTGAAATTGACGTCACAAATGGCGATTATCGCCTCATCAATGTCGCTTCGACGCGACGAACATCTGTCGAACAGGTCGGCAGTTTTAGACTGGAAAACAGTTCGTTTCAGTTTGCAGAACCGGTATTAGGACGATACTCGTTTTTAGTCGCGGACGATCAAGGTAGAGTCGATCATTGGATATTGGGACCGATTGGAGCGAACCAAGGCTTGCGGATGGTTCGAACTTTTGATTACCCAAAACCAATCAAAAAGATCATCTTGGAGCATCGTAGAAAAGGGTTCCTAGCAGTTGATCACTCGGGTCGTGGATTTATTGGTCATACCACTTCAGCCGCTAAAAAACGGACCGTAGTTTCACTTGAAAAAGTTCCCCGTCTGATTGCTTTTTCACCCCGGGCTGATCGATTGATTGCAATACATGATGATTCAATCGATATTTTCCGAGTTAACAACAAACATCCGGAAACGTCTTGGACGACTCTCTGGGGTAAAGTGGATTATGAAGGCTACAAGGAATCAGCATTTACTTGGCAAAGCTCGTCAGCCGATGTGGAATTTGAACCGAAGTTCTCTCTCATGCCATTGTTATTCGGGTCGATTAAAGCCGCGTTTTATGCGATGTTAGTCGCCACACCCATTGCTATACTTGGGGCGATTTATACCGCGATGTTCATGTCCCCGCAAATGCGGAAACTTATCAAACCCGGTATCGAAATCATGGCTGCTTTACCTACCGTAATTCTTGGTTTCATCGCTGGTTTGTGGTTAGCCCCTTTGATCGAAAAACATCTAACCGCCATTATGTTGCTGTTGCTAATTCCACCTTTAGGTGTCTTACTCTTTGCTTATTTGACTACCCTGTTACCTAGTCGAATCCGGGCTAGTCTTGACGGGTGGTTCGGCGCGCTGACAGTTCCTCTTCTGGTATTATTGGGATGGTTAACGCTAGCAAATAACGAATGGTTCGCAAGTTTGATCTTTCAAGGTCACGGCGATGCGAAAACCTGGTTGTACGAAGTTCTAGGAGTTGACTATGACCAACGAAACGCACTCATCATTGGTATCGCCATGGGATTAGCTGTGATACCGATCATTTTTTCAATTGCGGAAGATGCTATTTACGGAGTCCCACAACACCTTGTGCACGGATCACTCGCGTTGGGTGCTACTCGTTGGCAAACTTTAGTTCGAGTTGTATTGCTAACGGCGAGTCCCGGTATTTTCTCAGCCATCATGATTGGGATGGGACGTGCTGTCGGGGAAACCATGATCGTACTGATGGCTACCGGCAACACCCCGATCATGGACTTTAATTTGTTTCAAGGAATGCGTACCTTCGCAGCGAATATTGCGGTCGAAATGCCGGAATCAGAAGTTGGTTCAACGCACTTCAGAATACTATTTCTCACAGCATTTGTACTGTTCCTGATTACTTTTCTTCTCAACACTGTTGCCGAAGTTGTTCGACAAAGACTGAGGGCGCGCTATGGAAACTTATGACCGGTTGCCTATAGAACCGGGTCTGCAGCGTAAACATAGCGTTTCCATACGTAGGTGGTTCCGTTCCGGTGACCCATGGATCTGGTTATCGGCGACAGCAGTCGGTGTTTCGATTGTCGCGGTCGTCGGATTGATTACATTAATTGCTTGGAAAGGTCTAGCACACTTTTGGCCCGCAGATGTACATACTATCGAGTACCACGATGAATGGGATGAGTACGTCTTAGTGGGTGAAATAGCACAGCGCGAATCGATTTCACGAGATTTGTACCAAGAATTCAATCCCAGTGATACGGAACTCCCACCCGGAAGTGTTCGTCGATGGATGATGAAAACCGGGAACCGTAAGGTCAACGCGCCAGATTTTCGTTGGATTGATGTTCATCTGATCGAATCTAAGATTCAAGATCCGAACATGGTGGTTTTTGAACGTTCCGAATGGGGTAATGCTTACGGTACAATCGTTGAACTTCGAGAGTCTGGTCAAACGATAGCGGTGGATGATTTATGGTCGGAACTCAAACGGCGTGTGCAACGCGCCAGTTCACTACGAAACACATCGGAGAAATTGCAGAAAAGATCGATTGATCAAATCAACTACCAGTTGGAACGATTGCGGTTGCAACAACGAAAGAGAGAATTGCGTGGCAATTTTGAAACTGCTGACTTAAATACCAAACAGTCGGAATTGATCCAAGAATACGAACTGCACGAACAGAGTCTTCGAGAAATCGATGAGAAACTACAGCGTGATCAGGTAGTAATTCGGATTGCTAATGGTTCAGAATCGATCATTGAGTTACGTGATATCGAGCACTTGTGGCGACCGAATTCAATGTCGTTTTTAAGTAAATTTGGTCATTACGTTTCCACGATTTGGAACTTTCTTACGCAAGACTCGCGTGAAGCAAACACGGAAGGAGGAATCTTTCCTGCTTTGTTTGGAACAATACTGATGGTCATATTAATGTCAGTCTTAGTTACCCCGTTCGGTGTGATAGCAGCAGTCTATCTGCGCGAATATGCACGACAAGGGACGTTAGTTCGGTTGATTCGTATTGCCGTCAATAATTTAGCGGGAGTTCCGTCGATTGTTTATGGCGTATTTGGTCTGGGTTTTTTCGTGTATCTCATCGGTGGGACGATTGACGACTTATTTTTTGAAGCGGCGAAACCAGCACCGACTTTTGGGACGCCTGGTCTTATTTGGGCTTCACTGACACTTGCGTTATTAACCGTACCGGTTGTTATCGTGTCGACTGAAGAAGGACTCACTCGCATTCCTAGTGCACTGCGAGAGGGAAGTTTAGCCTTGGGTGCCACGAAAGCCGAAACACTCTTTAAGGTAGTTATGCCTATGGCTAGTCCAGCAATGCTAACCGGTGTGATATTAGCAATAGCGCGGGCAGCGGGCGAAGTCGCACCGTTGATGTTGGTAGGTGTGGTTAAACTTGCACCATCGTTACCAATTGATGGTAATTTTCCATTCTTGCATTTGGATCGTAAATTCATGCATCTTGGTTTTCATATTTACGATGTTGGCTTTCAGAGTCCTAACGTCGATGCCGTTCGACCGCTAGTGTTCGCTACGGCACTCCTTCTCATTTTGATCATAATTGTTTTAAATCTAACTGCGATACTGTTAAGAAATCGGTTAGAAGCGCGTTATCGAGAGGCACTGCAATAAACACCGAAACATTACCTAGAACTTCATCTGCGGAAGAAGACACTGGTCTGCAGTTAGCGTCGAATCTTGTTGGTTCGACCACTCAAGCTGACCCAATGGAACTCCCTGATTCCGACATTAGTCTCAACGTCGTTAATCTGAGTCTATCGTATGCTGATAAACCTGCGTTGCAGAACATCACGATGAAAATTCCAAAACAGCGGGTAACTGCACTTATCGGACCGTCTGGATGTGGAAAGTCAACACTTATTCGGTGTTTTAATCGGATGAATGATTTAATCGATAGTGTTTCAGTTACCGGTCGGATCGAATTGAACAAATTGGATATACACGATAAGAATGTGGACGTTGCACAATTACGTCGACAAGTTGGTATGGTCTTCCAACGACCAAACCCATTTCCAAAGTCGATTGAAGAAAATGTGGCATACGGGCTACGATTAACAAAAGAAGTGCCAAAGTCTGAGCTGGAAAGTCGGGTCGAATGGGCACTCAAAAGTGCTGCGCTCTGGGATGAAGTGAAGGACCGACTAAAGGACACGGCGCTAGGACTATCTGGAGGGCAACAGCAGCGCTTGGTCATTGCCCGTGCCATAGCAGTTCAACCAAGTGTACTATTATTGGACGAACCCGCTTCAGCATTAGACCCTATTTCGACCTTGAAGATTGAAGAACTCATTGCTGAACTCAAGACGCAGTACACTATTGCAATCGTGACTCACAACATGCAACAGGCCGCGCGAGTTAGTGATTTTACGGCGTTTTTGTACCTCGGCGAGTTGATCGAGTTTAATAATACACGTACTATCTTTACTAATCCAAGACAAGAAAAGACCGAGGACTACGTATCTGGACGATACGGTTAATTGCTTTGAATACATGGAGTTGAAAAGACTATGCAGAGACATATTTCAGGAACCTTTGAAGAAGAACTGGAGAGTTTAAAGACTGATTTCGTTGCGCTTGGTGGAACCGTTGAGCAACAAGTTGCAAATGCATCACGAGCCTTCATTCAAAATGACTCGGAATTAGCTGAATCAGTAAAGACTATGGAGTTGCAAGTTAATCGTCGTACGGTTGAGTTGAATCGTCTTGCGGAAGGGACACTCGCTTTACGGCAACCCGCTGCTTCAGATTTTCGACTGATAGTCGGAATTTTCAAGACAAGTACTGATCTAGAACGTATTGGCGATGAAGCTGATCGTATTGCAAAATTCGTCGGTCAAACTTGGTGTTATAGTGTGAACCGTGAATATCACAATATCATGACGGAATTAATGGAACAAGCTGTCAATGCAGTTCGCAATGCTCTAGATGCTTTCACTCGATTGAATGTTGAACAGGCTAAGGAAACAATTGTTCGTGATGGCGAGATCGATCGTCTCTACGACGAAGTCGTCGCTAGTTCCACCTCACAAATCGTCGAAAATTCTGCTAACCTCAAAAACGATTTAGCGGCACTATGGGTCGCACGATCGCTAGAACGTATTGGCGATCACGCGAAGAACATATCAGAAACAGTGATTTACCTGGTTGAAGGCGAGATTGTCGTACACAACATTGCTAATGCAATCGAACCCGATACTGACGATGAGTAATTAGTCGAAGTAGAGTGAGTGGTCAACTGAGAGTATCTCGTTTGCTGGTCGAAAAACAGCAGACTCGATACCTGAATTTCGCCGCGTACGACCAGCAAAAAACTGGAAACCCGGTCCAGATACCTGTTCATCACAAGCTAGACAAGGGTTAAGGTTCCCGTCTTCATCGTTATGCGGTTTGTTAACGTTATTTCTCAATAAATTCCACAAACCGTAGTGTTTTACACATATATCTGTACAATATTTCCGAGTGTGTTGGGAATTGTACGCCCAAGCTTCAGCACACCGTTCTTGTAACCCCATTGATTCCATTAAACAAGTCTTGACATTTTTAGCACCTCGTTTTCTACCACAATCTCTGGCTTCGGTTGTCATATCGAAAATTTCAAGATAGACAGCCAAGTTTTTCAATGATGAACAAGTACCGCAGTGGTTGTGATGAGTCACTATATACCCTTCCTGATGAGCATCTGCTATATTGCTAAAGGTGTTAAGGCGGTAGTCAATCTTAATCTCGTCGATGAACTGAACTGCACAAACCGCTTGGTTTTCGGCACCACCACTATACCACTGTAATACTGGTTCTTGTCCCCGGAAACGAAAGTATTTGTCGGCTCTTACTAATTCCCAACTGTTCTCGTTCTCGGGGATTGTGTAGGTCAGAGCAGTGAGCACGATTTCGAAGGGTGGTTCATACGGATTGTGGGTGAGAAAAGACTGGTGCTTGGGTCTTTCGGAGGGACCAATACCCTTTGGGCCCGTCAAATTTAGTTGAGTGTAGATTTCTTCTTCATTTAAAAGGCGAGTATTTTTCAATCGTTCAATCAAGTCAAGCCTCGTTTGCGAATCTGACGCAAACTCGACTGGGATTTCCACGGTGTTTTCGGCAACACTGGGAATTGTTGTTATTAAGCCAAACAGAACTGTAAACACAATACTGATGCTATATACGCGACGGTTGAACTGAGACATTGAATCCAGATACAAAATAACTTCAAAACAAAATTGTATCAAAAATGACGAACTGGAATTCTATAATTTCTCCTTCAAAAATAAGGTCTTTCTATGCATTCTCTTAAATACTTATTCATTTCTGTGGCACTATTTGCGTTCACGACGTCACTCCTACTAGCGGACGAAGCCAGCGAGTCAACCGGTGATGAGCAAGACGAAATTGAAGAGGTTGTTGTCAAACCGGTACTGTCAAACGTAAGTTACTCTGCAAACGTCAGTTCATATGAGCTGTTGAGTCATGCGACCGACGTACTAAATTTGTTCCCCAGCTTAGCGTTTGATAATAGTATTGGACAGATTCGTAGTCGCGGCGCGGAAGCTAACCATCTGGGTATCCAGGTAGATGGTTATGACATTGGCGACCCCGTTTCAGAATTTAATTTCGCGACGATGTCTTGTGTCGGTATCGCAAGTATTCAGTTTAACCCGACACCAGCCTCTGGAGCTATTGCTGGAGTACTCAATCTCCGATCGACTATTGAACCAGTACGGTCGTTGATACTGGGTGGGGGTTCGGCTGGAAATTTGATGCAGTTTTCCTTAGGACTCGAAAATCACAGTCTAGCACTTTCGAATCGTCATTGGAACGGCGTTGATGTCCGAAACGACGGAGATGTTGATTCATTGCAACATCTAGTTTTTCACTACCATTTTCGAGCCCATAATCAATGGGAGAGTACGATTAGATATGGACAAAGTATTCAAGAGTACGATCCTGGTGTCGCAAACATTGAACAAAGTTTAGTTGGTATAACCGGAACGATTCTCAACCGGATCGTCGTGCGCGCCTCGAGTTCAATAAATAGAGCTGTATGGGAAGAAAGCTTTACCGCTAACTCTTATGGTTCACGAACAAAACTTGGTGTTTTGATACCGCTCAGTGACTTTTTCAGTATCGATACTACGAAAACGTATGATGTGAATAAGTCTTTTGTTCGAGGTCAGGCTGTACGAAAACCGATCAATACTAGTATCGTAAATTTCATTTATCAGCAAAGTATTAGTGCTTTGAGTTGGGTAGGCTCGATACGAATGACCGATAGTTCACAAGACTCGGCTATCTTCTCTACCAACTTCCATACGTTTTGGAACTTACCTTCGTTCCTACTGGACGATGTCGACGTGAGATTATTTGTTGAAATCGATGATAAAACAGTGTCATTTCCATCGATGATCGATCGATATGGCTGGGGCCAAGCGTGGTTACCTAACCCACAAGTTAAACCTGAACTTGGGTCGGGTATTGATATTGGATTCAAACTCAGTGCACCGGCTGGGCATGTGCAACTCACTCGATTTCACCATCGACTGCGCGACAAAATTTCGTTTGGACGAAATGTGAGCGAGAACGTTGACTATGGTAGAAATCGAGGAGTAGAAATACTTTGGAATTGGGGATGGACTACCCGATTATCGTCGCAATTAAGTTATTCTTATCTCGATTCAGAAACCCGGCAATCAAAAGTACATGCGTATGTCAGAACACAACGGCGACCGTCCAATATTTTGACTGGTGTAGTGGACTTCACGACCAACTATTCTCAGACAGTCGTACAAAGTCGTTGGGTGGATAAATCGATAGATGCATGTTGGCGCGGATGCGAAACTCTTGATCCTCACTTGTTAGTCAACTTTACTTATATGCGACAAATCGGGCAACGAGTTAGCGCATCAGCCCAAGTCTATAACGTGTTCGATGAATCCTATGCGTTAGTTTATGGATACAACACGCCCGGCCGCATGTTCACTTTGAGTTTACAGTTGAATTTTGAGTAACCAGCTTCAAGAAAAGGCTATTCTCAAAAAATGAGCTAACATCGCTGAAAGGGAACCCACCATAAGTCATCGGTAGTAAAAGCTGTTTGTCGACTACAGACCTAAAGCTCGACTAATCGCCTGCCAGGGAACAAATTTGAAGTTTTGGTTTTCGTTCATTGAACCATTCTTGGTCGCTACAGTATTCTCGCCGTCTTGAGCAACAAACAATCCACCTTCAAACCCTGGAAGCGTTTGACTGGAAACTGCAATACCATCTGTGTCTGAAGTTCCATCAATCTTCAGTCCCATCTTGTTTTCAACAATACTGAATGCACCCACAAAACTCGAATCTGCGGTATTGAACACCGAATATGAGCTACTGCCTTGACTAGATGCGATGAGTAGGGTCTGTTCCTTAGTTTGATACAGTGATATTCCCTCAATATCGGCAACAAGCTTACCCGAACCCACTCGTGCGAATAATTGCAACAAAGGTTTTTCCGTGGGCGCAGCATCTAGTGACCAAATAGCACTCTCCTCTTCTCCAAGATAGATCACTTCGTTCTCATCGTCCACGACACACCCCTCAGGCTGGGTTTCAGTCTTCCAACTACGAACCAAAGATAGTTGCCTTTCCCTGTCAATGAAATACTGATGGAACGTGCCATCTTTATCGTTAACAATCGCATAAAGCTTAGCGTCGATAACTGCTGCACAGACACCGTAAGGTGTTTCAAGTTGTAAATCGAAGTGTTGTAAAGAATCCACATCGCTAGAGGAATGATCTAACGAGAGTAGTATGAGTTGAGATGGTTCGCGTCGTGTCGCAACGATCAAAGTGTTGTCATTTTCATAGGGATTTGATCTGAGATCGACGTTGTTGACTTTTCCTAGCGGTAGATACTCCAACTCTTGACCATTTAAATCAAGTATTTGCAATCCACCTCGTTTATCGGTACCTAGTATTCTGCTGTCTTTGGGATTACTAGTGTTTACCCAGATTGCCGGATCATCTGCTGCATCGTCGTCGTTAGGGACCGGAGTCGATTCGACAGTTGCGCTGACAAGAAACAATCCTTCCCTGGGGACAGCGGTGCAGCTACTTGACAGTAGCCACACCAACACGCTCGAGGCAGTTACTGCAACTCGAATAATTCCCTTTAAATTGAGAGTTTCGATTTTTCTAAATGTGTTTAGAAACGATATTGAATTCCCATTGACAGCGTTCTTCCGTAAGTTTCGTACTGGGCGTTATAGGCCGAGTCTTGAAAGTATGCGAAATACGGCTCATCAGTCAAGTTATTTCCATCTATCGAAATTCTCCAACGTTCACGTGGGAAGTACTTTAAGCTAAAGTCAACTTGCGTGTGCCCTGATTGATAAACATCGAATTCCGGATCAGCTGGATCTTCCAAACCGATCAACATATCACTCTTAGAAGTCATCGCTAAACGGAATGAAAAAGTTTGTGTGTCATACCCGACACCAAGGTTAAACACTCGGTCAGCCTGTTTGGGCATAGGAATAGTCGAATTTCGCAACTCCAATGTAGCTTCGCTATTAGAGAAAGTCGCATTGCTAGTGAGGAGTAATCCATTAAATGGTGCGGGTAATTCGTTGAATTTTTTAGTCCAAGTCAATTCAAAACCTGTGATGTTTGCGGTTTCGCCGTTAATCGGCGCTATTAGTTCAGCATCGTCGACACCAATGTTACCAACAAATTGACTGAGATCTGTCGACTCGGCAACATCTGCTAATACGACAAAGTCATTAACTTGTTTGTGGAAGAAACCGACAGCCACAATACCAATACCTTGCAGGTAATTTTCGATTGACAAATCAAAGTTGGAGGCTGTTAGAGGTTCTAAACCGGGATTACCAATCTCTGCTTTGAATTCCGTCTCACCGTCGTCCTCTGCAAATTCAACTTCACCTCCTGGACTCAGATTACCAAACGAAGGTCGAGCGACTGTTTGAAAGTAGGCAGAACGAAGAATAAGGGATTCGTTAAACTCATACCGTAGATTTGCGCTGGGCAGAATCGATTGATAATCCTGCGATTCTTCGTAGGGGTGTAGCATGGGATCGCCATCGCCACTGACATCGTCAAATACAACTCGTTGGCCCATCGTACTGAAAGATGTGGATTCGAACCGGAGACCATAAATCAAGCGAATCTTATCACGCTTGTATTTGCTCATCAGATAGAACGCGTTAATGTCTTCTTCTAATTCGTAGTCACCTACGGCCGAACTGATAAGTGTATCCTCTGTGGCTAGATCAAATTGACCACGATTGTTATGAACGTACGTAGCAATGATCGCAGGATCAAGCCCGGGTCCAAAATCGTCGATTGAATATTCAGGTGAAGATGCAATGAACGGAGTCATGGTCGGATCATTAGGAAAACCGTCGTAGACGGCGATTTCTAAGTCGTTATCTTTTTGACGGCGTCTGAGTTTGACACCAAATTGCAAGGTTACTTCGCTATTTTCAAATTGGATCGAACGCGACAAATTGATAGCATACGAACTCTGATTATCTGCAGTACTGTTGTCCTCAACGACGATTTCATCCAAATCAAATTTTTCTGGATCATTCGCTTTTTCACCAGCAATCAAGACCGGTTTTGATCCAATACCGCTATAACCCAAATCAACTTTCTTCAACCTGAAGGTAGTATCGATTCTTCCAGGTTCTTCTTCTTTCGCCCTTGATAAACCGATATTAAAGTCGACATTCCAATCTCGATGGCGTTGTTCACCACCCAAAATCAACGAAAGGATGTCTTGCGATTCGTATCGATCTTTCATACTACGCTCTAGGCGGGCATCTTCCCACATCGCACTCGTTGAAGAGCCAGATATAGCATCGCCTTTGTCAAATTTATATTCTTTACGATTGCGAAATTCTTGATCGCTAAACGCACTAAATAGTGTTCGAATGTAGTATTCGGCAGTAACATTTGGTCTAAAGTCTAAATTCAATGCGTAACCGGTTCGTTTTCTGTTTACTTCATAGTTTCGTTGTTCGATCTCCTCTGCACCTTTAAACTTTTTACCGTCTTTCGTTTCTAGGTTGGCAACCCAACCACCATCGGTTTCAATATTGTCACTACCGAAATCACGGTCGTACCATGACATGGAGGCAGCGATTCCGAAATTATCGTGCCCCGAACCAACACTGAGTCGATTACTGAATCGAGCACTAATTTTTGGGCTGACTGTTCCTTCCAATTCGTTATGGTTGAGTTCGTACTTAAATCGAAAACTTTGTCCTTTACGGTCAAATGCAGAAAAACTCTTCACTTCAATAGCACCACCCAGTCCTTCAGGGTCCATGTCTGGTGTGAAAGTTTTCTTAACGGTTAAGGTCTCCAAGAGTTCGCTTGGAATCACGTCAAGGGCAACTGCGCGCGTATCGTTTTCCGGAGCAGTTAGCGTAACGCCATTAATGCTCGTGGAATTAAGCCCGGGGTCGATTCCGCGTACACCAACGAAACGACCTTCTCCTTGATCGCGTTCGAGAAAAACACCCGGCAGTCGCTGCAAAGCTTCACTCAGATTTCCATCGGGTAACTGACCGAATTCATCGCTCGTGAGCACAGACGACACAACATCCGCCGCTCGTTGTTGATTGAGTGCAGCTGCAGTACTTGCAGCTTGTCCGTACACCATCAATTCTTCCATATCGTTAGTGATACGGACTTCAATGGTCGAAGTTTCGTCATTCTCGACGGTAACGGATAGTGTTGCTTTCGCATAACCCAGATATTCGACGACTAGATCTGCGATACCGGTCGGAACGTCGACAAAGGTGAATTGTCCATCCGAATCTGTTGTGGTTTCGAGCGAATGACTAGGTATGGTAACTTTTGCTCCAGCCATCGATCGATCGGTTTGATCGTGGACAACGGTTCCGACAATTAGTCCTTGAGCGTAGGAAGAGATACCAACTAGGCCAAGAGTGAAAAAGGCAAGGTAGCGCACGGTGAACCTCCAATCGTGTAAACGCTAGCAGTGGAATTAGAGGTAAATGTTAGAATTATTTGTTACAATTTAATTAACAAATCCTTGTAACTAACTAACTAAACGTTTTCCAATCAAGAATCTAGATAACAC
>VXYV01000023.1 GCA_009845835.1 Gammaproteobacteria bacterium | reverse complement strand
GATATCTAGAGCGTTTCCCCAATAAATATGGATATCCACAATCGAGGCGAGTAATTTGTTAGCTGTGGTAATGGCGTGTAGATCTCCGTTAAAGTGTAGATTAATCTCTTGAGCCGGCGCGACTTGTGAGTAACCGCCACCATGGGCACCACCTTTCACCCCAAAACAGGGACCTAAAGAAGGTTCTCGAAGTGCCGCAGTCGCTCTAACACCGAGGTGACTTAAAGCATCTGTCAGTCCAATCGTAGTAGTGGTTTTTCCTTCTCCCGCGGCCGTTGGAGAAACACCTGTTACTAGGACTACTTTGCCACTCGGTCCACTATTCGAATCTGAACGAACGTTACGTCGGCTTAACACCTTTGCTTTGAAGTTACCGTAAGTCGTGAAATTCTCAGTGGATAACCCCACGGTATCTTGGAGGATTTCTTGGATCGGTTTAAGTTCAGTGGTTTCAGCAATTGTCTGATCAACGTTTTTCATAAAAAGTGAAGACTTCCCTTCAGGTGTAACAAACTAGGTTTTGCAAGGTAAAAACCAAAAAGTACGGGATCGGAACGCCAACACATTTTAAGAATGATCTGTTCTGACGAACAATCACAAAATCGCTGCTATCGAAGTTCGAATCCAGCCAGCCGAAGCTCTATGCTAAACGAGCTAGTTCTTGGATTCGGTCGCGAAATAATCGGTACAAGTAGTGTTTCTTAAATTCTCGACCTTCTTCCAATTCACGTGTAAAACGACCGATGAATGTGATTAACCCCCACGCTGGCAAAATAGATTTTTCGGCGGGACTAAGTTCAAATTCGTAGTGTTCAAGCACTTCATCGACAAATTTTTCGCCACCCCACATCCACAATCCTACGAAATCATAAGCTCGATTGCCAAGTTGACGGTTAGTCCAATCCAAAATTCCCGTTAGTTTCACGGTTTCATTGACAAGAATATTTTCAGCGCTCAAATCACCATGAACAAGTACTTTGGGGTCCGACAATTGCAACGTTTCACTTTGCTTGATCACTCCTTTTACAAAACCCAACTCCGATTCTGAAATTTTCCCCTTCAGCAATTGAAATTCTTGTGGTTCTATTGTTGGTTTTAAGAATGGGTGAGAAACAATCTTCTTGAAGTCCGGTATGGTACTATGAATTTCACTCAGTACTTTACCGAGTTGTTTGGATAAAACAGACGTGCTAACTTTAGCGTATTGAAAATTTTTTAGCGAACTACCCGATAATCGGTGATATCCAACAATCGGTAAATGAAAACCTATAGGGTAAGCAATATAGAATTCAATGTGTGGGATGGGAACAGAAATTGAGAGTTCACGGGTGAACTCTCGTTCAAAGTTTAACGCTTCTGCCACTACATGATGCGTCGGAAAACGGAATATCCACTTACCATCGATGTTATAAGTCCAAAAGTCAAAACCAATCCCTTCTAAACATACACTGCTTGGATGAACACTAGTGTTCAGTCGAACTATGTTTAGGACTTTTGTAGCAGTGAGTTCCAACTTAGCGCTATTGTATCGAATGTAAATGAATATGTTTATTAAACGTTGTTCTGAACCAATGGGCTTTGCCTCGACGAAATCAAACGAACTTTAGTCGAATAATTTTGTATACAATCAGTATGGTTGGATAAATAAATATACAAGTTATACTTGAGGTAAAGTTTCTCATCGCTAAATTTTCATCGGAACGAGTCGCTTTAGTCACTGGTGGTAGTCGCGGAATCGGTCGTGCTACAGCCCTTGCCCTGGGCAAAGCCGGAATGAAAGTAGCTGTCAATTATCATCGAGATAGCAATGCTGCGTTGCAAACGGTAGCCGAAATTCAATCGAACAAGGGTGATGCAAAAGCTTTTTTTGCATCAGTCGCAGACGTCAATGGATGTGAAAAGCTAGTCAGTTCTGTCAAGAAAGAGTTCGGAACCCCGACCGTACTTATATGCAACGCCGGAATCGCGAGTCGTGGTTTGAGTGTCGCAGAAACTTCTGAGCAGGAGATTACTAAACTATTCACGACGCACACCTTAAGTGCCCATGTTTTGTGCCGATTGTTGATTTCAGATATGCGAACTGCCAAACGCGCCGATATCGTCATGATTTCTTGCGCGAACGCCCGAAAGAATATCGCTAACGGTGCCCCTTACAACATGGCAAAAGCCGCCCTTGAAGCACTTGCAATGACATTAGCTAAAGAGGAACGAGAACACGGTATTCGCGTGAATGTGGTTGTACCCGGCCTAGTACGCACCGAAATGGGGAAACGACTAATGCGAGCAAGAGCTGGAATTATGAATATCGGCGATCTCGACGATACCTCTCCGTTTGAACACGTGTGTGATCCCGATGAGGTCGGAAATGTTGTTAAGTTTCTTGTCTCGGAAGAAAACACTTACATGACTGGAACGCGAATTGTTTGCGATGGGGGAGGAACAATTGATAATAACTGGTACTAGTCCACGTACGGTAAATTCAACGAACGGAAAAATAAGACTTCTGGTGAGATCTTAACCAGTTTTTCGATTGTCACTTCGCCAGCGCATGAAACAATCGAGTTTCTTCAACACTAACAACCAGCTTTTCTCTCGTTCGCTCACTCGAAACTATGGTTAAATTCAAAAAGTGAAGAGACAGAACTACTCAAGTTACTCTAGCCAGATTTCGTCGCTTCCAACAACGGCGCCAAATCTGACGCTATCACCGCGGGAGAAAAAACCACGACTTCAGTCATCTCGTGACGTAGTTTCTCGGTAGCCCC
>VXYV01000092.1 GCA_009845835.1 Gammaproteobacteria bacterium | reverse complement strand
AGGCATAAAAATACCCATTTTTTTTATGGAAAAACTTCTCCTTAAAAAATTTTCTTTTTTTTTTTTTTACGTATAATATTCACTTGAAAGCATTCTCGCTTTCACTCATTCCTCTGAGAAACAATAATTTGACCATAAGGAAACTACTGATGAAAACACATAAAATCATCGTTGTCTTGTTAATATTATTAACCGTGTCGGCTTACGCAACAAACGGCCCAGTTAAAGGCTATACCGCTGATAACTGCACAGGTGTATATAGAGAGTTTGACAGCTATACTGACCTAGTACTTGCGCACGATGAAGAAGACGACGACAATGAAGTATGGACATGTGGTTCGTATATGTTTGACAACGATCCCGAAGAAGAATGTCACGAATATGAGGATATACCCACGATCAAAGTCGTTGGAACACCTCTTCCAGATTGGGACTCTGATGTAGATCAGGGAGATGCTGGTTCGGCCACAACAATTGACGTCCCCGTCGATTATTTAGATGATAATCCGGGCAAAAACTTTGACCAAGAAGACGTCGATGAAATCAAAGACTGTTTGCTTGACGCCGCGGCAAGCAATGCGAGCATCGCAAACTGGGGAGGCGATCGTACAAAAGCGACGTGGCTAGACGAAACAAACGAAACGTGGAGCCCAACAGACGACGACTGGTACCATGCCAAATATGGTGAGACTAAATATGAAGGTGGGAATACACCAACCTTCACAACCCACGTTTACATGCATGGAAAAAATATGGGTAATACAGCTAAACACTACGACATACCGTATAGGCACATGCTCATTTATTGGCATCTCCATGAATACGTTCATGTATTGCAAGCTGAACAAGAAAGAAACGATGAAGATGACCAATTTAAGCCATCTTTTGCTTATGACCAACGATGGATAAGAGAGTTGGAAGCAATAGAAACAGTAGACGAATGGTGGAGAGCACTGTTCGGTGATGATTTTGATCCACCATTCTTAATCCCCAAAGAACTAGAAAACTTCGATAGTGATTTCAATAGACTTGTTGAGCTCGACGCCAAGAAACAAGAAGGAACTCTTACTGAAGAAGAAAAACAAGAACTAGAAGATTTAGAATCGTGGTTTGCTACTCAGTATGATCCAGAACTAGGCATAATACCCGAAGCTGAAAGAAACTTAAACTACAAAAAGAAACAGTTAAATCATTGTTCTTGAACAACAAAATAACAAAAACTCCAAATGAAATTTAACCGCCAGACTGCGACACTTTTTAGTGTCGCCGGACTTACACTTACACTACTTGGAATAGTGGCTGTGGTTTTGTTTTTTAATACCACCCGTTCAAAACCTGAAGAAATCACAGAAATCCCCATAACAAAAACCATTATTGCAACTAATTCCACAGGCGGGAAAAAGAACAGGGTGCAACAAAAGGTAGTTGATACATTAAAACTGATGGTCAAAGACTTGCCTACGCTACTCCCAGTTGATTATCCCCCGGGATCGGTCGGCGAAACTTGTGGAGTAAACGGATTTCCAAACCAAGAGCAGGAACGAGCACTTTCGCAATGGTACGAATATCGGAACGATTTAGCAACGTTAAGTAATCAGAGTGAAACCATGAGGAATTTTTTAAGGTATACCGAAAAACTGCCATCTCAAAGATTTAACCCGAATGATCGTTATACACCGCAACGCTGGAATCCACTAGAACAAGAAATCGTACAAACCGCTCTGGACAATGAACAATGCCATACTGCATTAGCACAGCATGTGAAGCAGATCAACCCGTACCTTTGGGGGAGAAAAATCGGCGAATCTTTTTATGACCGGGCGATTTCTTTTGTGCTTACTGATAACTCCATGACATTTGAACGTGTTTTCAAAAAAACAAGTGATGATTTTGCACGAGTTAAAGAAGCTTTAACGCGCCCCGAATGTCAACTCGGTGAAGGAGAAAGCAACTGGAACCTGAATACAACGTGTCACGCCGATGCTTTTCACAACACTGCTCTCGTAATGTGGTTCTGCTACAACGAAGGGGGTGAAGGGAACGGCAGTCCTAGCGATGCCGGCCGCCTTGTGCCTCAAAGTACTCCCTCTTCAGGTTCTGCCGAACAGACGCATGAAAAACACACTATGTGGCACCACGCTTTGGAACATCGCTGGGTGAAAGAAAAGTGTAAATCCTTAGACTTAAACACCGACCCACAGTCGCCAGTGTATGCAGAGTTGCGTAAGTTAATCGCGCCGCTGGTTAATGCCAACGAACGTGAACGCTTCGCTGCTAATGAAGCGTTGATCAAGTTAGCGGCTAGGCTAGGCGATGACGCCGCTGGTTTGACTCGTCTAGGTTCTAGTGCAGGCCGCTTTGCGGGGTGGTTTAAACCCACTTGGAACGACCCCGCTAATCTTTTTACCAAGCATCCACCCAGCGGCGAGCGCCTGAGTCAGTTTATCTCACTGTTTGCAGAAAAAACCACCAAAGAAGGGAAACCTTTCTTAGTTAACCATGAAGCACTTGTGCAACACTTGTGTACTCCACCTTATCACACCAACACCCCTTACTACGACTTAGTCACAGAACCACCCAGTTGTCGTGACATCGTCGCCGAATTACGGCAGGAATTACACGACAACCAAACTTTTTTAAGATATATCGACACGTTCGAAGACGTCGCGATACGCCTCGACGTCTATGAATAACCTCCAAAAAAACCATAGATTGCACGAAAAGTTAGCAGTGAATACAGTCAATCATAGCCCCTGTATGAAATGAGTACCAAAACGGCTACAAAAACTGGGTCTCAGAGCGCACTCATCAATATT
>VXYV01000090.1 GCA_009845835.1 Gammaproteobacteria bacterium | reverse complement strand
GTCTTCAAGTTTTTTAGATTTCAAGTACTTATGGTCAAATGGTCGCAAAAAGATATTGTTGTCAATCAGCGCTAGAGTTGCTTCAATACTTGCAGAAGTGTTGATGGTCGTTTCCTGAGTCAATGGATCCTTTCCACCATTTTTTACCCACTGAAAAATGTCGTCAAAGTCAAATACCTCATCTTGCCAATGATTGTATGCTGCCTGTCGAATTTTCTCAATTTTAGGTCCTAGCTCCGCGTTGGGTTGTCGTGCGACAACATACTCTCCTTGTAACAACCCGTTTTCGTAACACCAACTTATACCTCTGACAGGTTCAAAGGATTTTGTTAACTCGTCGATCAATTGTCCCGGAATATATTTAGCCATCAATACTGTCTGCCAATTTGAAGTGACTTACACGACCTGTCTCAAAGAGATGTTCAGCCGAAGACTCTAAAGTGGCCATCAAAGTCTCCGAAGCTGACACTTGGTTTGTTAATTTTATTATTTAGGGTATCTGTTAGTTATAACTGCGATTGTGAGAAACTTTGACAAAGTAGCTGTGGACGATCAAATTCACAAGAAAGGCTATAAACGAGACCATCAACGCGAGTAGCGCTAGCCAATCTGAGTTTGTTGTTATTGAAAAATCAAGATCCATTAGTGCGTACACGTTACTCGATCAAATCAAATAATGATCTCTGAATTGTATTCAAAAAATTAATATTTTTATTGTTTCGAGAAATCTTTTTAACTTTCAAAAACTATGGTATTTCCGGAACTTTCTCGTTATGCGAAGATCATCTTTTGGATACGAGAGAGGTATTAACGCAACTTATTGACTCAATAAATCGGGATCTTGATATCACGATGAATTATGAGTAGCTAAGCATAGTTTCAAACAATTGTCTATCACCTCTCATTGGTACCGTTTAGTCCGTACTTCGAGATTCTTGTATGTTTGTCCGTCTGAAGTCGGGGTTGTTACACCAATATTGACCCACTCAATCAACTTGGGAAAGACAATCAAACAAATTCATCGATGCCATTTCTCAACGATTACAATAATTACCGAACTTGCAGATCAAGTTCAGAAGTTTTGGACAAGTTGAAGTTGACTTAATATTATGAAATACGATATTTGGCAGGAAATTCGCAAACGTGCTTTACTTTTGGCAATCTTCCTATTCGCAGTACCAATATTAATCGGATGTTCTTCATTAGCAAATCGATCTGACCAAGAGGAAAATGTACCAGTCATGACGAAATCAGTTACGCCCTTTCTTATGTTTGAAGGAAAAGCCCAAGAGGCGATGGACTTCTACTTGGAACTGTTTCCTAATAGTCGTGTTGTCGAGGTTCAGAAGTTTGGCGATGCCAATCCTAGCGCGCCTGACTTGATCATGTTTGCGAAGGTCAATATAAGCGGTCAGGACATCATTTTGAACGACAGTCCGATCGAACATGCATTCACGTTCACCCCCTCTATTTCATTGTTTGTGGAATGCGAATCCGAGAACGAGATTATGAGATTGGCTACGGCGTTGGGAGAAAACGGAAAGATCCTCATGCCTTTAGATAGCTATGACTTTGCAACAAAATTTACCTGGGTTGAAGACCGCTTTGGTGTGTCTTGGCAGTTGTTCTTCAGGTAGTTGACGACATATAGACAAACGTCACGATCTCCACTGTTTTTCAACCTAAAATCTGTAGAGGAAGATGGTAAGCGACGCTTGGCCTGGGCGATGGTGCGAACAATCACCTTGGTATATATCACACTCTTCGTCACAACAAAATTTTTATTAAATGCTTCCTGGCTGATCGGTAGCTTACTACTAGTCTTAATGGTGGTTCATCTATCTTTCTTGGTCTGGCGAATGTTACACCTGAAAAACCCACAAAAGACCGATCACGAGACAAAAGCAACAACGGCAACTAGTTAAGGGCTTGCGTTTGGTCTATTGACTAATTTGAAATCGATCGGATTAAAAAAGTCGCTTTCCGAACTTCCAACTCCAAGTTTTCGTTTAATGATACCAACTAGTTTCGCTTCGACTTCAATTCCAACACTATGACGACCAAGATTTTTCTACACACTTTCATGGTGGTACCACTACCTACAAAAGGATCTAATACCGTTTCACCGCGAAATGAAAATAGTGAGACGATTCGATAAGGTAATTCTTCAGGGAAAGCCGCGATGTCTTTCTCCAATTTTGATCCAGGAAGAACGTTGGTCATGCTCCAAAGTGTTTTGTACCAACCGTTCTGCTGAAATTCATTGATATCGATTTTTGAGGCTTTTTTGGATTCTTGAGAAACTGACTTGTAGTCAAATTTCCCTTTTTGAAAAATTAGGATACTTTCCAATAGATTGTCCGGGTAGAAGTACATGGGGTAGGGGTGCTGCAACAACACACCACTTCGTCGACTGATCCGTAAGTACCCATCGGGTTTCTTCCAAATGATCCGATCGCGATAACGAAACCCAGCCTGATTAAAAATGTTCGTTGTATCGGAGGCGATCGGGTATTTTTCGCCTTTAACTAGCATGTCATCGACATTGACCACAGCAATTCGTCCCGGTTTGAGAACGCGAAATGTTTCCTCAGCAAATCCCCGAATCAAACTCAGAAACTGTTCGTAGTTTTGATACTTATCAGGGTAGTCAAAAGGTGCGTTGAAGTAAGGTGGAGAAGTCACCATCAAATGCACTGAATCGTCCGGTACTTCCGGTATTGAACGACAATTACCAACTATTAATTGGTGTTTGGTTACACGGCTAGACGTAGGCTTTGGTGACTCAGGTCTCATGGCCGGGCCATAGTACTCAGAATTTCGCCGAACTTGTTGCTTTTGCGAGTCTTATTGCCCGCTTAATCCCAACACCCCTCGCAATCCAACGTTCAGTCAACAACCAAATACTTCGTACCGATAAATTTAACTCCTTTGCCACGGCGATGTATTCCAATGGTTCGACAAAGCGTCCGGATGCATCACGTTGGTCGTGACGCGACCAACGGGCAAACAATTGGTCGGTTGCGTCTTCATTTGGTTCCTTGGTACGTCCGGTCGCGGTCATATTCTTCAGCGATTTTCGTCGTTGTGTGTATTCGCGGTTGCTCAATCCGAAAAAGAATTCAAGCATAGAGTAGGGGGCATCTTCGCCTAACAGTTGTTGAATCGCATCTTCGGCTCGATGTTGGGCGAGCATGTATTGAAAAATATTGGCAAATATTCGCTGGTTCAATTGAACTTGCAGACAATGCGATTTCAGCATGTCGATGTAGTGCAGATCGAGCACTTTGATCTGTTTCAATTGCTCGATTTCTTTCTCGCCGACATTCATTTGGTGCAGCGAGAGTAAGTCGCCTTCGCCGATACAGCGGATCATGTACAGCAAGATTGCTGCCGTCAATTCGGCTTCTTTGGTCTTAGCCATGAAATGGACTCCTGGTGGTTAATTTATCCTGAGTCGAGACGCATTCTCAAATACCTCGGTTTCTAATACACTAAACTATTGTATAGTTTTTTGTAAAAATAAAAAATCCCTTGTTAGGAATGGCGTGTTTTCTTTGTGTTTTTAAAGGTACTTTTTTAGCCTCGACGTTGACAAATGGCAGGCAGTTACCAACAGAGTCCCTAGGCTGCAAGTAATCCACGGATAGTTGATAGACCACGGCCAGATCAGAAATATGACGAGATAGAAAACGATCAGTGGGCGTATTGAACGATGGGCGATGGTATAAAGCCAAGAACTTTCTCGCCCTCCCGACAAACGTCTAATCTTTCTCCGACCTAAACCATCGACAACCGCCACTAACATAAAGGGTAGTAAGTGAAGAATACAGGATACAAACGCACAAACACGAAAAGTACAGGCTTGAACTACTTCTCCAACAAGTATTAATTGTTCTTCGAACCACCTTCTTAATTGGTTCAATGTGGAGATGATCGGTAGTTTGTTGCCGGCAGTCGATTCTTCGTTTGCAGGTACATGTAAACGATTATTTATTGCCAGAAAAAGCTGTTGAAGGTGTTGGTTGATTGTCTGGGATAGGGTGGTTGGCGACACCCATAGTGTGGTGTTTTCGGTATGTTCCCAATACATTTCTTGTTCATGTTGCGTACGTTGCTGCAATCGAGAACCATCTACACTATCAAAGATCAGTTTCGTACCGAGCACTTCTACAACCATCGCGACAATCACACAGAGCAAAACGATACCGATCCATCGTAAGACACTATTGAGGATTGCATAGATCGGGTTGATCAGATCTAGCTTTGATGATTCAGTCATTGAGAACTTCGATGGGGATTTGAGAGTTTTCTTTGTATCGCGCTCTCAACGAATCGAACAATGCAGTTGTCGTCGTAGCTCGCGATGCGAGTTCGGGTTTTGCGAGAGGGACTCGAACTTTCCACAAACATGAACCGTTAATAAGTGCAAACGCATGACCACGGGGTAGTGCTAACAGTGTGGCCGGTTCTAACAATGGTGTATCGCGAACCGCGACTTGATCGTCGTTGCGCGCCTTGAATCGTAAGGACATACCGTCCCTGCTTGCATCAGATGCACCAGTGGATGGATTTAGTCGCCGTAGTTCGGTTTTGGGTAGTTGTCTTGTCAGAATTTCAGCAGTTGCTAGTTCGCGTACTCGCAGCATGATCAAGCTGTTGAAATTACCAAGAATTTGCCCGGACTTGGCTTTCGTACCTACTCTAGCTTCCAGATCCGAGACCGTCTGTGTATAAGCCGTAACCTGAAAACCAGCACCACCAGCTTTATTCAATAAAGGAATGAATTCGTCGCCAATTAACTCGTTGAATTCATCGGCATGAATACAGATTTTGGGTGGGTCGACAAAGGGTTGACCTTCCCCTAGGATTCCAAACTTGTATAAGTAACCGGCGACCGAAACCAAGTCTGCAAACATCGAATTTCCCACAGCACTCGCGACGGTACTATCTGATAAAGCATCCAATCCTACATACACGATTCCTTTTCTGCGGATAACATCTAGCCAAGACATTTCGGGTCGAATATCGTTGTTCAAAGAACTAGCCGCTATGAGATCGGCGACCGGACCGGTCGTCAGTTTTTCCATTAACGGTCCGACTGAACTCACGATCTTGTCGAAATAAGTTCGGTCATACTTAAATGCTGACATTAGTCCTTCGAGAATTGGATCGTCGAATTCCTGGTCATTGATGTACTTATAGAGTGCAATGGATTGGGGTTCTCGTCCCTTAAGTGCAGTAGCATGGTTTTTATCGTGAGGAGTTTTGGTAAGTTTTTTGACTTCTTCGGCCCAACCTGCTGGCGCATTGCGCATCAAATAGTTGCGCGCATATTCGACAAATAATGGCTCGATATCGTTGATGTACCGACGTATCTGTTGGTAGTCGGGTATACGTCGTAATGCATACAGTGCCCGCGCGATAATGTTCACAAATCGCCAGGCGAACTCTTTGAATGCCGACGAGCTACCACTACCAGGAAGTTGATTGGCGATTCGGGTAGCAACTTCCGTAATCCGTGAGAATCTACCGATTGCGTTGTACCGACAAGAAACTTCCGGATAACCCAGATGAAATATGTAAAAATCTTGTTCACGACCCACTCGCTTTGCTTCGGTATATACCCTTTGTAAAAGTTTAATATCACCTTTAGGATCGAACACTAAAACGGTTTCGCCACGTTGGATATCCTGTGCAATGAGAAGTTCAGCTAAGCGAGTTTTACCCACTCGAGTAGTACCTAGCACAAGAGTGTGACCGACGCGATCAGCTAGGTTCATCCATACTTTTTTCTTAAAGAGTTCGACACCATGAACTTGGTGCAATCCACTTTGCGGGTTCATTTGTGTAGATCGTTCCTTCTGGCTTAGTTTGGCGAGTAGGTTGGGTAAGAGTTTGTAGCGATGTTTGACGTATTTGCGAGTTTCTGGTCGTTCGGTATCAGCTAGCCTTTGGGCATGTCGATGAGTCCATTCAAAGCCATTACCTAAAAATAAGAATCCAGACTTGAGATTAATTCGTCCAAAGTCCACGAGATACGGCGAAGAGTGTACTAATCCGTACCGGTAGCTGAGGACAAAGATCCCTTGCGCTAATCGGTAAACGAAAAGTAGTATCAAGCTTACGATAGTGCTGATGTGGATAGCTGGTGGAAGAATCGAGTCAGGTCTGGTAACTAACAGAAAAACAACCATCAACAACGAAAGAGCTGCTGACCATAATTCGATTGGTTGACGTAGTAGCGCTTGTAAGGGGTAGTGGCGTCGTTGCAAGATGACTCTACAACTTTACCAAAGTTCATACAACGGCAGACGTTCGATTTTGTCGTTATTTCGCAGGAATAATGCTGGTGCGTTGTTTGTGTTTGAACCGATCGACTCTAATAATCCGTTATCGAAATTCACCGTAATTTGTTTCACACGAATCAACTCTACATCTAGTTTACGCTGTTTCACCCAGTCCTTGATTTCATTCTCGTTCCCAGAACTTAGATTGGTGAAATAGATATCAATACCGTGAACATTCGGTAACTGATCTAAGACGTCGGATAACAGTACTTCACAAATAGAGCAGTCAGTTTCGACGAAAAACATGATGCGATCACTCTGTGTAAAAGGCGAAGATTTCTCAGATGATGCCTGGGGTAACAGAGTAGCATCAATAACGGCTACTTCGTCGACTAACGATTTAATTGCTTCGTCGTAAGCTCGCTGAAACTTTAAGACACGTTCGGCATCTTCATACATGATCGACGCCCAACGCTGTGCATAGCGCTGACGTTCAGCGTCATCTCTAGCATGAATTCCAAGTACTTCAATCGGCGAGATTTTGTCGTCGCTGAGACGACCGCGAATGCCTTTCTTGAGTGTTTCGTACCGTTGCCATTCTTCTTCGGATAGATCCCAGATTTCGTTTTCGACTAGTTCACTTTTTACGGTTTCAGAATAGTCCGAAGTGGAGTATTCCGTTGTAACCTCTGACGGTGTTCCGCTGAATAGAAAAGTTGATACCAACATCGTTAACACGGGAGCTAAAGGAGCAAGGAAAGTCACGGAGATACTCCTGTAGTTGAACTCAATTCACTGTACTTGGGCAACAGTTCGTGGTAAGCCGAAAAGTCCCGAACTGGGATTGGTTTATCATGAAAACGACAGTCTTTTGGTGAATCGTGAGTATCGACGACCTGGACTAACGGTTCAGGATTAGTAATGCCGATGAGTTCATTTTCTATTCGATTGGGATTATTCGAATACAAAAACAGCAACCCCCCGAATACAACCGGTAGAACGATACTCATTGGGATACCTCGCTGGTGGTGCTTGTAGCGCAAATTTCAAAACTCAAGATTCGATAAACTGGATCGTGCACCAGATACCATGCCGAACCCGCTAGTGTTTCAAGTGCATCTCGTAGAGTGAGCGGTCCGAGTTGTCTGTGAGTGTCTGGCAGTATTAAACTCTTAAAAACATGTGGTTGGTCAGCTTGCATGTAGGGTAGATACAAACGGTACCCCTTGGGGTGAAGTAATTCAAGAAGGGCGTCCTCGACGGTTTTTACGGTTTCATCAAAACTAATGTTCACTAAGGCTAGAAAAACGTCTTCTTGTTCAGCAGTAGCTTCAATGCTCATGGTCGTATAACGACCGATTTGGATGTCTGTCTGTTCAGGTGCATCGGCGCAGAGAGTAAACACTGTACCGACTACACAACATAAGATTAGGAATCTTCGCATAGGTTGTGATAGATTTTTGAAGGGAGAGTAAAGTATGAGTATCTTTCAGGTCTTATCAATGAAGAATCTGGTCGAACAATGTTCTGATTTACAAAAAATGCTTGATCTGCGGCTGCAGATCAAGCATTTGACTGAATTTGAGAATAGTTCGTTATCGTGAATTATTTAGTGTTATTGACCAGTTAACCTCTGAGAGTTCAACAGTGCTTTCGCCAATTGTCCCGAAGTAGTGTCTTCGAGTTTTTCTCATGTCATTGAGACTCGTTAGGAGATCGGAGATCTCGGTACGTTGATTCAGCTTGCCGGTGGCTAAGTGTGAAGAGTGTAAAACTCTGAATGTAGCGTAACTACATAGAAGGTTGAAATTGATTCCTCGAACTAGTCGATGACGCTTTCAAGAATCTGGGTCGTCCAGTCCGCATTTCCGAGCGGTCGGTTAAGTAGTGGTATGGTATAACTAAATTTGCTTTTACGTATAGTTTTTCGAACAAATAAAAAGTGGAAAAGATTTATGTGTGTCTTTAGCAGTTCGTTTAATTACCCCAATATCACGATTTAAGTTCTTAAACAAGCTCCTCAAGAAACAGTAATTCACGATATGAGGAGACGGGAGGAAAATCGTTCAATTTGGTAGTTTTGGACGAGTGTTACCCTGGTTGTTCCGTAGTATCGATTGGGTTTTCGCTGGCTTCAAATCTTCTTACTAGTTCAAGACCAATGAGTTCACCCAATTTTCTATTGCTTACTTTGGATAGTTGGTTGCACTTTTCGTAGTGTATCGCTGCTTTTTCGTTGTTTGTACAGTTCTCTCTAGTTATGCGAATACGGAACACAGGTTTTATCACTTTTAACAATATACTTTTCTTGGCTTGTATTTTGCCTGCTTCAATCACCAAATCCGTCAATTCTTGCTCACTTAACTGAGTTAGATATGCGCAGAGTTCCCGGTACTTTTTTCGCTGATTAATTGAGGTCTGTTTCATAACGGACTCCATTACAAGAACTTAACTGGTTTCGTTGAGGTGTTGGTCGAAAACTCTCATCTATCCTAGTACCATCAACTATATCAACATTGAACGGCAAGTCGGAATCACCAAACTCTTCCGTAATGTCCAAGAATAAATCTATAGACAGTGGTAAACTCGCAAAGATGGCTAGGTCAAGATCGAGAGAATTTAACAGACAGGTCATGAAATACGAGTGCGTATTTGTTCGATCAAAAAATTCACTTCTTCGATAAATTGAGGGAGTTTGTCGACCACTAGTTCTGATTGATCTTCGTCATAGGTGTGCACGGTTCTTGTTCGCAGATCTCGAAAACGTCGCCAGTCGGACCAATCACCAAGCAGTAGATCCTGTTCATTTGCGGTTCTAATTTGGTCTTGGAATGTCATTTCGTCAACCTGACTAGGATTGGCAAGGGAAAATTTAAGATATCGCTTCAGGGTTTTGTGACTGAGTTCGTAAGTAAACTCAAAACGCATGATTAACCCGTCGCGAATTTGCTCGTCTTTTCTGTTTTTCAGGTAACGCGCTAAACCTTCTTCGAGACGCCGAATAACACTTTCGAACTTGTTGAGACAGAAGACTACGGTGGCTAGACCAGACTTGTTTTGTATCATACTATTGGAAATTGTAATCGACATAACATTAGATGTGATATGAAATGATTCTCTTGCTTTTATTACGATATCTGAGCAATACAGTATTGTAAAATTTATGCTAGATAAAAACGGAAAGTTATTGACCAGTATGAATTGACTTCAAGGACTAAGCTGCATTCACCATACATACATTATCCGAAACACCTTGTCAAGTAACTAGACTTTTCTACCACAAAACTGAGAAACCCGAGTTAAATTTCAAGAAGTATTTGAACAAATTATCGGATCATAAGGACAACTGAAATGAAGAACAATCCACTACCTCGACTCGACACCTCGCCCGAACTCAAAGAAAAATTGTTGTCCTACTGTCGTTTACGAAAAGGAGAAGTATGGATAGATCCCGTGAGAGGGCATCGAGTAGGTTGCCTTGATGCTACAATTCCGGAACACCTTTCACTGATTATGGCGCAAGAACTAGCTCAATTAGCGATTCACGATCCACCGTATAACTTAGCCGCGTTAGAGATTCGAGATTTAGAAGATTACATCAAATGGAGTCGAATTTGGGTAAGTAATACTTGGTCTATGTTGGATGAAAATTCTGCTCTCTACATATGGTTAGGGGCAGATCAGAACAACGGTTTCCAACCTTTACCTGATTTCATTTTGATGATGCGAGAACAACCATTTACTCCAAGAAGCATGATCACGATGAGAAATCAGAGAGGATATGGGACACAGAGCAATTGGATGGCTGTGCGACAAGAGCTACTTTATTATACCAAAGGAAAACCTTTATTTAACGTAGACGCAGAGTACACTGATATCCCCAAAATTCTTCGTGGATACTACAAAACCGTCAACGGGCAGTTGACCGACAATTTAGAACGAAGCCGAGCGAGCACAATTCGAGCTGGTAATGTATGGGTAGACGTCCAACAAGTTTTTTATCGGATGGAGGAGAATATTTCAGGTTGTTATGCACAAAAACCGTTAAAAAGTATAGATCGTATCATTCGGGCAAGTTCAAATCCCGGAGATCTAGTGATTGACTACTTTGCGCATTCCGGCACTACGCTTCTCGCGTCGGAGATTCTTCAACGAAAATGCTATACGATAGATCTTGACCCAATTTACGCAGAGATAACAATTCGACGATTAGAGCATCTTAGAGCAACCGGAAAAACAGGATGGCAAAATGGTCATCCATTTGAGGACATCGGGACTGAGTTACAGCAATCAAACACGGAACACCAATCTGAGAATTTGCTGTTCTAAGTAAAAATGGAGCACTTGACTCGAGAATTAGACGACCTACTAAAAAAATTAAAGAATGAAGCTGAAGTACGTCGACAACTTCAGAATCTAGTTTCGATTTATCCATTCAATAAGTACGAATACATCATTTCAAATCTTCTTTCTTCAGGTGTACTCACACTAGACGACTATCAAACTCTTCGGAAAGAGTATAACGCGCGGAATTCTCATCTTCACATATTTGAAATCAATGCACCTCGAACGTTTGGTGAGACGTGGGCACAAGGTCACGTACACCAACTGATCCCTTCATTGGAAAAGCCCACAAAACAATTAGATCCGGAGTATTCCGGTCAATACGATTTCTATTTAGACGGGATCCGAATTGAAGTGAAAGCATCTCGAGGTGTAGACTCTACTTCAGTTAGTTCAGCTATGGATTTAAGACTTACTGATAAAGCACTTTCATCAGATTCAAAAAAACCATTTTGGATGAATTTCCAACAACTAAAGCCGGCGTGTTGCGATGTTTTTTTGTGGCTAGCGGTTTGGCGCGATGTGATTTGGTATTGGGTGTTCGCCTCGAAAGAAGTTGAATCGAATCAATACTATTCTCCTAGCCAACATCGAGGTAGTGATGGCGAAGGACAACTACATTTGAAACAAGACAATATTGAAGAGTTCAATAATTACAAAGTGAAGCCGGAAAATCTCGAGAATGCAATTCGGTTAGCAAAGAACAGACAAGACATAATCCTTTAGGTCGTTTGATGATAGCCTTCCCGACAGTCTTTGAATTTAAAGAAGACACTGTCTTGTAGCTTTGATACCATACTATTCAGTAATCAACATTTCGGTTAAAAAAGAGATCCGCTAACCCAAGACTACTCTCGGGCTAACGGACTCTATCCTGAGCCGGAACTGATAAAGTCCGGAACTACTTCGCTGGCATCCTTATCGTCAACACGGGTTCGCCCGCATCTCCCGGATGGGCGACGATTTGTGCAACGGCGGTGCGAACTTTTGTCGCAATTCCATCTCGTGGAACACGTTGGACATGGAACTTCATGCGATCACATTTAGGACCGCGCATACGAACTGAATCCGCACACTTGCTCATCAGTTCATACAATCGAGATTTCTCTCGTTGCGGAACTTGTCGTTCGCTGTCCTCGTCGGACCAAGTAACCAAGTTGTCCCATGCAGTTTTCGTAATGGCGACTGGCCATTTGAATCCTACTTGAGAACCGATCTCAGTCACGTCCACGATTTCGCCGTCAGCTATCGCCTGGGCTCGGGATCCAGTGTAAGCCGGATCAACCGTAGTTTGTTCAGGATTGTCGTTAAAAAAGTCTGTCACAACAATTCTCCTAAAGAAAAAAGCCGAGCAGACTTCTCCCGTCGGGGAGTACATCTCCCCGGCCGGGTAAGTTAATGGAATGCAGACAAGGCTGCGTAGGTTTATCAGTTGTTAGGTCTGATGGTATTACGCGACGTTGTCCATTTCGGTAAACGCGACTCCATTGACGCGCGCCCAATCGATTCCGATCAATTTTGCTTTGACGTTCACCCCCGGTTGTCCTTCTTTGGGACCTTTTGGGTAAATGAATGCCGAGGCATTTAAATCGCGAATGCGAAAGCGTACCAAGACCTTTTCTCCAGCTTCTACGTATGGAGCGAGTTGGCTCACATAAGTATTGCAGAGTCGACCTGATACGACACAGTCGAAGTACGTGTACCGTACATTCTGATCCAAACCCCGGAGGGCGGATATTGTTACTGCGAGAAATGGATATCCCGATTTCGGTTCGATTGTGCGAACTTGATTGAGATAACCTAGTCCCGTAGTAAGCAACGCGAATTGCTTCGCTTGAGCCATCGTGGCCATTATTCTTCCTCCTGGTCGGTAGGTTAAACCACATCAATCTACAATTGAATGTGATTGTGGGAAGTAGACAATCATGTAGATTGTCTAGTGACTGAAAGTGGGTCGTATGAGTGTCCCGTAGAACACTCATATGTTCGTCGATTTCACGACCCGGCGACGTTTCTTCCACTAATTCGTAGTGGACACGAGTCATTGTTGCTAGTTTGTTCAAGTATTGAGATCTTCTAATTCAGGTAAATCGTTTTCAACGGGTGGTACGTAAGTCGAAGACTGTTCGTTGATGGGCGGAGCGAGGCGAGCGCGACGGGTACCGGCTTTAATGTCTTTAGGTAAGTGCCCCATATAGCGAATCGCAGAATCGGCGACAAGTTCTAGCGTGTGTGATTGACTGCGATCGATGTCTAAATGACGAAATCGCGTAGCTAGTGCAAACAGCCCGCGAATTTTTGATGAATATGCGTAAATACCTTGGTTTGCTTCGTCGCGTGCTAAAACACCGATGTGTTTACCGACGAGGTTTTCGCAGACAAAGATGTCAAAATTAGCGAGTAAGCGCGCAGCTTGAAAAGCAAATGGAGTAGCAAATTGCAAGCGGATACGAAAAGCTTCTTTATTCACTGGAGGTACGACTCGGTACGCCGGTGTCGAACGAATGCGAGCACGCATTTGATCTTGTGCTTTTTTGATATCGTGTTCTAAAGTTGCGAGTTCATCTTCAATCTTGATTAACCACCAATCGGCGTAAGGATCGTTACGTTTAGCCGCGTTCCAAATTAACCTCAGTACATCGGCGAAGCGTATGAGTCCGATGATTGGCGGTTTGTTTTTTGCTGTTCTTCCTCGGACTAAGAGTTGGGCGATTTTGGTGTTTAACGTGAGCCATACGTCGGTCTGTATGGTTTCATTGAGTGGTAATGTTTCGGTGTTGGAACCGTTCTCGATTGCAGCATCAAGCGTGAAGATTGGTTGGAAGGTCATGGGTAGAAACTGTATAAATGAATGAACATTTATATAGTTATATTTGTAGTTTGTAACCACCAATCACGTCAGACGATGGTTTGAAAGATGGACTTGGACTAGTTTTGAGTGATTGAATTAGAAGATTTCAAATTCAATCTTGCCGTAGCTTAGCTGGGAATAGGGATTCCTTTGTCCTGAAAATGGGGTGAGATGAATCGAGTTTTTCACCAATTTCATAGGGTGTCTTCTTGGTTAACAGATCAGTTTCGATTTTGGCGACTTGAAATTCAACATATTCAAGAAAAGTTGGAGAATTGTCACAACTGATACTGTGGCGATTTTCTTCAATTGCAACTCTAGTAGTGATTCCACTACCACCGAAAAAGTCAAGCACAGTCGAGCCCGGGTACGATAACGAACGGATTAGTCTTTGAATAACTTGTCTGGGTTTTTGTGTTGGATGTCCAACTCGTTCTTTGGAATTACCATTAAGTCGACACATATTCCATACGTTGGTTGGATTGCGTCCTTTTTCTATACTCTTTGGATTTAGTCGTTTGTCCTTGCGGTATAGTTCTTTCGTTTTTTCGTCAAAAGGTTCCCGTACGGAGTCTAGATCAAAGTAATATTCTTTTGTCTTCGCGAACCAAGCAATCTCCTCGTGTCGGTTTGCGAAAAATCGTTGCGCACTCATACCGTTAGGGTAGTTCCAGATGATCAGATTCGCTAGAAGCATATCGCTAGTTTGACGTAGGTGGTTAATGATCGAAATCAGGTCGCCACTACCCGCCTCGCCTTGATATTGGAGTCCTCCAAAGATTGCAATATTTCCTGAAGGTTTTAAGACTCGCTCAGCTTCTTTCAACCAAGTTGAAGCCCAATCGACGTAATCATCATGTTGATCCCAATCCGCCAACATGATGTTGTAGGGTGGGTCGCAGATGATCAGTTGAATGGATTCATCAGGTATTTGGGACAGAAGATCGCAACAATCAGATACTTCTGTGACGTGACATGTGACTAAAGGTACTTCTGTTTTCAGATTTTTGATAGACGCATGAACAATACCTTCTTTATTCATCGCCAACATGGATTTAAGGGCTGAATTGTGATGGGACCGGTTACTCACCGACACTGTCACCTAGCATCTCCAGCTTAGTGGAATCCCCATAACTTAATTTCTCAACCATATTGATCGAAGTCCATAGATCACCGGAAAAAAATGAGGTTGCTCGCGGCATCGGTACTTGATTCTTCAACACTCGCGGTATCAACCATAGCCTTGTGACTACCTTGATTCAAATGTAGTTCCACTTCGCGTAGATATTTTTCTACGTCCTTAAGAACGGTTGGAATCATAGCACACTCACTGGCGCGTTTTCTAAACTTCGTTGAGTAAACAAAAATCGTTGATCACACACAAATCCCAATTGCAACCAATTTATTTGGTTTAACTTTTTGACTGCTTGATCTAGGTTCATTTCTATACGTGGGAATAACGCTATAACCGAACCGTCATAAGCTTTTTCTTCACTCACATAAAACGGTTCGGATCGGCGAGTTTTCGCATTCACATAAATTCTTGGACCTTCTTTCTCAAAGAATTTCCGCCCCCACTCCCACCAGTTGGATTCATCAAACTTTCGCACCTTTCGATTTAACAGGCGTTGCTTGTGCGGACGAAGCGAATTGTCGTTTCGGTTATAGATCATTCGTCTTGTACGTCCATCAGCTATCGTGGAAGAGCACACCATATTCGTGCAGCCATGTTTGTTACTAGTAAACACGTCATCAGCCCCACTCACTGCTCCAACTCGGACTTCAAACTCGTCTCCTAATATATCATTCCTTTCTCGAGAACCGAACCATATTTGACCTGCTCTAAAGCAGAAGTGTTGCCCTGTATCAATCTTTCTTTCCATTCGACCCTTCTCCCATCGCCAAATGGCACAATTCGGTGTCGCACCTTTAAATATAGGTGTATCCCCCATCTCAAAAAAATGGGTAAATGAGCCTTCTTCGTAGAGTCTTGTATTGAGATTCTTGGCCGAAGTGGCTTTCATAAAGCTTCGAGGTGTAATGAAAATCAATTCCCCACCTTCGTATAGGAAGTCTATACATCGATCAATAAAGAACAAGTACAGGTTACTTCTGCGATCGAAATGTTGCATAGCAAGTAGTTTTTTGGTTGGTTCTGTGATGTCCTGAAAACGAACATAGGGTGGATTACCCACTATCGTATCGAATTTTTCGCATGAAGAATACGCAAAGAAGTCTCGATTGATTACGCGATTATCACGGCACAGCTTTGTGTCGATTTCAACGGCGACGGCGTTAGTTTCAAGTTTTGCAAGAAATGCACCCGTTCCTGACGCAGGTTCAAGGGTACGACCAAAGTTGCATCGTAGATCTAACATTGAATCGACCACACTTGAAGGTGTAAACACCTGTCCGTAGTTAGTTATGTTTGCCTTGAGATTCTCTTTCTCTACATTCATAGACTTATTCTGTCAGATTTGCAGATATTGAATTTTCTTGAAAAAGATAGTAACAGATAGTCTTGTTTCTGAGGTTGATTCACTAGCTGAGATTCATTGTTTCAAAGTAATTCTTCAATAACAAGATTTAACGGGTGTAATTGAACACTAAATTTTAGATTTTTATGTCTGTTTTAGTCATGTTTCTGCAAAATCACTGAATTTTTAACCTTCGGTAATACCGGGGTATTTTTGTACGAACTCCTACTATCGTTACACA
>VXYV01000028.1 GCA_009845835.1 Gammaproteobacteria bacterium | reverse complement strand
AGGTGTCAATTTAGCGGTCCCCAGAGCCGGTAGGTGCGGTTTCTAACCGCACCGGCTACTTCGCGAAAACCTCCAGAGGCAGCGTTCGCGAAACACCAGCTCTGCTAAACAAGAAACCGAGAATCCCATTAGGAGAAATACGGCTCGGTTGGATGCAGGTCGCAAGAAACCCCCCTTTATCCCCGCTTATCAACGGGTCCGCGCGTACACCGCAAAACCGAACCCACCGGGACTGGGAACCGAGACGCGATTCAAAAGGGTTTTGAAGTCTTCAAGGTTTCCGCTGCATATCCGATGCGGTTAGGAAACCGCATCTACCGGGCTGGGGGTCGCGACGGGTATTCTTCTTAAATTGACACCTATCGTGCGGTTGGGAAACCGAACCTACCGGGGGCAAAAGTGGGGTATTGGGCTTAAAAACTTCTCCTACAACAACGGGGAGTCGTTTTGGATTATAACTTGATTTATGAGCGGGAGTAACATATAATTCAATCGTGCTGATGCAATCCTTACATGCTAATAATGGAGACCGAAAAACTGTGAACTACCGCGATATTCTACAAAATATTAGACTTGCCTTCCCTCAACCTACATCTGACCCGATCCATGATTCCTATTTCGTGCATTCCATCATGCGTGCACTGGACCAAGTGGACGCGCTCAAGACGCACCTGCCGATGCTCGGGAGTATCGTCTCTGGGGATTTTGAAAAAGCGCGACAGACAGCGTTACCGGACACTATGTCCTCGGTAGAGGATGTCACGGCTGAACTCATTGGTTATCTCCAAGGAATGACGATTTTTGGGCATCCTCGGACACAACAGAACGTTATCCCGCCGACGACAATCCCAAGCGTGATTGGTGTGCTTATTGCTTCGCTATACAACCCGAATATCGCTTGGGATGAATACAGTCATTTGGTAGCGTTGGCTGAAGTTGAGGTTGTCGGTATGACGGCGAAAATGGTTGGCTACGACACGGAAAAGGCGAGTGGTGTGTTTACCTTTGGCGGTACCGGAACGACACTCTACGGGGTGAAACTTGGTCTGGAAAAGGCGTGCCCGGGGACGATGCAAAACGGGACCCCTGAAGAGGCGGTTGTGTTCGTATCAGACGCGGGCCACTATTGTGCAACAAACATTGTCGGTTGGCTGGGCATGGGCACGAACAATCTGGTTACAATTCCAACAACTCATGATAACGAGATTGACCTCGCTCAATTGGAACAAGCGACTCGGGAAGCACTTATAAACGGAAAAAAGATTGCTGCGATTATCGCGACGTTGGGCACCACGGATGCGTTCGGGTTGGACGATTTAGAGAGCATTGTGGCGTTACGCGATAGACTTGTTGATGAATTCCAACTTGATTACTGTCCACATATTCACGCGGATGCAGTTATCGGTTGGTCCTGGTCGGTATTTAACAATTATGACGTTGAAGAAAATCCTTTAGGCTTCCGCCCGCGCACCGTTCGCGCTTTGGCGGGTGCGTGCCGCCGCATACGACACCTCTCGCTTGCAGATTCTGTCGGGATCGATTTTCATAAGACGGGTTTTACGCCTTATATTTCCAGTCTCGTCCTTGTCAAAAATCAGGAGGATCTCAATTTGGTGAAGCGTCATCCGGAACAGATGCCGTATCTCTACCATTTCGGTGAACATCGTCCTGGCATGTATACGCTTGAAACTTCCAGAGCAGGGACGGGTCCCCTTGCTGCCCTTGCAAATCTCCGACTGTTCGGGGAACAAGGGTTGCGGGTTATCCTCGGGCACATCGTTGAGATGACACAACTCCTTCGGGAACACCTCGAAGGACACGCGGGTACCACCGTACTGAACCGAGACAATTTTGGCACCGTCACCCTTTTTCGCGCCTATCCAGAGGGGGTGGATACCTTCTCAATCAAGCGACAGGAATTTGAGGATGCCGCCTACCGTGAAAGTTTAATCGCCCATAACGCCTATAATCGAGAAATCTTTCAATACGTACATTCGGAGGCGATGGAGGGTAGGGGTGTGGTCATCTCTACGACGGACTGTTACCGACATACTGCTTATGGTGAACCGATTGTCGCATTGAAATCGTATATTCTATCTCCGTTTGTCGATGAAGCCGATGTGAAGACTGTTGTTGATAAGGTTTTGGAAGCGCGGGCAGAGGTCGCCGGAAATAGCACGGGTGCTACAGGATGATTTAGTTTTAGACGAATTATTGGATTCTCTAAATGTTTGGATCTTTGCCTTGATGTCCAAAAGGCGATTCGAGCATTTCAAGGAGCGTCCGTTTGCGGCGGTGTCGTTCTCGGAGGACTTTTAGATAAGTTTTCCACTGACTTTCTTGGTCAACCTGCTGATAGAGTTTCTGTGCCCCGGTCAGGTAATGCTGAACTGTTTTATAATCCGTGCGTTTCGGTGAGGTCAAAACCTGTTCAATCAGTCCTTGATAGATCATGATAGCGGTTTCCGGGCGGTGCCCTTCCACCAAGGTGAGTAGCTGCTCCGTGAAATTCGGGATGCGATTCGCAAGCGGATTTTTGAGGATATCCCAGTATTCCTCAATCGTTAGTGAGAATTCTTCGAGTGCCTCCCATATCGTATCTTCATCCTGATGTTCCAGAAGAAGATTGATAAAAACAGCGGCGGCTTCTTCGCGTCGAGCGAGTCGGAAGGCTGCTGCGATTTGTTCGTTGTTAAGATAGAGGTATAGCAAAAGTTGAACGTGTGTCTGCCGATCGCGACTTTCATCGAGGCGTTGTTCAATTGCGGTTTGGAGTTCAGTTGTGTCTTGGGTGCTACAGAGCTGCTTGAGAAGGTAGATGAGGTGTGGTGTGAAAGCGGCTTCTGCCTCGAAACTGAGTTCCAGTAGCGGTTGGTGGTATTCACGAAGTGCGGTCGGTTCCTGTAAGGTGTCGGTGATCTGGATGAACTGCGTTGTGCATGTACGGACGAATCGTGGCAATTCGGAACTTTGAAGTGTATCTTCGTAACGGATGATAGATTGGTGTATCAAGGCATAGAGGATAGACAACGCGAATTCCGTTGCCCCTGCTTGTGCCAGCGATTCAGCATGTCTGACGAGTGCTGTCAGCTGCGTTATGACCTTGTGGAGTTGATGCTGTTCGAGAAATCCATCCCCGAAAAGACGATCAATCTGTTCGCGGTAGGCTGTGGTTGTCGCGGATGCGACTACAGTGGCTGCGGATGTTGTCGGCGGATCTCGGAATTGGGACTCCGCTACGCCGTCTGCATAGGTTTTCACGATCGGCACCAACGCCGGTTCGCGTTTGAGGAGTTCGGAAATAATGCTTAGAAGGGTTGCCCTCGGTTTTTCAGCGATCGCGGTCAGGACAGGTGCTATGGAATGGATCTCGTCGGGTTCATGAACATAGGTGAGTAGCAGGGCAACGATGTGTTTACAGTCGCCACCCCAATCGTACGGACAGGAACACTCTGCGTCAGCGATACCTGTTGGTGTCAATTCCACAGAGACGCGATACGGGGCGTCTTCTGATCCATAGCAATTTGCTGAGAGCGTCCAGCCGTGAAACATCGGGTTTTCGATGGCTTCATTGTAGAAATAGTCCTCACCGCGCGCAAAAACTTTCTGTGTGCATCGGTCTTGAATCTGGTCTTCGGTAAGGTTAGGATATTGCATATTACACCACAATCGTTTCGGGAACTATTGTTACGTCTCCGACAGCGGGTACTTCAATCCGTCCGACACAGGCGCGACACAAGGCGTAGTACCGAACGGCGTCCTTGTCGGGATCGATGACGCTGTCAACGGCTTGTTTCATCTGCTCGAATTGGGATCGGGTGAGATGCGCTTCAAAGACGCTGTATTGGACACGGGTACCGAACCCTTTGAGTACTTTCGCGAGTTGATTGCGTCTCTGGTTGTCTGGGATATCGTAAGAGATGACATAGAACACCGAATGGACCTCCCTTGCTTTTTTCGGTTTCGTTTTGTTCAACGCAACCTACAATTTTTACATGCCAAACTTACGTTAGGATACCAGTGCTGTCGTTAGTTTGTCAAGAAAAAATCATTTGAAAATAGGTTTCGGATGTAGTATGATGCATAATAGTGTGGTTTGTAGTAGTGTGATTCATCACACGTTGTGTAAATATAAGAAAATTGTTCGTAGTAGTGCGATTTATCGCACGTCCACACGTCAAAACGGGCAATCAATTGCCCTACTACGAACCAGAATACATTCAGAACGGGCAATCAATTGCCCTACTACGAACTCACTGGGTATGATATGCCTGAATTTATCAGTTCTCCAATATTTTTAATAATTGCAGCGATACTCGCTGTTCTTCTCCTGATTGGTATTGTCAAGGGCGCGGTCCGCCTCTTCATTTGGGTCGCTATTATTGCCGTAATCCTTATTGGCCTCGGTGTGATGACACAAGAGGACATGCGCGATTGGTTTGAGAATCTCCTCAAGAGGGTAACGGGGTAGACGTTGCGACTGAGTTTATCGGTGACCGGTTGTCTCTCAATCTACAGATGCGGTACTGTCCAAACCCAAATGCTGTATGATGTCCGATGTGTAGATACTCGCCAAGATAGATAAACGGCAAAAACGGCTCCAGTTTTCCTTCAAAGCGAACTTTGCCGATAAATCCACCCATCGGAACATATTTTTCTGTCCGATAGGAGTAGCGGTCCTTTCTGAGCCAAGTCAGACGGAGGTGATGCGTGACGGCATCGGTAGCTTTAATTAGGGCAGGCGCGTCCACCTCCAGGTCCTCGCCACAATGGAAATAACTTAGGAACCGGATCCGCCTGAGCAGATTTCGGATAAGGTGTTCAAATGTTAGTTCACTCGTCCACTTTCCATCAACTTTGATACTCGTGGGTGTGATAAATTCGAGTTCAATCGTATCGGTGGCGTGAGGCGCAGCGGGCATCACATCTGCCAACCCAAGAATTAGTCCATCATCCGTCAGCATCTCAGTCTCTGCCGTGTAAATCGTCTGCGGTTGATGGCTGTCATGCACGGGTAAACTCTCGACTTTATCGAGTTGACACTGCCCGCGTTTGTCTCGGAGCCCGATGCGTCGCTTGCCTATCTCCAGAAAGGTTAGCACAATCCACGGCAACAAATTGATTGCCTCCCCGATGAGTGTTATATTGCAGGTAAACGTCTCTCCCGGTGCATAGTCTAATTGTCCGGTGCGTGGCGGTTGGAGGATCAATGGATGCGGTGCAAAGGGTTGACCGCGTAGCATTGGGCTATCGTCTGGTACTGGTGTTTCAAAGCATTTGGAGTAGACGCACCGTTCTGGGAATTGGCACTGTGCCTCACACGATCTTGCTGTATCACCGATGCAGGCGATGTAGCGAAGGATATATCCGAACCTGCCGCGGAAGATGTTGCCTTTGTGGTGTGACATCCTCAGCGGTTCTTGGACAGTGTAGGTGAAGCGGTAGCGTGCAAAGCGAAAATTTTTGAGCATGGTATATTTACGACCAACCGAAGGCAGTGCGTATGTATTGATGAAATGTTTGCTGGAGGCGATACCACGTATCCTTTCCCCAGATTTCTAAAGACAGACTTGAATGTCTTGTTTCTTCTTTCAATTCGGCTTGGATCAGCTGCTGTGCCTCTTGCGAAGCCCCACACAACACGATGGCACGTGCCTCAACACCGCCGAGTTGCCTCATCCGTAAAATAGCCTCCATCCCTTTTTGCTTCACCCGGGCATGTTCATAAGCAAGGGTACACGAAACGACAACGATTTGGTACCCCAGGACTGCAACCACATCAAGTTCAAAAGGCTTCACACTTGCGTCAGATACATTGGATCGCCGGACATACACCTTGTGGAAAAGTCTATAGTTGCTTCGATCAGAGCACTGCTGAGAGATGTCTGCCAAGGTATCCTGAAACGCCGCATACGCCCCGTACTCAAGTAGTTCAGGTGTCCAACGCCTACCGCTATTGAATGCTGCACGCCCTTTCGCCAATTGTTCTCTGCTGAGAGTGTTGGGAGCAGGACAATTCCTCGTTTGATTGTTACCCAATTCATCCCAGTATTCATAAGGAAATGGACCGAGTTCAAAACCGTTGAGTTCAGCAATGCGCTGCAGCCAAGGCTCGACTCCCTTGCGAGTATCTGAGACTAAGATTTTTCCGTTCCGGTCTATGAGGGTCGCGCCTGCGTCGGCACGTGGATCCAGATAAGAGGTCTCTATATCTATATTTTGCGATGGCAGCAAAGCCTTAACACTTTCTGCCGCAGCGACGACTTCAACGCACATCACCTTCGTACCACCGGTATAATGCACGTGAATACAAGCGGTATTGTCTGGAAAATTGTGTATCAGGCTCTGGGTTATGTCGTTTCGTACAGTAGCAGGATTGCCCGATACTGTTTCGACCGTATCCATCGTGGATACGTCGCGACTATATTTCAGCAGCCGGTCGCGCTCAGGTTTTGTCTCTTTCGTATGCACGAGTCGGACATGGATAGGGGATGGCAGTTTATCTTTCAAATGATGGAGTGCCACCCAAACCGGTAGTGGATTGGTGCCGACTGTTAGCATGAGGAGCGTTCCCATGAGGGCAGTTTCCTCCGTTCTCCTACAAATTTTTCCATCTGCCGAAAATATGCTTGTGTTGTCGTATTTTCAGCGGTTTTTGGGCGATGTAGGTGAAGCGGTAGCGTGCGAATCGGAAGTTCTGAAGCATGAATACAGATTGAGCACTTATTTTTTCTTTGTCAATTTGGGTTCCGATTTATGGTGTTCCGAGGACCGTACCTGTAGAGGTATAGTCCATCATCGGCTATTGAACAACTAACTCGGATTCCACGGGCGATTCGAAACGTGTAGATATTATCAAAACCTGCAAGTGGTTGAAAATTGAGACCAGAAACTCGCTCATTAAGCCGGGTTGTATCACCGCTAGTCTCTTCCAACGCGGTAGCAATTTGCGCCAAAGTCTCTTGAAGATCAGTGCGTTGCTGGGGGTTTAAGACCTTGTAATTATCAATAAAACTTCGTCGATACCCCAAGTTCGGGAATTGCAATAGTTCTCCAGACAATAGATCCGATTTCGTCCGTTGCCAGATCAATCCTCCCCACGCTGATAGCCCAGCAAACGTCATGCCATTTTCTTGTACGAATTCCAGCAATGTTTCAGGAATCCCCTCAATCTCCTCAGTCGAGTAGAGTTTTCCAGCGTCCATCAGCGCGAATTTTATTAGATGATTTTCAATAACAGCAGTGTCAATCTGAATTGGCAGTCGTGGAATTTTAATAAGGTCGCTTGAACCTTCAAAGATATAAACAGTCTCATCAGCATAGAATGTGCCGAAAGTCTGCATGTAACCTTGCAAACTTTTGAACCCGCCTACGAGGTTAAAAATAACCTGATAACCGTTATCACGTCGCCATGGCACGTTATCTTCTAACCACTTAATGAGTTCTTTTGTTCCATTGGTGAAAGAGTTCGTATCTTTTGTGGAAAGCTGTTTGGGCATCTCAATAGCGACATCAAATCCTTGTTCGCTAAGAAAATCTTTAATTAGATCACCCGTTGTACGTCCTTGGTATGTGTCGGTGCAAATCAGATAGTGTTGATCACTTGTGTTCTCAGGCAATGTTCCTTCGTAGATTCCATAAATACCGTTTAACTCTGCGCTTGCTTGTCGGCGAATTTCTACATCATCTTGAGCGAGTTTTTTTCTTGCCCGTTCTTCAAGAGTGTCAATAACGGTTTTGTGTTCCTCCTGCAACTCCTTTTTTTTGTTATTTGCAGAGATTCCAAGTATTCTTCGCCAATTTGCTTCGTCCTGGTTGTTTCCGTCAATATTATTTGTCAGGATACTTGTTCCAATAGTGGATACGATAAAACTTTTCTCTGTCAGTGATGTGTGATTTTTCCTCTCGTTCATACTTGTTCCAATAGTGGATACGATAAAACGCATTCTAAACCTCTGTTATTGATTGATGTATTCCCAAAACGTTAGATTTCCTTGAACAGGATCTGACGTATAACCAAAATAATCCGGAACGACAGCTGATTTTATGTTCCTATTATTTTCTTCAAGTTGATTTGAAATAGTTATCAATTCTTCTTAAACACTGACTAACTGGCTTGATGGCAAATTTTTGAGTTTTCGACGAAACGCAGTAGCATAAATCAATCGTGGTAGTTCTAAGATTCTTGCCGAAAGTAGATCCGCTTTCAGGTTTTCCCAGGCCCAGGTTCCAAAATCTGATACTATGGCATAACCGTCATCTGGATCAATTAAAGTCGGATGAACCCCTTCCAATTGGCTAAGTTCAATGTAATCGTCGAGCGTTGCAACATGAGCTAACTGTGCAGCACAATTTTTAAGATCTGTAATATCAATCAATTGTGGATCAGGATTAGGCTCACTCGGGTCGCTAAATTGCTGGAAGGCCTCGTCAAGACTAACCTGCGGATATCTTTGAGGACGGGTCTTTTCGGGAATTTGGAAATTAGGGTCTGGTCTAAAACTCCTGGGAATGTCAGTAAACTGCTGACGGAAGTAACCATATCCACTGGCAGTTTTTGCCCCTAAGCCTTTGCTCTTCAATGCCTTGTCAGTCCAATCCTTCGTGATGTCAATCAGATCTTGTTTCCTTGAGAGGAGGACAAATCTAAAGAGTGTTTGCTTAAGAGTCAAAAAATTGATCGGGTTTGGATTCTGTGTATCAGTCGGCAGTTCTGTCCCTATGTAGTAATTCGGAAAGTGAGGATTCATTATATCAAGCGATAACACAACATTATTAGTTGGATACGCAGAAAGAAATTGAACTTGTCCCATAGACTTCTGGTTTCCAAAAACGTCAAAAAAGTTATTCTTTTTCTTTTTCAGATCCACATCATCACTATCTTCAATATCTCGCATCGCTAATTTTTCATCTCCATTGAAATCCTCCTGAATTACCCAACTCCGTACAATACCTTTAAAGGCACTACCGGGAAGGTACGGAATGCCGTAAACATGATCAAGCGTCATGTTGGTTTCCTGAACGTGATCGCCGCCAAGCCCTGTAACCATTCGCCAATCTACCTCGTAGAAACCACAAAAAGCACGATAATCCTTTGCCAAATAATTGAGTTGATTCGTCTGACGGTCTCTTAGCGGTTCAATTGCCCTTTGTGAATCACCGAGTTGGGAGGCATTAAGCATAAATTTAACTCTCTGGCTCTCAGGATTCTCTTCTTCCAAAAAATATTGGTAACGTAGGGCAAAATTTGAGATGTCGTCCCGATTATTAACAAGACTTCGCGTATCGGATGGACAGTAAAGCTGCATCAGTTCTCCTCCTCTACATCTTTCATAAGGCCATCAACAAATCGACGAACCCAGTTCAGCAAGGCTAAGGTCTCATTCGTAATCTGGCGATATTCATTGGAAGGTCTGTTAATAACAGCATCAACAAGATTAATACCTCCATCCAATGTAACAAGTTGTTTATGATTTAGCCATTTGCCAATTATGCCATACAGTTTTTCATTGCCACTGTCCCGCTTGTTGATGAACGCCAACGTCTGACCAAGTCCATTGGTCTTGATAAGTACTGGAAGTTTTTTCGCTCCGGACTTGTACTTTTTCTTTAGATCCGCATTGTCATCTTGAGCGATTTTATGAACGCAATCATAAGCGAATTTTGCACGTCCCTGTTCAAGAGTGTGGATGCTGTTTTCGTTCATTTTTATCTCCTTAATAGCCTTAAATTTTCGTTCGAACAATCCCTTTACCAATCGTTGCATTTCCCCCGATTTGAATTACAGATGGAAGCCCGTCTTCGAGGAATTCTATAACCTTTTTCGATTCATCTCGCTTTTCTGACCGTTCCTGCCCTGTCAATTGGAAAATACCTTTATCGTTGTCGTTTTCCTGAAATATAGGTGAGGCCAAGGCGATGGAGTAGAGAATCGAATCAGAGGGCAGATATTCTTCGTACCACAACGCTCCTTTTTCGACAGTCCGGGTCTTTTGGTCAATCTTGATTCGAGCGATGACTTCCGTTGAGAGCGTCACAAAGTCCCGAAAATCGTCGTTGCTTAATACGGCGAGGCTATTTTGTATTTTATCCCGCCAATATCTGTAGACATCATCCGAAGGCATGCAGTTGTTTGCAATCCAATTGGCAAGATTTTTACAATCGTCGGTTGCTAGGACTTCAAAGGTATACTCTTCCAGAACAATCTTGTTGTCATTGACGATGAGTGCGCTATCAGTTGGAACTTGATTTTCCTGCGGAGGTGAAAAGTCAAAGGTAATACTCGGTTTGCAAATAGATAAATCGTGTTTGAAACGTTCAAGCACAGCAGGACAAGTGACCCATCCGAAAACACCTGAAACTGATTTAACAGGGAAAAGCAAGAGACGTGCATCAGTAAACCCCAAAGCTCCGGCGTGGAGATTCCCTTGATCAGCGGTATCGGGACCGAACGCTAAGTTAACGCCATGCTTGTAGTGTTCATCTTCAACGGAGGAGATATCCCAACCACGCTCAAGCGTCTGCAGATTGGGTTGTGTCCTGAAAATTTCTCGTATCGCTCCCTTAATTCCCGATGATTCAATTTTAGGGTAACCCGTATGTTTTTCACGTTGAATCGGTAGATCAACGATACCCAGATCACTACCACTTCCAGCGTGCAGTGAGGTTTCAACAATTAAGAACAGAGGTTTAGCAGATTTAAACATAATAGTTTTCTTCGTTACTCCTTTTACACGGCACCAATATACGCGAGCCCAAACCCTTCTTGCGCGCGTTGGTCGCTAATATTTTTATAATGCAAACAGTTCAAAATCTTATCAACGTCTGCATCGTTGGTTAACTTAAAGTAGTAAACACTTCCAGCAGGGACAACTCGATATGTGCTTTTAGAACGGCCGTGGGCAACATCCCACCCGCCAACAGTCGCGTGATTCCCAACAGCAGCGGTGATCAGTTCAATATCTGGTGGAAGATTTTTAGGAAACCAACCCTCATGAAAAATAGCATGTGTCGCTAAATAAAGTTTGAACTTCTCAGCAGCCTCCACCTTATCTTGCAGGGTAGTCCAATCATCATCTGAAAATGGATCGTTTTTTTGGGAAATCTTACGATACGCAAACCCCTTGCCTTCTCCACCCAATTTTATCAACCCTTCTTCAGGGAGCTGATCAATTCCATCAACGTCAACGACAAATCCCAACTTTGAATCGGCAAAGCGTTTCATGTTAATTCGATAGAGCATCCCCTCAGCAGCTGTCAAAGTCTTATAATTTCGTGTAATACCCACTTTCGGTTCATCAGTGATAAAGTTTGATTCTTCTGACATAAGACCCCGCGTTTCACCAAGGAGATATTTTCGTAGATTATCACACGAGATATAACCATCAGCATGTTCAACTTGTTTTGTAGAATTCTTCCAAGCCAGAAGGGCAGGTAATTTGGTATTGGAAGCAAACGTGTCGGTCGGTAATTCAATTGATAGAGGGTACAGCCTTGGGTCCTGGGACTTCTTTTCAGACACTAAATCGCGCGGTGTTGGATAGTAAAGAGAACCTTCATCACGCCCTAAGAACACCCCTTTAATATGAATTGACGCGCCGTCTAACGACTGCTTTGTTCCGATAACGGATTCCATTTGATTATCTACAAACTTTGCTAAATCACCACAGAAAGCGATGTAAGCGGTTCGTAAGGCTCCCATCACGGTTGAGGGAAACGGCATTTCGATGGAGTATCCTTCTGATTGCTCACCTCGCGTGAAAGGTCTACCGTCACGGAAAAAAAAAGTATCATTCGGTTTCAGAAATAGCTGCATCTCTCTCTCCTTCTCGTGCGATAAAGTTAACAATCTCCAAAAAACACATAAAATCATCAAACTTCATCCGTTTCTCAGCCAGTAGCGGGGTCAAATTTTCAATATTTTCAGAAATTCTGTCGCGAACCTTCTCATCCGAACGAACTTTCTCGTTCACAGCACGCCGGATTAAACGTTCAAGCTCAGATTCTACAATACCAGGCAATTCCAGATCACCACTTAGGTCAGTAAGGCGCGTGAAGACATCGCGGAAGGTATACATAAATTTCTTGGATACCTCTCCTGCCTTAATAAGTCCAATGAGATTTTCACCTACTGTAACCATGTCAATGTCTGTACCGTCCTCCCCTGGATATTTCCATTTAAAAAGAGTCTGTGAGATGTTACCAGAGTGTTTCAAAAGTGCAATTCCGAGGACATCTTTTCCATCAACCGATTTTGCTGCACGTTCCATGTCCCGTGCGCGTTCTAACACATCACCAAGAGGTACTTTGCAATGTGCAATACAGACACCTGCGGATGCTGTTGAGGCAGAATTCTCGCCATTGTTTAAGTTCGGAAACCCACATCGGAGATCCCGAAGAATATTGCATAAGTCCGCAAGATTCACCAATGCAAGGACATCGTCGCCTCCAGCGTAGATAAGTTTCCCAAGGTAGTTCTTCTCCACGATTCTACGCACTTTTGCCGTATACGCATTTAGTTTGCTACTAATGTCGGTATGCGCTTCCGGGTTCTCGGCTTGGGAAACTGTTTGTCCCATTCCATCGCCATCAAGGGCAATCACCGCAAAGTATCGACTCGGCTCAAAGCCGACTTTTTTGATTAATTCTCGACGAAGTTTGTTGCCCTTGTTAAGTGCTTTTTCCTGCTTAATCTGGGCATTTTTACTTATTCCGTAGTAACGCTCAAGGTTTTGCGGTGAAAACGCCTCCTCAAAAAGCCAGTCTCCATCCACATTCCAACTTCTTTGAATTTCATGGAGTTTAGGAACAGGATTTATGGTTACTTCAATTTGATTGCCATTATCATTCTCAAGTGTGTTAATTACCTCAACGAACTCTTTGTATGTCTCATTATTGGCAATTTGAAGTTTGAAATTGGCTGTAGACACTTCGGAGGTAGATGGAAAAGATAATTGTTTAATCTCTTTATATTTTTCACCAAAATAGTCTGTAGCAAGACGCTTGGTAAGACATACCGTACAAAGTGCCTCACCTTGTCGACAGTACTTCGCGCTACGTTGAGCAAACTGTCTCCACCATGACATCGGATCCGTTGTGCTATCGTGAAATATCTCTCGATCTCCGCAGAGCGAACATTTTCGTCCACTTTCGCTCACTTGATAAAAAGCACGACAGTTTTTAACAGAGGCTAACCTTGAACCGGTTTGGGCGTACCAGTCTTGGTAAGACCCATCGGATCGACTCGAAACCCCCCAATAGAGTTGAAAGAAATTCTTAATTTGCCTTTTAAAGATATCATCTGCTCCAGTGCTATTCCACTTTTTTTTCCCAACTACATTAACGAAAAATTCAACAGCATGTCTTGCTATTTTTTCAAATTCACACTGGACAGCGGCTTCAACATACTGCATTGTTTGGGTCAATTCTTCGATTGAGAGTTCTTCGCTCATGGCCAGAAAGAGGTTGGGAAAGGAAGGAAGGGTAATATCTGTTTTTCGCCAAGCACCAAATGGAGAATCATCTCCAATTGAAGGATAGATAACCTTGATTCCTTTTTTGTCGTAAATCTGTTGGATCGCAGTTGCATTGAGATGTGACAAAATATAACTGCCGAGCCATAAATCTTCGGTTTTACGGGCAGTTGTAATGAATTTCTGGACCGGGGTAATTGTAAACAAAATGAGATTTTCAGTCATTATACGTTCCTATGTGATAATGGCATTGATAAAATCCTGCTGTCTTACTTTGTAATTCGCCGGAGGGCCGTCTGGAAAGACAGAATGGAGTTGTGTGACAATTGGTACAAATTGACTGTTGACTTTCTGGATACGAACATGAATAGGCGAAGCCATCCGTGGATTAATACCTCCTAACGCTTCATTACTATGATCATGTGTTGCCTGTCCTATGGTACGAAGTAGAACATCAATGTTAGGCGATAGTGTGTTACCAAAATAGATATTTAAGATTATAGGATAGTCTGGAATGTTGACTGTGGCCCGCTTATCAATCCTACCACCATTTTGCTGGAATATCCCTGGTGATATTTGATCGAGTGTTTGATGGACCTCGTTCCGAAGTTCATCGATATTCTGAAAGCCCCAATTCTGATAACGAATAGAACCAAACCCGCGGCGCGAGCGATTACCAACCCCACCGAGTAGAAAGCTAAGTTTAGCAATTTTTTTATATTCCCTAAGTTCTGGAGCGGTAAGTGTGAGGTTGAAGCTGCCATTAGGGCTAAGGGCTTGACTCCGAAAATTATCCCGATGAGGGAGGGGCGCATATTCATCAGATCGCGGTGGCACACCTCCGGGAATACGAATAGATAATAGGGATCTACCTTTCGTACTCCCAAACAAATCCGCCTCTTTTTTACGAAGCGTGTTTACATTCATTTCATTAACCGCTGCTCGCCACCAATAGCGAAATAGAGCCTTGAATGCTGGTGGACGCAATTCAGGAGTTTCATTGTCAGAACCACGGAGAAACATTGGAGTAACAATTTCAAGTCTCAACTGAGTAGTATCCATTGACCATCCTTTTTAAATTTGGCTTTGTAAAGTGTCTTATTACACGTTTTCGCGCGTACAGAAATTTTGTTAGATTCTCGTTTTAATCAAGCCAGTGAGATTCGCTTTCGACAAAGGGGACCTCGTCCTGTTCTCGGGTGGACCGGCGATCGATGAGTGCGAAACGCCGCATTGAACTATTCTGTTTCTGAGCTTCCTCCACCAGATGTTGTACAATTACACCCATCAGCGTTGTACCTCCGGTGATATTGGCTATAACTTCGTTAGCATATAACAGGTAGCCTTTAGCATGTTCGACTACTTTTTCGATCTCATTGAAACCTCCGATCGGGTCATACAACTCCTCCTGTTTCCTATTCACCACCTATGGTGTAAAAACTTGCTTTTTGAAGGTCTTGAATCTCCAATCAGATGTCTTATGTGTCTAACCAGTCGTTAAGATCTGCCACAACAACCGGTAATTGGGCCGGATCCGTTGCTGTTGTGAACACTTCAAACTTCACGCACCAAGACCCATCTGAATATATTCCTTGAATTTTTCCGCCAGACATCCGGAAGCGGGTTGATTCGGGTAGATCTGGATTCCAATATGTTGTGTGACAGTAGCGAACATAAGGCAACTCCGTGACTCTTTCCAAAAATCTACAAATGGGTTTTCTTGCCTGATTATAAGCATGATCACCCAGTTTCGGTGGTTCCTTCTCATCAGGCTTTGCCTTCCTCGGAAGGTTAGTCGCCTTCGATTCTTGAAAGCGAGAGCGAAAAGTCTCGTGAAAGATCTGTCCAGTGGCGGATAGTTCCAAGTAGTCTTTGCCATCCATAGAGACCCGATTAACTAAAGGTTCAAAACGTTCATCCCAGTCGTCCTCAAAACGTTTCCACGGTTCGCATGCATCGCCTTTAGCGAGGACTATAAACATCCCACTAGCCCGCTCCCAAAGCGAGAAATCAAGTGCTACGGGCATTGGTGGAAAAGGAATAATTGCATTAAAGCGTTCATGCTTGTAATACACCGGAATGTCAAGTGCCTGGCCCATGAGCACAGCAATAGCGATTTGGGCTTTATAACCACCTGTTGCATTGATAGCACATGAACGATTGTTTTGACGTGCTTCACGTACCTGTTCACCGAAGAGTTTGGCAAGATTGCGCAAACCTTGGGTCCGGAATTTGTCAGGTTCATCATCCCGCAAACCTTCTACGCGATGGATATTCACATTCCAAGGGGAAGAGAGTGATGTAAAGTAGGATTCTAAAACTTTGGCGATTGCTTCTCCATCATCCGTATCTGAATGGAACAAATGGAGACGATCTTGCTCAATAGATCCTTGCCCAACGAGATCTGTCACAGAATTAATTTCCGCGCCGCAGAGCCGATCAGTTGGTTTCACGTGACGTAATAGGGGCCCTACTTCCTTCCATTCTCTATCTGGTACTCTACGCTCTGATTTTCTATCTATCCTACGTTCCTGCTCTTTTACAGCCTTGGAGTATGCCTCGGCTAACTCATAGAGGACTCGATCAGTTTGTGCCTCTTTAACAAGATTAGATAAGTTGGGATAAAAAAGGCTCACTCCAATTGTACAAAGGAGCGTATTGGGTTTAGGCACTGAGATTCTCCTTACACCTTCATATCATCTAACCGTTCGTAAATGTGAATAGAAATAATATAAATCGTGACACCCAGCGTAAATATATTAACATGTAAAGATCATACCAAAAATGCATTAATT
>VXYV01000031.1 GCA_009845835.1 Gammaproteobacteria bacterium | reverse complement strand
GCGCTAGGTCGCAAACACGGGATTCCGACACCAGCAAACTTAGCTGTTCAACGTGCGGCGTTAGCAGCGAGCGCTGCGAACAAAGCTAGAACATACTGTTCATTGGATGATCTTCGGCAAATGATGGCTACGGGATAACACTAGGACAGTCTAACTTTCCCAAGAGTTTTCAAATCGGCTAAAAAAATAGTGGGATGCTAAAACCACTATCAAAACGAATTCGATTCATCCGTTCACTGCGCACACCCGATCATTTGAAATCTGGTGGAGTCACGCACTAATACGTGACCAGTCACCACCCCTCTTTTCACGAGTTTTAAACTCTTCACGCAGTGAGCAATCTTAAGGGTTTTATTTGAACTAATCGCCCTCGACTTCCTGGAGCTCCTTGTCCGAGTGTTGCTGCCGTAATCTTTCCCTATGCTTTTCTTGCAACTCCGCGCGGGTAAGGGGAGCTTTTAACAAGCCACCATCCTCAATATATTGGATCTGTTTCGCAAACGTTTCCGGGTTGTATTCACGGCGCGCAAATTCTTCCCCCGCTGCTTCGACCAATAGCAGGTACGCCTTGGCGCGATGGCGAGCCCGCTCTTCATTAGTAAAGTCGACTCCAAACCCGCCACCGTACACATTACTATCGCCTAGGGTACGATGTATCAACAAAGGATAGCGCTGCATCAATTCCTCACCCAAATCGCCAACTATAGTACGACCCAGAGACCCACCACGAATCGCCCAATCATCGCCGCTCTTCATGGCGAGCTTCATGATGAATTCATGCGTACTTGTACGAAGCTCCGATGCTTGCATGCCTTTAAGACCCCGCCAAGGTATTTTCTCGTCGGTTGTTGTATAAGAATCAAAGGATTGTCCCGATGGTGATGTATAGGCCGGAGTGGTGACCTCCGGTCTTAGGACCAAACCATGTTCATGGCAGTGCGACGCCACCCAAGAAGCATGTAAATAGCTTTTCTCCATATAGCGCTTCGCCGCCGCTCTTAATGCTTCGTCCGCCACGTTTTCATCAAGCTTGTGGAAACTCAATTCGAATAGATTTAAGGCACGCCCCTCGGAATCTGGCTTTGCAGCAATTGTCTGGAGCAGAGTAAGCCGTTGGGTTGCATCAAAACATGCACTGAGATACGCCGCATATTGGTACATTTCTCGCGCCGCACATTGTTCAGCCAAATCGTCGTGCATTCCCTGTTTTTTGGGAAGGATACCCGTCAATTCCTGACACGCCGAATCATTAACTACTCGTAAGAAGAGTTCTTGTCGTTGCTCTATTTGATCATCAAAAATATCTCGCCAATACGGAATATTTGGATCAAGAAAATCGGCCGGGGTATACCATCTTCGCTGACTACACTCGTCATGGTAGAGGGGCTGCCAACCATACCGGTTATCATAGACGAACACATAGTTATAACTCCAGAGCGGCTCGTTGGGAAAATATTCTCCGAGTGAGGTCATGCAGCGAGCACTCAAAGCCGCACGAGTATTCAAGGGAAGACAATCTTCGACGACTCGATCCCAAGCGGCGCGATGTGCATCGGTAACGGGAACGAATGGTTCACTCTCTGGAGGCAGCCAAACCGAGCTGTCGTAATGGGCATGAGTGTGCGGCACAAACGCAAGCCCCAAAAGAATAAAACTCGTGAAAACTCTGAATAAACTAGCGTGAAACATACTATTACCTCCCGCCTTGTAAAACCATTCTAACTAAACAATAACCAGCGCGGACCTCTGTTTGGTGTCCCCAGCCCCAAAGGAAATAACTCACTTGATCGTCTAGACATACTCTCGACCAAACCAGTGCCGGAGCAACTGGGCCTGCCTGTTCGCCTATAAACTTACCCCACCGGGAGGTTTGATCATATTGCCCGCCGTAGCTGTGGTGATCCTCTTGAGATACTATCCAATCAAACTCGCTATCATCAGCCCAATCCGCCAGGTGAATTCGCTCATGAGCAACAGTTTCTCTTGTAACCTCTTCCCAACTTGGGCGCCCCCCTTCCCCCTCAAAGGTATACTCATTTTCTATTCTTCCAATATTTACGGTAATGCTTCCCTTCTTCTCCCCGTCGGTGCTGAAGCTACCGTCATATCTCTCATCGGGTTTATCTATTGCCTCGAATCCGGTAAGGTGGTCACCATTTACAGGTTCTGCGAACCCTGCGTCGTACACCTCCATGATGATGTCCTCGCAGTCCTCCGCGGTGAATTTAGACCCGTCATTTCCCGATACCGGGGCCCTCCCGAAAGAAAAATATTACATTCTGTGTTCCAACGTTCTACGGTGTTTACGATCCACTTATCCACAGCTAACGCGATCCTTTCCATGCGATCCAGTTCAGTCTCGGCTAATACCATAAACGCATACGGCTGAAAAAAGGCGGTGAGCAAATTATCCGTGTAGGTTATAGGCTGACACTCAAATCTTCTTTCCCCCTCTCGCACAACCCATTCGCACGAAATGTCCTCTACAGTTGTGGGAATGGTTTCAGCGATAAAGAACCAACCTTCGTATAGACAGAGTCCTTTATCTTCATCATCCTCTTCACACATTACATCACCACTTGCCGTATTGAAGCCAAATAAACACCCCGCGGCGACCGCACAGCCTTGGCAGAATAGTCCCCAACGGTGAAATTTACTAAACATGTGCGCTATTCGTCATAAATGTTGATTGATATTTACACTGCCGTTTTTACTGACAATCATTAACTCGCTCATACTAAACTCCTAATCGGAACATCTATTCATTCTAATGAATTATGTAGGTTTTAATTTATGGGAAGCATTTTAAATAAAACTATGTTAGGTCATTTAATTTTTTGGAGATATTGAGATGTCAAGGAAGCTAGATTATTCGGAAACGGAGTGTTTTGTGCAATCGCTGATGGATTCTGTTTGTTTTAGTTTGAACAAGACGGCGTTAGAGAAGCTTGATGAGGTGGTGGTCTTGGTCGTTCCTCTTGGGATGCGGCATTGATGCTGAAGGTTTTGTGTATGGGAATTTATCGGCTGCACAGTTAGAAGAGTATTGCAAGGTGAATTTTCGTGTGAAGTGATTTTTGCAGCTAGGGATGGATCGCTAGCCGGATACGAAGACGATTCATAAGTATCGTTCGGATTTATCGAAGAGTGGTCGTTGTGATGAGGTTTTTGATCAATTCCATGCGCAGTTGGCGGCGAAGGGTTATCGGGTGAAGGAAGGGGTGATGATTGAGGCGAGTGTGTTCTCTTCTCCGGTGCAGCGAAAGTTGCTGAAGGAAAAGGCTCATGCTATGGCTGTAAAGGAAGCGTGTTCAGTGCCAGAAGCGGGGGTGACAAGCATGAAAAGGAGGTTGCGGTAGCGGAAGAGAAAAGTGCGGCGCTGCGGCGGCAGATGGATGATGACTCGAAATAGGTGACGCGTCATGGAGTCTCTCATCATGGTTGCAAAGCTCATGTGGTCATGGATGCAGAGTCGGGAGTGTCATAAATTCCGTGTACGAACGAAGCTTATTTTTCTGCCTTCCAATGATATTGTAATCGATCGTTGCAGTTCATTTGCTTATCCAGCCTTGGGACGGGTTAAATCGATCGCCTCTACCATTGACTGCATAACCTCCGAACAAACCTCATTCATCAAAGCCTGGGCAAAACAGTTCGTCTCTGAATAATCTAACAGCCGCGAAATCTCAATTTGTCCTCAAAGTCATAGGATCTAACGCAGTTAATCAAAATATTCAAAAAATCTCCTTGCAAACTAAAATCTACTCAAATCTTTGAATATTTCAATGTTCCTTAAATGAAGAATCGTAGGGCGGCGTATCGTTCGAGTCTTCCACTGGGCGTTCAGGTTCGAGAAATATGTCGTTCGCCGAACAACTGTTTAACACATCTTGGATTGCATCGCGTTCTCTTTCGTCAATCGTTAGTTGGTACTTCTGTTTGACTCGGACAATTGTATATACGAACCAACAACGGTTATGTTCTGGCAACCATTCACCAGCGTCTTTATCCCTCTTCTCCGTACGATTAACACTTGGCGTAGCTAGGGTTAGATTTAGTAAGTCGTGAGCAAATTCGTATCGCTCTTCAGAGGTTGCTAAACACATCCCACTGTCGTGAGCTTCCTTTCGTGCGACGAGGTGTTCCACATCAACGTCTCCAACTTGATCATACCAAATATCATCGTATGGAGAATAAAACCCACCTAGTTGTTGCGCAATCACGAGGTCTGAGTTAGTACTGTATTGGTAGTCATCCCGCATGAGGGAGTAAGGGCGACAATCTTTAGTGGAGTATTCGTCGGTGACCACTAGCCCTTTCCACCTTTCTACTTGTTCTTCTTGTGCGAGCAGATTGCTCACGAATATGTAGACCGTTAGAAAAAAGAAAGTTGTTGTCATTCCAAGTGTTAAAGTTAACTTGTGATTCTGAAGTTGACGACTTGTAACCGTATCTTTCGTACTACAGAGTAATAGCGTTTTCATTGAATGACCCAAGAGTTGATTCTGTAATCAATTTTACGCGCGCTCTCAAGTTTAGTTCACTGTCGGTAACATAATTGCTTCAAACCTGGAATTTTCTACGTAGGAGATACAAGTGAAGTTTGATTTTTCGGGTAAATCGGTCGTTGTTACTGGAGTGGCTGGGATTCTAGGCCAAACGGTCGCGAATGCCTTTCACGAGGCTTCAGCGCACGTGATTGGGATAGATTTGGCACGCACTGATGCCATTTACGAGACTATCGAACTAGATTTGACCAACCATGAGGAATGTGTGAATACCTTTGATTCAATTCCACAGATTGATGTGTTGTGCAATATCGCGGGTGGATTCGTGATGGGTGAGTCGGTGGCGGAACTTTCTGACGAGACCTGGGATTTCATGATGGACATTAACGTCAGAACTTGTTTGAATGCGGTTCGCGCGACCGTACCAAAACTGCGCGAGCGAGGAGGTAAGATTGTCAATGTAGGGGCGCGGGCTGCACTGAAAGGAGCTGGCAGAATGGCTGCTTATTGTGCTTCCAAGAGTGTAGTCATACGGCTGACAGAAAGTCTAGCCGAAGAACTAAAACGAGAAAAAATCAATGTGAATTGCGTACTGCCGAGCATTATTGACACACCGCGAAACCGAAAAGACATGCCAAACACAGACTTTGGAAGTTGGGTGGCTCCAGATGATTTAGCTAAGGTGGTCCTATTTCTGTCGTCGCCACTTGCAGAACCGATTCACGGGGCTACGATTCCCGTAGATGGTTTAGTGTAATCGTCGACGTAAGCACTAGACATTTCTACCGTGTTGCCCCTTTAGCATGAAATGTCCCGTGGAACTTGCTACGACTAAGCCGTCTGCTTTCCTAGTAGCGGTTGCGTCGATAATAACGAGATTTCTTTTTCGAGTAATCAAATTACTCGCGAGTAGGACAGTTTCATCTATATCAAGTGGGTGGTGAAACCGAACACTCGCCTTGGCTGTCACACATATGTAACCCTGTAATGAAAACAGATTAGCCATGACATCGTCGAGCAGACAAAAAAGAATACCACCGTGGGTGGTAGTATCGTACCCAACAAATGGTTTTGAAGAAGTCCATTCTCCAAAGCATTTGGAGTTGTCGTCGGACAGCCAGAATGTAACACCTAACCCACGTTCATTTGAAGGACCACAGACAAAACATTGACTTTCCTGAGATTCTAAAGTCATATCAAACCATGAAAAAATTGAAACTGATGAAAGGATCTTATGTTCACTTGCTCTCTCGATGATTTGATTATCAAACTACGCAACTTTCCGGTTCATGCCGCGTCAGAATCGAACGGCAGCCAACAAGCTGCGGTGTCGTTGATTGTAGTAGAAACCGAATCAGGTTTGCAATTACTTCTCATACAAAAAGCGCATCGAAAAGGGGATCTTTGGTCCGGACAAATGGCTTTTCCGGGTGGGCATAAGGAATCAAAGGACAAAACATTGCTTGACACAGCAATCCGAGAAACCCATGAAGAAGTTGGAATTGAACTACACCATGACACGTGTGTCGCACAGTTAACACGTTGCGCCCCGTTGAAGCGACGACTCCCGTTATTGGTAACTCCATACGTATTTGCTTCCTCATTGATCCCGTCAGTTACCATGAATCATGAAGTATCGGACTATATCTGGTTACCACTTGATGTATTGACTAAGCATGATTACTTACACTTTCAGAAAGTTCAATTCGACCAAGGCGTGGTAGAAGTTCCGGGGTTTCTCTTACCATCTGGTCAGTTTATCTGGGGATTAACTTTTCGAATACTCCGTTCTTTCATTGAAATTGTTGAACCTGATGCATTTTTTATTAAAGATGAATCTCAGCGACGTTGAATGTCAGGCGTGTTTCACCGACTCCCGAAAACAGACGCCTGTCCCGCCGATCCCACAATATCCACTGGGAACTTTCGCGAGATACTGCTGATGGTACGACTCTGCATAGTAGTAGTTCGTATAAGGGGAAATTTCGGTTGTGATTTTGCTCAATCCCGCTTTATCGAGCAGGGCTTGGTATTGATCTCGGGACTGCAGACAGGCGCTGTGTTGTTCAGGATTAAAGTAGTAAATCGCTGAGCGATACTGAGTGCCGCGATCGTTGCCTTGGCGCATGCCTTGGGTAGGGTCATGGTTTTCCCAAAATATTTGGAGTATTTTCGACAAAGTGATCTCGACCGGATCAAAGGTAACATAGACCACTTCTGTATGTCCGGTTCGTCCACTACATACATCTTCATAAGTGGGATTTTTAGTGATTCCACCGGCGTATCCGACCGATGTACTATAAACCTGAGGAGTCTCCCAGAAGACTCTCTCTGCTCCCCAGAAACACCCCATGCCAACAATAACACTTTCCATGTGTTCTGGGAACGGTGGAACAATGGTACGACCATTCACAAAATGTGTGGGACTCACAATGATCTTCTCAGCACGGTTAGGTATTATCTCAGAATCTCGCGGTAGTCGATGTTTCAGCATCATAGATCTCGGTTTTGTAATTCAGTTTTCATAATGTAATTATGATATATCAATCTTAGTGCAAGGAATAATCACAACAATGATTAATTGGAGAATTGTCTCCAGCTTAATAGTAAGTGGTTGCGTTTGCTTCGCATTTGCGACCGACTCGCAATCAATTTCGTACGATGAATTGCTGCTCCTCCTAGATCAGGACGAAGAAATTGACGTTGCAATGTTGACGATCGAATTAGGTGAAAGTGAATTTGACGGTTCCGATCTACTAGAACTAGCACTATACGAGTCACAGGTCAATTTATTGCTACCCCAGCCTTTAAAGCTTGGTCCTATAGGGTCCGCTATTTTAGACCGGTTTCAATTCAGTCTTCCTGGTCACATTGCACTACGAGAATTTTATCAACATGTCAACGAACCAAGTGCGAAGTTTCACGATGAACGGTCAGAATTAATTCGTGACTACATGCGCGGGACAGGGGATGGTGGCGCGGACAATCCATTTCGCGCGTTCACTTCTGCGCAAGCCGAATTGTTCGTGTCTGAAACCGGACATCAAGTTCTTGGGTCAATGTACGATGCGACTGAGACTCATGAGTTTGTCCTACGTATTACGCAATCCAAAGAAGGTTTGGAATCCGCAGAAGTTGTATTTGACTTGAGTCCAAGTATCGAACGATACGCGACAGTCTTGAATCTCCCACCGGATATTTCACGACAGGGTCGCCATCAACGAGTTGTTGCATGGTTAGCTCGGGAAAACGACGATGCTGCGCAATTGAGTCTAGGCTTAGCATATTTGCGGAGGAATCAAGCGGATAGCGCAATCGGTTGGTTGACGCGCGCGGAGCAGTCAGGAAATGACCTGGCCCATGTGATTTTGGCTAATTTGTACTTAGAACGGGTGAATGCCTATGGCGATCGAGTGCGCCAGTTAAATCTTGCACGCGATCATTTGAACGAAGCAGTTGCAGCGGGTCATACGCCTTCAATGAGACAACTGGGAGTGTTGCTTGTCCGCGGAGAATATGGAGATGAGGCAAAAGACGAAGGTGTCCTAATCCTAGAACAAGCAGTGGCGCGCAACGATACGATGGCTATGCGCCTGTTATCTTCGATTTACGTTGATAACCAGTTCGAAGGTCAAGACTTCGAAAAGGCAGCGAATCTACTTCGGGACGCGTCGGTACTCGGTTCGAGTGAAGCCCGAATCGAGTATTACCGAGTCCTCATGGATCAAACTGCAAATCTCACGTTGACACAACAGGCGGTTGATTGGTTAGTAGAAGAAGCAGAGACAAATAATGTGAGTGCTATGGTCGAACTAGGGAATTGTCACGCACTTGGATGCCTTGCTAGACCAAACTTCCGTAAAGCGCGCCGGTGGTATCGACGAGCAGTTGAAGCAGATCCCGAGAATGCGTCTTTGATAAACTCAGTCGCGTGGACACTCGCCGTCTCGCACATAAAGAGGTTGCGAGATCCGAGACTCGCTATTAAACTGATGGATGATCTCATGGAGAACGATTCCGAAGCGCGGCAGATTCCACAGTACGTTGATACTTGGGCGGCAGCGTATGCCGCTGCTGGTAGATTCAAACGAGCAGTTGAAATTCAAACTGAAGCATTACAACTCGCTAAAAGTTCCAACTTCGTCTCCTCGGAAGATCTTGAGTTAATGACTAAACATTTAACTCTCTTTGAAAAACAAGAGTCTGTTTCTGAAGAGATTCCCTGAATTTTCCACCGATATTCTTGAGTAACGATACCACCGATGATTATCGGAGTATCGTCGTGGGGGATGTTGCGGTGATTGATGTTAGATCACCCGCAGAATTCAGTCGCGGTGCTATTTCTAGCGCTCGTAATCTTCCAATTCTTGACGATGCAGAACGAGAACAGGTGGGAATCACTTACCGAACGAGGGGACGAGAAGCTGCAATTACCAGAGGACATGAATTAGTTTCAGGAGAACTTAAACGTCGACGCATCCAATCTTGGATAGACGTTTGCGACCATAATCCAAGCTCAGTTCTTTGTTGTTGGCGTGGTGGTTTACGCTCGTCTATTGCCCAGAAATGGCTCGTTGAAAATCGAAGAAACGTTCCGTGTGTTGAGGGCGGGTACAAATCACTAAGACGATATACTCAAAAAGTACTTGAATCTGTGGCTAACCGTAATGTTGTAGTACTTGGAGGTCGTACAGGGACCGGCAAGACTGAACTGCTTCGGGAGTTTTCTAATGCAATAGACTTGGAAGATTTGGCAAGACATAGGGGATCGGCTTTTGGCGGACTGAACGAATTGCAACCGATGCCTCAAAGTTTCGACTTCGCGTTAGCTGCTGAGTTGTTACGGACGGAATCACTGCAATTTTTGCTGATTGAGGATGAAAGCCGCATGATTGGTAAACTCCATTTACCACCCGAGCTGTTCGAATCTATGGCGCGAGCACCATTGGTGGTATTGGATGCACCCTTTGAACAACGCATTGAGTTCACGTTCAACAACTATGTCATAGGACAAGATTACGCACAATTGCGGAATAATTTGCAACGAATTGAAAAAAGACTAGGGGGCGTAAACTACAAATCCATCAGCGAAAGCATGTCTGCCGCGATGGAATCGGGTAAGACATCTGATCATTCCAATTGGATTAAGAGTTGTTGGAAGACTACTATGATCCGATGTACGATTACCAACTCTCGAAAAAGCAAAATCGCATCGTTTTCCATGGTAATACCAGAGAGGTAAGTGAATTCTTACGATCCCAATACTCTGGATAGCGAGTATTCTCAAGACATACGGTCGTATGTGTCCATTCAAACTCGCTCTATTCCATAAGTTAGTGTATCGTCGCCTACCGTAAACTCAAACGGGTTTTCCCGTTGTTCAAGCAACTCAGTTGCTAAGACTTCGGCACTAATGTACTGCTCGAACTGACAAACGACGTTTTTGATGTATTCAGACCCACCAAAACTCAGACGAATACGGTCGGTTACCTCTAGGTTGATTTCTTTCCGAGTAAGTTGGATTCGATGTACTATTTCCCGCGCCACTCCTTCGTCGATAAGATCTTGTGTTAAGTTCAAATCCAATGCGACTGATATTTGACTATCTGTTACAACCGCTTGACTATCTTTTTCACGCCGCAGTACCAACACCTCATCCAGATTGAACGATTCTCCATTCACTTCAAGTGAACCTGTGGCCTGAAAAGTACGAAGAACAGATGGTTCTAAACTTTCGAATTTCTTTTGGAAATCTCGCATACGTTTCCCTAGACGTTTACCAAGCGCTCTAAAGTTAGGTTTCGCATACCAATCCACGTACTTTTCTTCGTCAGTTTCGTATTCCACCGTTTTCACATTTAGTTCTTTCTTGATATAAGTTTCCAAAAGTCGTAATTCAGCGAGTATTTTGGAGTCTTGATGAATGATTGATAGTCGTGCTAAGGGTGTTCGAAGAGAGATTTTGTTGTTTTCGCGCTGTTTCCTACCTAACAGTACGATACGAAACATCTTTTGTACGGCGTATTCAAGACTTAAATCCTGTAGAGAATCATCCGGTTCCGGAAAAGAGCATAGATGTACCGATTTTCGATTGGATTGCGTTGGGGTAAACTCGGTTAACTCCACATATAAGTAGTCGGATAGAAAAGGTGCAAACGGAGCCATCGACACCGTCAACTCATAGATAACGGTGTACAGAGTTGTGTAGGCCGCGACTTTGTCCTTACCTAGACCTTCACCCCAAAACCGTACTCGATTTAGACGGATATATCCGTTTGTCAATTCTTCGATGTATTCGAACAATGCTGGAACCACATTGTCTAAACGATACCGTTCCATCTCGGCCGATATCGTTGCTTTCAACGTTTGTAGACGAGACAGAATCCAGCGATCCAATACGCTCAAATTATCGAAATTCAAGTGATCCGAGGACCAACCATCGATTTTCGCGTACATCTGAAAAAACGAGAATGCACTGCGCCATGGTAGCAGTGCCCGGCGAACCATATCGCGTACTCCTTGATCATCAAAGCACTGCTCTTCGCCTTTCACTAACCCCGAGTTGATCAAGTAAAGCCGGAAGGCGTCAGCTCCATACTCATCCATTAGAGTCATTGGATCGGTGTAATTCTTTAGACTCTTGGACATTTTTTTGCCATCGGACGCTAGTACCAAGCCGTTAACGATTACGTTTTTAAAAGGTGGTTGTTGCAAAAGCAAGCCACTGATAACCAACAATGTATAGAACCAACCGCGGGTTTGGTCTAGCCCTTCGGCGATGAATTCTGCGGGGAACCCCTTTTCAAATTTGTCTTGGTTTTCGAAAGGGTAATGAATTTGCGCGTAGGGCATGGATCCAGACTCAAACCAACAGTCTAGAACTTCAGGAACTCGTCTATATACGCCCTCTTCACCAAGTTTACAAAATGTTAGAGAGTCGACATGTTCTCGATGTAAGTCATCTAATTCGATCCCAGTTAGTTCCTGTAGTTCAGAACGAGAACCGATGCAGACATAGTTGCCAGTGGTCTCGTTTTCCCAAATTGGGATAGGTGTCCCCCAAACCCGATTACGAGAAACGCACCAATCGTGTGCGTCACGTAACCAATTCCCCATCCGTCCATCACGAATGTGTTCGGGTACCCAGTGAATCTTCTGATTAAGTTCCACGAGTAGGTCACGGTGTTCTTGCACGTTCACAAACCAAGAGGGGACTAAACGGTAGATTAAAGGTGTCTGCGATCGATAACAGAAAGGATAGCTATGCTCAATCGTTCGGTGGTCAAATACTAGATTTCGTTTTTTAAGATAGACGATAATCGCTGGATCTGCCTCTTTGACAAACTGCCCAGCAAAGTCTACAACTTCGTTTGTGAAGTAGCCGTTCATGGTTACTTCACAAACTGGATGGTCAAATCCCAAAGATTGGGCAATTCGATAATCATCACCCCCAAAAGCTGGTGCTTGGTGAACGATTCCGGTTCCTTCGTCAGTGCTCACGTAGTCATCAGCAACAATACGAAACGCTCCCTTCGCCGAGAATTCGGAAAAGTATGGGAACAGCGGTTCATAGGTTTGATCAACAAGATGTGAAACTGGTACGTGGTGAATTACTTTTAAGTCGTGATATTCCTGGTAGTGAGGCAAACGATCGCGAGCTAGGTAAATTTTCGTTTTCGTACGCTGATCTTGTACCAATACATAGTCTATATTCGGACCAACACACAATGCAAGATTGGAAGGTAGAGTCCATGGCGTGGTGGTCCAAGCTAGCACGTAAGTATCTTCTGCGTTTAATTTGAACATTACAGAAATCGAAGGATCTTGCACCGTTTTGTAATTTGAACTAGCTTCGAAATTTGACAAGGGTGTGCCAAGTCCAGTAGAAACTGGCATGACTTTATTGCCACGATAAACGAGGTTTTTGTCCCACAGCGAGTTAAACACCCACCAAACCGACTCCATATAGTCTGTGTCCATGGTTTTGTAGTCGTTATCGAAATCGACCCATCGCCCCAATCGAGTAATTACGTTGCGCCACTCTTTGGAATAGCGATTGACAATACTTCTACAGGCATCGTTGTATCCGTTCACCCCGAGTTTTTCTACCGCTTCGTGTGCTTGCATACCAAGTTGTTGGTTGATTTCTTGCTCGATAGGTAAGCCATGACAATCCCAACCAAAATAACGTTCTACCAACCGTCCTTTCATAGTCCAGTACCGAGGAACAATGTCTTTAATGACTGACGCAAGCAGATTGCCGTGATGAGGTAAACCGGTTGCGAAAGGAGGACCGTCAAAAAACACATACGGACTACCGTTCTGCGTGTTATGAAGAGATTTTGCAAAAGTCCTGTCAGAATCCCACTTAGTCTGAATGTACTTTTCTATGTTTGTAAAAGATTCCATTGTTTTCTGATTATTCAAGGCGGAATTAGTTTACTGAAGGTCAATTGAACGATAGTTGGTATTGCCGATGTATCAAAAAAATGTGCCCCTTTGAAAGGGGCACATCAACATCGTTCAAGACTAAACAAAAATACTCATTTAGTCTGCTATACGCAAAAGCATTAACTATTGTGTATTGGTTATGTACCGCATTGTGATGGCGATTGTTCTACCACGGCCATTCCAACGAGTTGGGTCATAGGGTACGGCGTTTCGTCCAAATTGGCTACGAACTGTCAACGGAGAACGACGATTTAAAACATTTTGACTGCCGATTTTCAGTTGCATCTTTTCGTTGAAGTCATAGGTAAACGTTGCATCGACCGATGTGTGAGAGGCTACGTCGAGATGCAAATAAGAGTTGAAATCAAAAATACCAAACTGAGCACACCGTCCAATTTGATTGAGTTTTTGATAATACGTGCAGTAATGGGCGCGTTCATTTAGGTACGGAGGAATATAACGGGCCAATAACGTCCCACTCATCTTATCTTTATTCCAATATAAATTTAGTGAACCTCTATACCGATCTTGTCCTTCAGCAGTTCCTAATGAAGATATCATAAAACCTTCAAAGGGTTCGAAGAAGTTCTCATGCACGCGGCTGTATACGACTGTTGTTCGCAAGAACCCTAGCCATTCTCGACTAAATTGGTATTCCATCGACAATTCTGAGTTTACTTGTATGCGGCGCAATGCATTAAAGTGGTTATATCTTATTTGTTGTAGATCGCCACGTTCATTTCGTACTGCTATAAAGTCTGAGGACAGTGCTTCGGGTATTCCACGATAAGCGCTTGTGTGCGCTATTGTACCTGCAATGTGAATTTTTGTCCACTTGGCAATCAACTTCAAACCGTCGATGTAAGAAGGTTGCCATCTGATTTCGTACGAGGTATTCGTTGAGCGCTCAGATTCAAGATCCAGATTTGCATAGGAGAACTCATACGGTATAAGTGGGTGTAAAGTAGGTCCATCTGGGTCATACAAATCTAGGACATCTGATTGAAACCAATCAAAACTCTCGTAAGTGTCAAACAACTCGGAAATATCGGGCTGTTGAATTGCGACTGATCTATTGCCGCGAAAGTAAAGGTCGTCGTTATATTGGTATGAAAATCCGTAAGTAGGAATTGTGTCGCCTTTACGATAGAGATACAAATCGATGTCTCTATCTCCTCCAAAGCTATATCCATAAGTTTCGACCTCTACCCAATCGGCCGCTTCGGGGGACCAAATTTCCGCAGTAGTAGTTTGAAATTGAAAACCACTTCCACCACCTATCGCTCCCCAAGAAGAATCTATTGAACGAGAGGCTTTTATGGTAAAATGAAATTCTTTACCCCACCATCCTCGATTATCTTCACCGAATAATGGAATCCAGATTTCCATTGGATAGCTTTCATTTCGATATACAGGTTCAGAAATCCCGTTCCATACCGCGTTATAGTCAAACTCGTAATCTGAAAGACCAATAGTGGTGATGAAGCGGTTAGTGTACCGAGTAGCTCTTGTCGTTTTGCCGATCACGTAACTAACACGGTCTCCCATCATCTCCCATAAGAAACCCTTGAAGAAAATTTCAGTGGTCGTAACTCGATTGGTCCCTTCACGACGCGACGATTCGCTCAGAAATTGCGAAAAGAATGTTCCTTGTTTCGTACCGTTACCAAAGAAATTAAATGCTTCGTCTGGGTCAGAACTTGATAATCGTCGATAATATTCTTCCGTCCCTTCGGCAAATCTCTCTCGAGTCAGCGGTAGTCTGAATTGAATATTGTCGGACACGGTACGATCTTCATTCACTTTGATTTCAACCAAGTGATTTGGATGAAAATCCCATTTAATTCGTAAGTTAACTCTGTCTCTCGTCGTTTCGATTGAAGTATAGGGAGACGGTAAAAGTCCATTTTCTTGTTCTCTACCAGGTGCATAGTACACATGCATTGGACGACCAAACGGGTTGTAGGCGTTCGAGGCCGGAACTACTACAGACATAAACGGTAGTGGGTGTTTTTGAAAAGAGGTTTGGGTATCAACTAGTATCTGCAGCCCTACTTCAAATGTATCTGAAAATTCGTAAGTAGAGTTCATAAGAACGCTATCTGCATTATTATGTGCCCCGTTTTCGTAAGGCACGGTATCCCATGGTTCAATGTGATCTTGAAGTTGATAGTAGTCGCAATTAAAATCGTCAACAGTGGCATTCAGGCCACTGTGACTACTTGGTAATTGACAACTATTCAGTTTATCCGGATCGCTAATAAAAGTTCCATCAATGTACCAATTGCTGTAATACGGACCCGGTGACCGGATGCTACCGTTCCATTCCCTCACAACTCCCGGTTGCCCTAGGATGTACCATCTGTAGTCAAATTCTGGACCGATATGTCGGAAATCGAGAGAACTATGTCCCGTCTTGGCGTTAATAATTGGTTCTTGTTGCTGAGTTGAGTAAGTAATAGTAGATCGAAAATTTCCAAAATTTATTCCAGCTACCAGAGAACCGTTGTACTTATCACTACCAGTGGCGCTGTTTTCGGCGGTGTATTGTGTTGTTAGACCAGTGTAGTTCTTTTTGGAGATAAAATTGACAACCCCTGCGATAGCGTCAGAACCATAGACCGCTGAACCACCATCAAGTTGAATCTCTACTCGTTCTATCGCGGCTAATGGAATCCCAAGAATATTGACGATATCAGTTTCTGATCCGCCATACCCAGCTAGTCGTTGGCCATCTAAAAGAACCAAGGTATTTGCCGATCCCAAACCATGTAAGTTAGCGGTGGCTAAATCAAAGGCACCGTAAATACCACCGCTATCTCCTGAGAGATCGTCGCCGGTATTCCCAATATAAGTGGTTTGCGGATTAGTGGAATTAAACTGTTGTGGAATTTTTCTAAAAAAGTCATCAATAGTGGTAGCACCCGTTGCCGCGATATCTTCCGCATCATAGATAATCATGTTCGCAGTTGTATCTGACGTAAGCAGACGTGACCCTGTGGCGACCACTTCTTCCATTTTTTCGTCTTCGACGTTTTCGCCTTCCTCGGCTTCTGTATCTTCTTCAACTCCTTCGACTTCCGTCTCGTCTAAAGCTAAAGTAGTCTCTGATTCTTCATCTGAAGCACTATCTTGCCCAAACAAATTTGAGGCGAAAATCAAACCTAGAATCGCTAGTATTCCAGGAACCCAAGAAGTTACTAGTCTTTCCGTTCTATATTGCACTATGTTTTCCTCCTGTACTCAGTCAACAAACTACAACTTGGCAAGTACAACGTACTTATTGAAACGTGCTTGCCTCATTTCACATCTAGAACGACGTATAAAAATAATTGTGACAATTATATGAAAAATGGAGAAAAAGTGGAGAAAAAATGGAGAAAAAGTGGAGTAATTTACCAACTTTCACAATGATTTTCGTAAAAAATTCTTTTGGAAGTATTAAAATTAAGTTGATTCTAATGATGAATAAC
>VXYV01000066.1 GCA_009845835.1 Gammaproteobacteria bacterium | reverse complement strand
TACGATTGCTTGGAATGTCGGTGTCGAAGGTGAACCTGAGCGAGAGGCGGCGAAATTGGAACTGGTATTCGATGGTCCAAACTCAGTGGTGGCGAAAATCAAACGGAATTAGACCTTTACTCGTGCTCACAACGCAGTGAAATACCACTAGTTAAGGCTCTCAATCAGCATAAAAAGACTGATGTGCTTCGAAATTCATTCTAAGTTATTGGAAGATTGCTTGCAACTTGGACAGTTGCAATTATGTAAAGTCTTGCTCATGAACGACTCTCGGTTTCCGTGGATCATTCTTGTACCCAGAATTGCTGATTTATGTGACTTTCATGAACTTCCTCATGAAAATCGCCAAGATCTCTTCAACGAAATAGAGACTGTGTCAAGGACTCTGGAACGGTTATTCGATGTCGACAAGTTTAATGTAGCTGCACTTGGAAATCAAGTTTCTCAATTGCACATACATATCATTGCGCGAAGCAAAAGCGATTGTGCCTGGCCTGGTCCTGTTTGGAGCACCGGTAAAACCATCCCCTACTCCAAGGAAATGCAAGACAAATTAGTGGAACAACTCCGGCAAAGTATCGAGGATTTGACTTACTAGTCGGTCAACACTTCCTCAATACTTTCCAGTTCATCGTCTTCGTCCACTAATTCTGCATCAGGAACTAGGTCACCCAGTTCTTTGAAGAGTTCCTTGCCTTGATAAGAAACGACCCCGTAATGGTCGTTAAATCGGTCAGAAGTCGCTACCCAATCATCCGACGTCACCAAGTGATAAATCACAAGACTATATGAACCTTTGTCATCTGTAATGACAAACTCTTCTTTTGTGTCAATGTCGGATACATCCTTATCGCTAATTTCAAATACATTCAACGATTCGAATCGATCAATGTAACTTCTTACTTTCGATTCGTCCAATTCTTCACCTGAATCAATAATCCAACCGTCGTCAGTATTGGTGAGCGCAAAATCCCCTACTTTTTCAAGCGAGGTAATCGCCCCTTGCGGATGTAGTAACGACCGATCTAGCCATGAACTAGTTGATGTGCCCGCTTCATGATTCGAGAATTCAATCGAGTAAATGTCGCCACCTCGAGTATGGCGAGCATGGACCTTCCGAAAACTAGGAGAGGTACCGAAATACACATCGGCTAAAGTTTTATCGCCACTGTAAACACTCACTTGCTTTTGAAACTTATCGCGCGATACTTCAAAACGTTGGGCTGCGCTATCCGATGTTGCGACTGGCCAATCTGGTTGAACATCAGCAAGTTTTTCCAAAACGCGACTGACTTTGGATTCGTCTACAGGGTTACCATTTGACATTTTCCAGCCATCGTTTACTCGTATTAGTTCGATCGATTCATCACCTGAGGAGACAACCACTCGATCCGCTTCTCTCTGGTCAAACTGTAGAAACGATTTAGGTTTTTGCGAACCAGTTGCATTCAAAAGCAAAATGATTCCAACAACGATCAGTTGAACTAAGAGGACTCCACCCAATACTAACTGTTGTAAATTCATGAACTAACTCCTAACCAACGGGAATAATTTGCAAGTCGTCGCCGACTAAGTAAGAAATTTACTCCAAACACAATTGCTAAACCGAGCACGATGAAAATGTAGTTGCCAATCTCAATTCTCGTCTTTGTAGTCTGTTCGATCGGTGGTAACAAACGATTGAAGTGACCGCGATTCCGAATAGACAACAAAGACTCATCGTTAGTTACATCGACGAGATTGGCAATAAATTTGAAGTTGTCTTCGAAAATTGCACCTGCACCAGAACTCATTAACTGAACAGCTTGATCTGACAATAAATCGGATGAACCAATGACAATGAGTCGGGCCGACTCAGGTGACCGTTCGATCACCGAAGCTACCACTCCTAAGGTGTCAACTTCTTCCTCCTCTGCGGATGTGTCACTTTGTTCGCTCGCAAAATTTTCTAAGTCTTCAAGAACCTCTTCATCTGATAACTCAGTTTCGTCTACGGTTTCTGTTTCAGGTTCAATTTGTGCTTCGGTTTCCTCAGCTTCGCGTTCAGCTCGTTCTCGTGCGGCGACTAGGGCGGGGGATTCATCAAAGAAACTAGTAAATGTACCTTGGATGTTCACCGCAAGTATCTCTGACTTTTGTTCCATTCCGGGTGTATAGGCTGAACTACTATCTGCACGAACTTGAGGTGCGACATTCGGATAAGACTCTAGCCAACTACTGTCCGAACTCCGTAAGATCTCCTGAATTTCTCGACCCTCATTCAACTCGGTATCTACCGAAATCGGTGATCCCCATGCATAAGTTAGCGATTGCAAACCGTAAACCATCGGTCCTTTTGCGACAAATCCTTGATCACGTATATCGACAAAGTACGGGTAATCAACCATTTGAATTTCATAAAACGATAGGCCACCTGACTGTCGTGCGACTTGCAGCGGTAGTGCCGAGTTTTTCTCATCCAACACCATTGTCCCATCGACCTCGATACCGTTATGTGCTAGCCATAAATCAAGCCCAGAATTCCTACGCGAAGCCGTTAGGGTACGCTGTGCTAGTAAGGTTTCATATCCACCCGTCGCCACAATTACCGTGCCACCTTTCATTAAGAATTGATCGATTTCAAACACTTGTTCATCGTCCAAAGCCGAAGGACCTACTACGACTAAAACATCTGTATGTGCTGGAATAGGATCGCGGAGATTGGTAAGTTCGACATCGAAATCTCTCGTCATGTAACCGAAAAAGCTATCGTAATTAGCACCAGTCGGTGGTTGGTTCATGTATTGCTGTGGTGGAGGTGTCGGTGCATGAATCGCGACCGAAGTCATTAAACCTTTTGAGAAACGTTTGAGACCTTCGTTCAACAAACGTTTGAAACCTTCTACGTCGTCCACTTCTGGTATGCCTATGTTCAATGCGACATTTCCGTCTGACAGTGTCAAGTAAAAGTAGAAAGTATTGGAGTCAAATAGACTCGCAGCCATTGGTCGAAAACCGTAATTTTCTAAGATCTCATTTGCAACTGTACCATCGCCAGCATCAGGATCAACAAAATTCCAATCAAATTTACCATCAGCTTCAACCTTGAGTTCTTCGAGTGCCTCTTGTAATGGGGCTTTGAGTTCCTCTAATTCCGGTGGTAGTCGATCAGCAGCCGATAAATATCCTGTAAATTGGATGCTACTGGGCAAATAATTGAAAATGGAACCTCCTAACTGGTACTCGGAAATAACTTTCCGAATCGCGCGGGTGATGTCATACTCAGGGTTTCGAAGTTCAACCGAGTAGTCATTCTCAGCTTCGACTTTAGTCTCAATCAAATCGAAAAAGGATAGTACCTCATACGCCTCTCCGTAACGAATAAGAATGTCAAAATAAACGTTTACGACATTACTCGCATAACGATCACTCGCGATCAATGGAGTAGGTCGAATTCCATAAGTACTATTAGCTTCTTCTTCTATTTCAGGGTTTGGGAGTGGATCAAGAAATTCCACTCGAACTTTTCGACCACCGATTACCTCATATTCTTCGATTAGATCTCGTATCTGAGGTACGAGTGGAGCAAGCTTGGGATGCGTCTGCGCACTGAAGTATCCACGAATGAGAAGTGGTTCTTCAAGTTGATGCAAGGTTTGTCGTGTTACATTGGAAACTGTATATTGACTGCCTTCTGTGACGTCCAAACGAAGTTGTGAAATTTGACCGATCCAGACATTAGCAACTAATAAATTGGCGACAATCAGACCATAAACAACGCTAGTTGTGATATGTCTTTTTCGATCCGCGTCATTCGCCCAACCTAAGCTTCCAAGAACAAAAACATTCAGAACTAGAAAAACTGTTGTTAACGAGAGGAAGTAGTAAAGGTCCGCAAAGTCCAAAACACCGCGAATGATCGATTCAAATCTCGAGCCGGTACCTAACTCGCGTAAGAAAGCTCCGACTTCGTAGCTCGTGAAAGTAGTAATAAGGTCACTTCCAACGAGATAAAACAAACCGCTCACGAATACAGAGAGAATCAGTGAAACGATCTGATTTTCACTACGGGCACTCACAAAAAGACCGATACTCAAGTAAGTGCTTCCTAAAAGTACTGCAGCGACATATCCAGCTAGGACTGGTCCCCAATCGATATTACCACCAACGAATACGCTGACTGAAATAGGAATCGACAGTGTGAGAACAAGTGCAAGAACAAGTAGAAAGTAGCACGCTAGAAACTTTCCTAGTACTAATTCCCACGATGTGGCTGGCAACGTGATAAGGTACTCGTAGGTTCCGGTGCGGCGTTCATCACTCCAAACACGCATTGTGAGAGCTGAACACAAAAATATGAGCAGTACCGGTAGCCATTCAAACATCGGGCGCACGTCGGCAATCTGACGAGCGAAGAAAGACTCACCCCAGAAAAATACAAAAAGCGTACAGCCCAGAAAAGCTGCTAAAAAGAGATAACCGATAGGTGACCCAAAGAAGAGGCGCAATTCTTTCTTGGCAACTTCTAATAACGTTTCGATGTTCACTGCATGCCTCCTGTATGATCCATACGGAATAGTGCTTCCAAGTCTCGTTTCTCAGGTTCAATGCGATTAACTGCAATGTCGTTAGTGACAAGTGTTCGAACTATTGCTGGAATATCACACTTTATTGAAGAATCTTCGTGGGCAATCAAATACCTTCCATCAAATTGTCGAACCTGCATCGAACCATTTAGGGCAGTTTTTACTTCTTCTAGGGATGCGTTACTGGATAACCAACACCGATTTCCCTCCTTGAGATTTTCCATCGACTCATCGACAGCTATCACTCCGTCGCGCATGATCAAAACACGACTACAGATTGCTTCAACTTCTTGCATGATGTGAGTCGAAAGTACTACGGTAGCATCTTTGGCTAAACGTTGTACCAATTCGCGCATGTGTTGGGTCTGGGACGGGTCTAAACCATTGGTAGGTTCATCAAGTATCAAGGTACCTGGATTGTGAAGAATCGCTTGTGCTACACCAACTCGTTGCTGATATCCTCGCGAAAGGGTACCGATGGTCTCGAGAGCTCGACCGACTAGGCCGGTGCGTTGTAAAGCTTTAGCAATAAGATCTTGTCGTTGTTCGCGTGGCACACCGCGAACAGTTGCGGTAAACCATAGATAATCAGCAACGGTAAACTCGCTGTAAAGAGGGCGACTCTCCGGCAAATAACCTAAGTTCGACCGAGCGGCCACAGGGTTTTCTTGCACATCGATTCCATCAACTGAAGCAGACCCTGCACTAGGTTCAATATATCCAGTCAATAATTTCATTACTGTGGTCTTACCAGCACCGTTATGACCAAGAAGACCGACAATTTCACCAGATGAGATCTCAAACGACACATCATTCACGGCAATAACATCACCGTAGGTACGGGTCAAATGATTAGCACTGAGCATAGCGTTAAGACTCCATAATATTGGTATAGATGAAAAAGTAGAAAATAGCGATACATGTCAATTCTTTTACTACTCCTACCGACGTGGTTTGTTACTGTATGGGGATTGTTAACTGAATTTCAACCTAACACTATGTCTTGCTCACTAATTATTCGAACTCTCTGTCATCGAATACAAGTGATGTTCAGCTAGAAGTAAATTTTATCAATGGTAATGAAAAGTGGAAATCGTCAGTAGCCGAAACTCTTGTACATGTTGGATTCACTGCTACCTGGAACTTGACGACACCCTCATGGAATTCATTATTTCTATCGATTCCCATCTTCACTTACTGGGAGGTAATAAGAAAAGAGTATTGCTTTGTGTAAAGTCTCGTGGATCTGATGAATGGGTGGGTCTGCGCAATTCAACGTTTGTTAACATATCATTCACAAGGACGGACGACAATCACAACTGAGAGTTACTTCACAAAGTTGATTGATTCTCTTATCAAGTGATTACTTAAATCTCAGTTCGAGTGTGAATTATCTATTGAGAACCAACCAAAACCAATTCCCTGGTTACCTTAGTCCAATTATGTTGGGTAACATCTTACTAGAGTAAACTCTTGACACAACTTTAGTCTTCGGGTTAATTTCGTCTGAAAAACTTGGATTGTTCGTGAAAAAGTTCAGAATTCTGACGGTCATTGCTGTCAGTCTCATTGTCGTCGCATGGTTACTATCGGGTATCCTCACACAAAAACCTCCCGAAACTCCTTTATCACTCCAAGAATCCAACGAAATTTCTCGATTAGCGGTAGAAAACCAAGAACCAATCCGTGTTCGAGCGCAGAAGAGTACTGCGACCGAACAACATAAAACAATCACGTCGCAAGGTCGTATTGTTGACCGCGACCAAACTACCGTGGCTGCTCTCACTAATGGGCAACTCGAATCGCGTTTGGTGGAGCGTGGAGATACCGTAGTCGCTGGTGATGTTTTGTGTGAAATCGAAGTCCGTGATCGCGAAGCTTTACTCGAAGTAGCACGAGATGCACTCACGTTGTCGCAACAAGAATTCAATAGTACTTTACGACTCACCGAAGGTGGGTACCAACAAGAACTCGACATGGCACGCAAACAAGCTGCTCTAAGTCTGTCGCATCAGCAAATGCTCGCAACACAACTCGAACTCGATAACACCAAGATTCGCGCACCAATAAATGGTATCGTGAGCGAAGTTCATGCTAATAAGGGTGAATACATAGATATTGGTACTGCCTGTGTTACATTACTAGTTCTCGATCCGTTGTACGCACAAGGATATGTTTCCGAAAGATATATCCATACCTTACAAGTAGGAAGCCAAGCGAGCGTTACCTTACCAAACGGCGAGTATTACGAGGGCAAACTCTCATACCTCAGTAAGCAGGCCGAAGAAAAATCTCGAACCTTTTTGTTTGAAGTCACTATTCCAAACAAAGACTACAACATCTTTTCTGGTGTCAGTGCATCCATAGAACTCATTGTCGACACCCGTTCTGCACACAAGGTACCCACTTCTGTTATCTTGCTGGATGAAAAAGGATCCCTGGTCGTTAAAACCGTGAATACGAACAATCAAGTCGTTTCGCACGGGATTGAAATCTTGCGTGAGGATGACGACGGAATTTGGATCTCTGGACTTCCGGTCAGCTCTACTATTATCACACTCGGTCAAGGTCTTGTCGTCGAGGGAGAGCGAGTGACCGTAGAGTACAAGTAGGAAATTCCAGCAAGCCTTTTGGATTTGTGAAGGTACAAAGTCGATATGAAGTCGATCGTTAACTTTGCCCTAGAGCATACCAGAGCCGCGCTCTTAGTGATGGCGATTGTTTTGATTTTTGGAATTGTCGCGCGTCTTGCAATCCCTGTTGAAAATGAACCGAAAGTAGATATTCCAATATTTGTTGTAACGATCCCTTTAGAAGGTGTTTCTCCACAAGACGCATTACGTTTACTGGTAGCACCATTGGAAATTGAACTCAAGGCCGTCGATGGGATCAAAGAAGTCAGCGGATCAGGTGCCGAACACCGCGCGACAGTCGTGGTTGAGTTTAAGTCACATGTTGAGATTGATGTGGCTAGAAACGACCTTCGAGAAGCGATCGATCGGGCGCGAACACTTTTTCCGACTGAAACCGATGAACCAATGATCTCTGAGGCCGGGGGTCATGTACAACGAGTACTTCAAGTAAATTTCGTCAGTACGGGGGCACCTGAGCTACTAGTCTATCAAACAGTTATCGATTTCAAGCGGCGTTTAGAGATTTTAGCCAGTGTCCAACATATCAGTCTTCAAGGTGCACGCGAGGAATTTTTAGAGATCGTTATCGATCCATTAAAGGTGCAAACTTACCAAATTACCGTTGAACAACTACTTGCCGCGATCGATCGAAACAATCAACTAATACCCGCTGGGTCAATGATTTCGGGCGAAGGTAGTATTGCGATTAGTGTCCCTAGTGTTATAGAGTCCCCAAACGACTTACTCAACATACCCGTATTTGCCGACGCTCAAAGGGTTATAGACCTGGGCGATGTGGCAACCATCCGACGCACTTTCAAAGATCGGATGAGTTATGCCCACGCTAATGGTGAGCAGGCGATGACTTTGTTCGTGTATCGTCGACCAGAGGCTTTCCTGATTGACACCGCCAAAGAAGTAAAACAACTCGTTGACGATTATCAATCCGAGATTCCTAGAAGTATTCGAATGTTTGTGTCGTCAAATTACGCAACATTTGCCGAACGATTGGTTACCGAGCTACAAGGAAACATGATTACTGCGCTAGTGCTTGTCATGATTGTTGTGCTCGCGACAATGGGATTTCGAACGAGCTTAGTGGTGGGTATGGCGATTCCCGTCGCATTTTTGTTCACGATAATCGTTCTTTGGTTAACCGGTCAATCGTTTAACTTCATGGTCATGTTTGGTATGCTTTTGGGATTAGGGATGCTAATTGACGGGGTGATTGTCGTAACCGAAGACGCCGACCGTCTGCAATCCCTCGGGGTTTCGAGCAAAAATTCTTATCAAGCAGCGACGGTACGTATGGCACGTCCGGTCATTACTTCTACAGTTACGACGCTAGCCGTGTTCTTTCCTCTGCTATTCTGGCCGGGAACCGCCGGTGCATTTCTTGGTTATTTACCACGAACCGTATTCCTTGTATTAGTCGGCGCACTGATTTACGCGCTCATCCTCGCCCCACCTTTCGGGAATTTTTTTATGGGAAACCGTGCAGGAAAAACAAACGAAGGTGTTAAAGTCCCATCTATTTGGGATTTCGATCTGAAGCGAGCAACAGGCTTGAAAAAAGCCTATGTAAAGACTCTAACGTTCGCGGTAAGACACGCCTTGCTAACACTCATCATAACCTTGGTCGGAGTGTATGCAATCTTTTCGCTTCACGGTTCGCGCGACTTGGGGGTCATTTTCTTTAACGAAAACGAACCACAATTTGCCAACATTTTTGTGCGTGCCCGTGGAAACTTTAGTCCTGAGCAAGCTTACAACTTAGTATCTGAAGTCGAAAATCAAATCACGCAAGTTGTCGGCTTAAAGAATATCAATACGAGTTCATCCGTAGGTATCGGACATGCCGAAGGAACACGAACAGAAGCAGCTGGCGGAAGCGCGTCGGATCTTATTGGAATCATGTATATCGAAATGCTTCCGAGCGATGAAAGAGACCGGTCTGGGGTAGACATACTGGAAGAAGTACGCGAAAAAACGTCACAGATAAATGGCTTGATAGTAGAAGTGGTGCCCGTTCAAGGAGGATTGACAGGCGGTAAACCTATCGCGATTCAATTCACCACGGAAGATCGAAATGTTTTAGAGCCGGTGGTCTTACAAGTCCGTGAATACCTGAATAATAATGTTACCGGTCTACGTGACCTTGAAGATACCTTACCCGTTGGTGCTATCGAATGGCAAATGTCTGTAGACAAAACTTACGCCGCGCGCGTAGGTGTGGATGTAACGACTGTAGGGCTAGCGACTCAACTACTTACCACGGGAGTTAAATTGGGCGAATATCGACCCGACGACGCCGAAGAAGCACTCGAAATTCGTGTGCGCTACCCAGAGCAAAATCGAGGATTAGATGCCTTGAACGAACTAACCGTATCAACCACAAATGGTGTCATTCCTGTGGCTCAGTTCGTAGAACGAGTTCCAAAACTACGACTCGACACGTTGCAACGACGAGATCAAGCAAACATGCACATGATCCGCGCAGGCGTAGCCCCTGGTGTATTAGCCGACACGAAGGTTAATGAAATTCAAAATTGGATTGAAGCACAACAGTTTGATAATCGGGTCAATATTCGGTTTCGCGGTACAAACGAAGAACAAGAAGAGTCTGAAGCTTATCTGACGAAAGCTTTTTCATTTGCTTTACTTTTGATGTTTGGTGTGCTAGTGTTACACTACAACAACTTCTACCATCCCTGCATCACAATGTTAGCTATCGTGCTTTCTACAGCTGGTGTGTTCCTCGGTTTGACGATTACCGGGCAATCATTTAGTGTGATTTTGAGCGGTATAGGAATTCTGACATTGGCTGGGATTGTGGTGAATAACAACATTGTGTTGATCGATACGTTTAAGTCTGGGATTCGCGAAAATCCTGAACGTGATGTGAATGAAATTATTGTGCTAACTGGTTTACAAAGACTTCGTCCGGTTCTTATTACGACGATCACGACGATCATTGGAATCTTGCCGTTAGCCACTGATAATTCAATTGACTTTATCAATCGACAGTGGGTGTTTGGTGGACCGGTATCAGCTTATTGGGTACCGTTATCGCAAGCTATTTTGTGGGGACTGAGCTTTGCGACAATCTTGACTCTGTTTGTTACTCCAGCACTATTGGCTATACCGACGCAACTCAAGAGATGGTTTCATAAGTTGCGCGCGTGGATTAAACCTAGTTCGCAAGAACTAGCAAGTCCCGTGGGATAACCGGCTATACCTATCGAAGTGCGTACAAATTCATTAGTACCGTTTTGCTAGTTTGATAACTTCCTGACACATTTCAAGAAGCCCAATAGCTTCGGTTTCCGGACTTAGAGAGATTCGATCTGTTCCAGTGTTTACGATGAAACATCGATTCGCCTGAATGTCTTCTTTCGCAATCAAAAATCCTTTTTTATTACGAGATGCGATGTTCCGCTTGATCTCGATAGCCCATGTCTCTTGAAGTCCAGGAAACTGCAAGACTAAGTCAACTTCAGCACCTTTTGCTGTGCGGTAGAAAAACGACTGCGTACCGTACGGAACCACACTCAAAACGTTTTCGATGACAAATCCTTCCCAGCTATGTCCCACAACCGGATGCCCGTAAATTTGTAAATCGGTTTGTAAGCGAAGGAGCGCGTGAGTCAAACCACTATCACGAACATAAACCTTTGGGCTCTTTACATACTGTTTCTTCAGGTTTGTATGGAAAGGACGTAGAGTTCTCAGCAAAAAGAGTTTTTCCAACAACTCTATGTAACTACGTACGGTAGGTGCAGATACTCCTAATGACTTAGCTAGAGATGTATAGTTGACGACCGAACCTTGTGCGTGTGCAAGCATCGTCCAAAGTTGTTCGATGAGTGAGAAAGGTGTTCGTGCAGAGAAAATTCGAACGTCTCGTTCCACATAAGTGCGAATGAAATCTAATCGCCATTCAAAACTTTGTGCATCGGAAGAAGCTAACAGACTATCAGGAAACCCGCCGCGCAACCATAAACGTGTGAATTCTATTTGAGAAATTTGTGCTTCGATGACATTTACGGGTTCAAGTTGGATGTAAGTAATACGACCTGCAAGACTCTCGCTAGTTTGACGTAGGATATCGATCGAGGCAGATCCCAGAATCAAAAACAGGTTTTTCCTTATACCCTGCAACCTTGCTTGGTCAATTTCACCTCGTAATTGCGAGAAAATCTCGGGTGTCTGATGGATCTCATCGAGAACGACTAAACTGTCTCGGTGACTCTGAAAAAAGTGGTCAGGATCCTCTAAGATTTTTCGGTCACGTGGATTCTCTAGATCGAGATAAATCGCTTTTGTTTGTTGTACTAATTGATGAGCGAGCGTAGTTTTGCCAACTTGACGAGGCCCTAATAGAGCAACACAAGGACGATTGTTCAGTGATTGGGCCAATGATTTACTGGCTAATCTGTTTATCAATATCTTAAATTTAAAAGTACACTTTTAATATAGGTGTATATTTTACAATTTAAGGACACTGTATACACCATAGTCAGTTTATCGGAAAAGCGTCTTTCAATCAGAACGAGATCGCACACCAATAAACTTCACTTGTACAGATTACTAACCCGATTCGATGTGCCAAGTTGATAATGTTGTAATTGGTGGCTAACGAATGACCAATTGGGGGTCAAAACGCGCTTCGTCCATATTTACGCCTAGTTTTCTCGACTTTATCAAGAATCCTTGAAGAGTATTTTTCGCAATCTTGACATCCGTCCGTTCCGTCTCAACACCTGGTTGTCGAACACCGAATAGTGCAATTACGCGATAACTTAATACTGTGCACGCTTGATTGATCAATGTCTTAGTTGGAAGTTTGAAGACATGTCTAATGTTGTACACTTCCCACCAACCGCGGAGTACATTGCGATCATGTAAAGAATTCGCTTTCCCATCAACTGATAGGTCGAGTAGTATTTGAGGATATCGACTAAAACAAAAACATACTCAGGATCATCGGTATAGATTTCCGTCGAGAGCATTTGACCACCTCACATTGATCTCACTGAAATCTATATTCGTATTCACCGAGAGCGTCGTATGCCAACACTAGAGTTGTATCGTACTTATAGACGAGATTCGACGATTTCTAGTCGGCATACCAATCTCCTCAATGTAGAGGTACGCATGCACAAAGTAGAAAGGCAGCACTAACCACGCTCGGTAGAATGCGCATACTCCAAATTTCTCGTTAGTGATTTTGACTTAGATCGCCGTTCTCTCGATAACTTTGTTCGTTTCTGCAATCTCTGACGACACTACACATTCTCGCAAGACTAACGATACGTTTCGTCCTTAATGATGACTGGATCGAAGGTTTCACCTCTATCTCGAGCGGCTAAGATTTCTTCCTTTTTCTCTTCATTGATCCAGAATAGCCCCCCACTGGAAAACATACCTGCGGCATTTGCCTGACTATTGAATAGACTACCAGTCGTTTCTACTCCTAGCCATTCTGGTAATTCGATCCAGGGCCAGGCAGCATCTCTTGTATACGGGACTTGATAGGTTGGAATCACGGCGGCATGATCGTGTACCATTTGCTCCAAAGTGTGAGCTAAACTGATTCGTTCTTCCAGATTTGACGAGTTCCGATATTTCATTATTAACTCATCCATCTCCGGAATAGCTGTGCTTGTCACATTATTTGTCTGTGTTTTCACTATCATCTCATCTATCTCCGGGTCGTATTCATACGCATTCACTGAATGAAAGTGTTCCCAGTAACGCGGAGATAACCCTGAAGTAGACCAAGTCAACCAAGCGATCTGGTGTTTTTTCTCAAGCATTTTCTTAAAGGAAGCCGCCGAGTCTTGTAAATCAAGTCTCAATTCAACACCAGCCTTCTTAGCCTCTTGTTTTAATACAACCAAACGGGGAGTATGGTCATCCCGTCCATAGGTCACTTCAAACGACAATCGGTCCTTCGACCCATCCTCATTCGTTCTGACTCGGATTCCATCGGTGCCCACCTCAGTAAATCCAGCTTCTTCAAAGTGAGCATTTGCTTTCGCTAAATCAAAATTTCGTGGATAAATGCTGGTATTGTCATAATGAGCAAATCCCAATTGAAAAGTGGGTAATCGATCATAATCTCCTTTCAGTACCGTCGACATCAATAGCTCAATGTTCATCGCGTGCGCGAGACCAATTCGAACATTCTTGTCAGCTAGACGACCATCGGCAGTGTTTAGGTACAGTCCAGCAGAGGGAACAGGCAATTTAGTATAAAACCAGTACCTGTTAATATACCCTTTTCGAAATGCTTCCGCGTTAGTTTTGTCATGCCAAAAGTTTGGCCTGGTCAAACCATAGGTATCAATTTCTGCCGAAAGAAAATGTTGCCACGCCGAAGTTTCGTCGCGAATAACTTTAATATGAATGACATCGGGGTTAAAACGGTTTCGGATGTACCTAAGGTCGTCAGCCCACCAATCTTCGGTTCGATGTAACTCAATATACTTCCCTTTTTCTACTTCTCCAACATGGTATGGTCCAGTCGTGGGTGCTGGCTTCCAGTTGTACTCAACCGGCCAGTTATCTGACATTCTAAAAAAGTGATCTGGGGTCGGTCCTATTCCTAAATCCAGGATCAGTTCATCACCTGGCTTTGAGTGAGATCCTTGTACACCATAGGTATGGTCATCATACTTCTTCACATCTCGAATCCTTTCGGTATAGTAGTTGTTATACCACGGCGCCACGATCTGTTCAGACCGCATAAATTGCACGGTGAAGACAAAATCATCCGCGGTAACTGGTTCACCATCAGACCACTTTGCGTCAGGATGTATTCTGAAATATATCGACCTACCATCAGCACCAAAAGCCCAGTGGGTTGCCATCAAGGGAATCGGCTTTCGAGTCATTGGATGAAACGTGACAGGACTAAATTGAATGGGTCGAAGAAAACCTGCAAAACTTCCATTCGAGTCAGGTCCAACCGTACGCAACGTCAGTGGAAATGACAAGATCCAAGTTCGAAAAGTTCCTCCTCGAATAGCATCGGGAGAGGCAAACTCGGGATCATCGTTGTTCGTAATCCATTCCAAGTCTTCCGGAAATTCCACGGGTAAACCATCACCTTCTGCAACCTCGATAGGCGGCAGAGTAATCGTCGGAAATTCACTGAGGACATCCGATTCACCTTCGGGAGAGCAACTAGTTAGCGCTAACGCTAGCACTGAAAGTGCAAAAAGACCGCATGCGCGGTAAAAAGTATTAAAGTTCACAAATACGTTCCTTATTCGTAATAGGAAAATTTCTTAGGATCAAAAGCTTCACGAATCGCTTCTCCTACATAGGTAACCATCAACAAGACGACGATTAGTGATACAGTAACTGAAGTCACAATCCAACCACTTTGGAGATTTGCGGTACCAATTTTCAAGAGGTTACCCCAACTTGCTTGATCTGGTGGTAGTCCAAAACCAAGATAGTCTAACGCAGTCAGAGCCGCGATTCCACCGGCGATCGAAAAGGGTATAAACGTCACGATCACGGAGATGGTGTTCGGCAATATATGCGACCCAATTATCCGAGTATTACTCGCGCCTAAAGCACTTGCGGCACTAACATACTCTCTTGCTTTCTCTTTATAAGTGGACGTCCTCATATTCCAAGTCATCGTAGTCCATCCAAAAAAGACCATTACCCCCAAAAGTGTCCAAAAAGATCGACTCAACACGCTCGCAACAATCATGATCACGTATAGAAACGGTACGGTATTCCAGATTTCAATCAAACGCTGAAATAGTAAATCGAACGCCCCACCCCAATACCCCATCAAACAACCGATACAGATTCCGGCGATGTAGGTACAGACCAGCAAGATTAATGCAAACGCCATAGCAGTACGAAATCCATAAACCAGCGCCGCTAAGACATCCCGTCCTGCATCATAGGTACCTAAAAAATGTTTCGTTTCTAAAGATGGAGATTCAAAAATGTGATCGCCGTCTGTTTCCTCAGGCCCAAAAGGAACCAACGGCATAATCACCCAATTTCCTTTGTCTTCCTCTTTGAATTTCTGCTTGAGATCGCGATAATTGGTTTCGCTGATATAGTCATCTCCGAGACCGAACATTGATCCCGGTAAGATTTTTCCAGCGTACGTCGGAAAATACCATTTTCCTTCGTAGGAAACAATCAACGCACGATTATTTACATATAACTCAGCGAAACAACTAAGCACAATCAAGGTAACCAGAATAAGTGCTGACCAATACCCTCGTTTAATGGAACGAAATCGCTTCCACTGTTTGATGGTTTGAGGGTCGAGTTTGAACATGCTACTAACTTATTGGTTTGAACCGCCAGCACCAAATTTCACGCGAGGGTCCACGACCGCAACGCAGACATCAGACAGAATGTTGCCAATCATGAATAACAACGACGAAATCACCAGAATTCCCATCACTACGGGATAATCGCGTTCAACCAGAGATTCAAAGCCTAGTAAACCAAACCCGTCTATATTGAAGATTTTCTCAATGAGAAACGATCCCGTGATGATTAACGTTATGTTGTTACCAAATGAAGTTGCAATCGGAATCAAACTGTTCCGGAGCGCGTGATCAAAAACCGCAGACCGAAAGTTCAACCCTTTAGCAATAGCTGTTCGAACATAGTCAGCCGCCAAATTATCCATCAACGAATTTTTCATCAACATCGTTGTGAACGCAAAACTGCCAGCGACATAAGCGATCAACGGTAATACCGCGTGATAAAGGATATCTAATCCTTTTCCGATCAAGGAGAGATCATCGAAATTGTCGCTCACAAATCCACTTAAAGGAAACCAATCGATCCAAAATGCAAACGAAGTGAGCAAAGCTATAGCGACGACGTAACTCGGGATGGCATACCCAAGAAATACTAGTGCAGAACTTACATTATCAAACACCGTACGATGTTTGATGGCTTTTACAATGCCAAGGGGTATACATACTCCATAAGTAAGTATCAGGGTCGTTATTCCATAAAAAATTGAGATGGGTAAGCGCGATCGAATGATGTCCCAGACTGGATCGCCGTAGCGTGTCGATTTACCAAGATCACCAGTGAATACATTACCCAGCCAGTGGAAATAACTTACTAGTGGTGGCTTGTCAAAACCGTAATAAGCCTTAAGTTGATCGAGCTGGTCGTTGGAAAGTGTACTACCCCCGCTGCTGACGACGTCTGAGGTAAAAGACGCGGCACCATCAGCACCAGCGAGTGCTGCTTCCTGTAGAAGTCGCTCGACCGGCCCGCCGGGTACCAAACGGGTCAGCATAAACACCAGAATGGTAACTCCCAAGAAAGTGGGAACAATCAATAAGAACCGGCGGATGAAGTAGGAAGTCATAGAGAATCTCTACAAAGAATTATGTCGATATCGTATTGCTAGGCAAAGTGGCACACAATAGCTAGTCACTATCGATCGTACCGTCGATGTACTCTAACGCATGTTGATAGGCATCTTTCCCAACGTCAA
>VXYV01000027.1 GCA_009845835.1 Gammaproteobacteria bacterium | reverse complement strand
TCATCACGTTGGCGTTCAGGACAATATATGCAAGCATAGTTAGAAAAGAATGAAAACTAACTATGCATGTTCAATAAAGTTAATCTATTGCAAATTACTAACACTAACTCCTTTAACGTTTTGCTCGATCAGATCAATCATCTCATCGGTGAGTGAATGACCGCGTGCTAGTAATGTACCTTCTTGATCAATCAACATATAAGTTGGATAGCCACGAATATTCCACTCGAGGTGAACATCGCTACTCGCACCAATGTGCCAATGATCCCACGGCAGCGGTTCATCAATTAGAAACTCTTTAACTGTTTCTACTTGGTCGTCCGCACTAACCGATAACACCGTAAAGTCGGTACCTTCAAACTGTTGCGCAACTTCGCGTAACTTCGGTAATCCAGCAATACATGGACCACACCACGTAGCCCAAACATCAATGAGAACTACTTGACCTTGAAAATCAGTTAATGATTGCTCAACGCCATCCAAGTTGCTCGCTTTAACAATACTCAATGGTTCACCAAGCTTCACTGGCTTAGCTACATACAACAAAATATTTTCTGCTTCTTTCAATAGTGGATCACTTGGATCTAGGTGTTCACGAATCCGCGATAGACCTTCTTGTGCATCAGCAGCTAGGTCTTCCGGTAGGGTTCTTTGGTCGCGTAGTGAGCGGGCATAATTCGCATAGGCTCGACGCCAACGTTGTTGCTCTTCATAAACAGTAGCGAGTTTAACTTTGACAACACCTTCTAATCGAGGATCACCATTGAAAGCACTAGAAAGATAGTACCGCCAGGCTTCATCGACTTCTTCTTTACCGTAATGTAAGTCACCCAATAACAATTGAACTTTCTGTCGATCCCCTGGGTTTTCTGCTGTAGCAACATAATCTAATGCACGGACTCCAACGGCGATTGATAGATCGGGTTGGGCGTCACTTGCGTATGCTACATTAAGAAAATCGTTGAGATATCGAAACTTTTCTTGTTCGGGTGTAACATTTAAGCCTTTTTCCAAAGCAGCCATTTGTGGTTCTAGACTATCCGCTGCATCAAGACCAAGCACAAATCGGTTAAGAACCGCTTCTTCAACGTTTCGGTCTTCGGGATAGAGCTCTAGAAAGGCATCTAACTCATGCCGGTCTTGATTCCGCATTGCTTGATAAAAGACGGCGTCTTCTTCGCGCCAATTACTATTTTTAACCTGAGTTAAGGCTAAATATCCAGCATTCGGATTAATCTCCAAATTGAAGCCAGTCAACAATGACAAACCGGAGGCCATAACAAAGAGACCTGGATCTTCTTCCGGCGTCGGAGTCTGCATCAAAGCTGCCATGTCTTTGATGGACTTAGACTTATCACCATCAACAAATGCAATCTCAGCAGCATCTTCGCCTGGATATGCAAGCGTATCACCAAACGTGCGATCAATTCTTGTATGGTAGGTCGAGGTGTCGAATTGCATAAAGACGCGATCGGAATTGTTAGCTACAACTGGCACCCATACTTCGTCATTCATTTGTTGGAGACCTTGAATGACGAGTTCAAACTGCTGTCGAGCCTCAGCTTCAGTTCGTTCTGCCGAAGGTGTTAACGTCAATCTTTGGGAGTCGAAATCAAGGTTCAGCGCGTAATTTTTCAGAATGGGCCAGCCAATTTTGGCAGCAACGTCAATTTGGTCGTTCTCTTCTGCATACTCAGCCGTCAAGGTGTTACACAGTAAATCAGCGGCGACACCGATATCTGAACGATTGACACTTAGCTCTAAATTTGGACCTTTGATTTTCAGCGTATCTTCGCCTTCGCCAAACCTCAACGTACCTAAGACACAACTCTGAATCTCGAAAGCGTTAGTCTGGGCATAGTCGATGACAACGTAGGTTTCTTTCCGCCAAACTTCTGTTTCTAGGACGAGTCGCATAGCAATGTTATCGCTATAGATACTCATATCTACGGCACCACCAATCCCGGTTTCCGGAATGTCTTGGCTTTGCGCCTGTAGCGAAAGTCCGAAGAACAAAGCAAGAATGGGTAACCAAATCAGGTTACAAAAAGAAATTCTCTTCATAGTGTTGTAATCCTCAAAAATGTATTAAGAATACACGGGAACCGACTTTTTAGTCCCAATGCAATCCATGTTTGTACGAGCATCCTCGGGTTCAATCGAATAGTTCGTACCTCGTTTCTCAGAATAATTATAAGTCAAAACTAGTCTCAGCTAGTAACGTTTTATAAAACTTTAGTGACATTTACCGATTTTCACTCCAAATCCTTCGTTACGGTTAAACTCAATTGCTAGAATCCTCTGCGCCAATCGCTTCCCCAGTGCTGGCATCAGATTCATGATTGGTTTTCGGTTTCGAAAACGCGATCAAGAATACAAATCCTACCAACAGAACTGCCGCGATGGAAAAGACGATGTCGCCCGGGACTCGCAACCATACCAAAGTTTCCATAATTGGAGAATGCATGAATTCTGCCGTTCTCGCATGCCAATAACCTTCGGAGAAAGCAGTAATTCCTTGCAAAATTCCTTGTGGTAATAACGACACAAAGACCATTAGTGCTAGACCTGAGTTAAACAACCAGAACACCCAGTTCAAGACCTTGTCGGACCAGAGTTTTTCGAGCTGGGGCATATCGCGCAAACATAAGAGCAATAAACCGATTCCCAACAGACCATACACGCCAAATAAAGCTGCGTGTCCGTGAGTTGGCGTTGTCATTAATCCTTGCATGAAGTAAAGTGATAAAGGTGGATTGATGAGAAATCCCAATACTCCTGCACCAACTAAATTCCAGAATGCGACAGCCAAGAAAAACTTCAAAGGAATGTTATAGCGTTTAACCCAGGGAGAATAACGTTCTACTTTCCAATGATCGTGGGCATCAAAGGCAATGAGTGCTAGCGGGACGACTTCTAACGCTGAAAAGACTGCACCTAAAGCCAACACTGATTGTGGAGTTCCAGCAAAGTAAAGATGGTGGAATGTTCCGAGAACTCCGCCACCTAGAAAGATCATCGCAGAAAACATGACATAAATCGCCGCAGTTTCGGCACGCAATAAGCGCATGTGGACGAAAATCCACGCTACCCACGCCGTTGCGAAAACTTCAAACACACCTTCCACCCACAAGTGGACTACCCACCAGCGCCAATATTCGACAACCGTCAGGTGACTTGTGCGATCATAAAGTAACCCAGCACAGAACAATAAGCCTACACCTAGCGAAGATAAGAATAGTACTAAGAGCAGATGTCGATCTGGACGTTTTTCTCTGATTGCGGGGATCACGCAACGACCCATCAGTACTAACCACACAATGAGTCCGACAGCAATGAGAATCTGCCAAGCGCGACCCATGTCTAGGAACTCATACCCTTGGTGTCCGAACCAATACACCAGAGTAGGATCGGTCATTTGACCAGTGAGAACTAAGGCAGCTCCAGCAAGTGAACCAACCACTGCAATCACTAAGGCGACCCACAAAAAGTTAACGCCGAACGCTTGACCACGTGGTTCTTTTCCAGCAATCATCGGTCCCAAATATAGACCAGCTCCAAGCCATGCGGTTGCAATCCAAAGTACGGCAAGTTGCACATGCCAAGTACGAGTCATGGCGTACGGCGCTACGTCAGATATGGGAATTCCGTAAAACTCTTGACCCTCGACTTGATAGTGAGCGGTAATTGCACCCAATATCACCTGTACGAGAATGAGCGCCGCAACAATCCAAAGGTATTTTTTCACCGCTAGCATTGACGCGGTACGGACATTCGCCGACAGTGGATTCGTCGACCCAAATCCTTCCGATGGTCGCGTATCGTGAATCCACTCTTCGCGTTCTCGGAGGAAAAACCAACACAGTAAGCCGATACCACAAATCAACAGCACCACAGACACAAAAGTCCAAATGAAAGCTGGTGTCGTCGGAGTATTTCCGATGAGTGGTTCATGCGGCCAATTACTGGTGTAAGTGAACTCATACCCCGGGCGATTAGTACCAGCAGCCCACGCGGTCCACCACCACCATGCTGTGATTGCATGAACATCTTCTTGGGTGATATGATTGAGTAGTGTTTCGGGCATCGCGTACTGCTCGCGCAACTCGGCACCATGCTCGAAATCACCGGAAATGCCAAAGAGCATTTCATAATGGTCAATCACCGCGCGAATAGCTTCTTCTCGTTCTCGAGAGATTGTGATCGTGCCAGTACTCGCGTCGTAAGTATTCGTGCGAATCTGTTGCGTTACCTCAGCGATGCGTTTTGCACGGTCCGGTTCACTCAGTGAATCGAGTGGACCAGCTTGATTAGCAAGATGCATGGCTTCACGATGTAAAACATCGGTAGTCCAATCAGGTGCCAAATATGCTCCGTGTCCCCAGATAGAACCCATCTCCATGCCACCTATCCGCCGCCAGACATCACGACCCGCGTCAATGTGACTTTTTGAGAAAATGACTTCAGGTGGATTAGACCCATCCACTACTACCGCTTCAGGGACGGGTGGTTTCACTCGAAACGATACACCACCAAAGATCAGCAGTAGTGCAAACATTAAGATCATCGTAGCTCCGAAAATGAGCCACAATCTTTTTATGGGAAATAGTTCTCGATAATTCATAAACAACGAACCCTCAGTTTTTCAAAAACACCAAAAGCAACTCGAGTGCTAAACGAAAAATACCTGTCATTCGTGTTGAATTTCTGCTTATTCAGCTGGTATTGAAAACAGCACGACGAAGCCTAGTATCACGGCTAGTATGATAAACAAAATTTCGTGAAAAATTGCGGCTTTGGATCGAAATAGTCCTGCTTTTGTATTGTGAACCAAAGCGAGTATGGTTTGGAGGAAATAATAAGCGGCAAATGCCCGCGAAGCTAAAGCCACAATATGGAGTAAATCGAAGGTCCAAACTAGTAGGACAGCAGCAGCAGTGACCACCACATATCCTAATTTAGTTGATAATCGTCCGTCGCTGTTTTCATGGAGTAAACCACCACCACCGCTCGTATCGGCCACTGCAGCGCTAAATTGACTCATTAGAGCTGCGATAACTAGCATGACTGGTAGAACTAGCGCGACCGGGACCATCGCTTGTATGATCGCTGACAGTTCGATGTGTACTAAGTCGATCCCCTGTAGTGCTGGCATTAAGAGAAATACCGTCGCAATAAAAATCCCACCAGATATCAGTTGGGCGATACGCATACTTTTGATTCGTACCTCGGGGGAGTAAGCGTCTCCCAAAAATCGCGACGTCTCAAATCCTTGTACTATTAACAAAACTCCCGCCAACATTTGCATTTGTACAAGCAGCGGACGTTCATTTCTGATAAAACTGACTTCTCCTTCAAAATTGACATTGAACATTAAGAGGCCAAGTATGAGCGCGACTACAACTGATAGTTGAATGGTGATCGAATAGCCTTCAAGTTTTTCTAACCCTTTGAGACCGCGAAAGTAACCCACAAAAGCGATGAAAATGATTACGGCAGTCGTAATGAGGCGTTCAATGACATCATTGTCAATTCCTCTAATCAAGTACTCTCGATCAAGCGCAGTTAAAAGATAATTGAGGAAAAAATCAGAAAGTAATGAAAGGTAAAATGCTACCGCAATAACGTATGCCACGACTAGGACAACGTTACCTAAGTATTCCGGTTCACGCAGACGCTCAATTAAATGAGCATGCGACGGATGGTGTGCTTCGACATACTTGATGTTGTATCGCATAACATGTCCAATAGAGTATGCGACGAGAATAATACCAACAATCGCGTACGGCGCATTCAAACCAACTATTCCCGCTAGCAAAGGCGCCATGACTAAGAAACCGCTACCAATGATGGACGATAACGGCGTTAATGTCGCTTGCCAAACTTCACTCTTTCGTAGTCTGGGCATCACTAATATGCCCAATACCACCACCGATGTTATGACTAACAGCGAATTAAATATTAAGTTTTGAGACATAGGGTAATTTCAATAGGTAGGTAAGTTCGAAAGTGTCCTGAACATCGACAGTGAGGAACTGTCGTTTTAGCTTTTAGTTTCGGCGTAGTCGGTCGTCCAAACTTCCGTACGGAAGAAACTTATTGGTAGAATGTGATTTGATCCAGGTCGTTAAAGTGGTCGGATAATGCCCTCGTTGGCGCAGAATTCGCACAAGTGGTATAACAGGCGACTTTGCACCAGATTCAAGATCAGGATACTGTTCTGCACACAAGACCAATACTTTAATCCAACCCACAAGAAGATCGGTACTGCGGTTTTTTGCAAAGTCAGACCATGAATTGTGTTGAATACAAACGACTGGTCCTAAGATTTCGCGCTGCTGTTTTGTCAAAGAAAAGTTTTCGCTATCTAGTTCGTTTGCTAGTGTGTGTAAAACTTCAGCATGAACCGAAGATAGATTTGCGGATTTTGGATTCCACTGAACAACATCTGACAAAGGCAAACTCCAGATAGTAGACTCTTGGTGAGAATACAAGCACAATATTTTAAAGTAGTGGGTTAAACTTATATGAACTCTATCGGGTCGAATGACTTGGTTTACTGAGCGCATCGTCCACTGGGGTCGAGAGCATGGTCGTTCTAATTTACCGTGGCAACGTGACCGTACGCCTTATCGAGTATGGATTGCCGAAATCATGTTGCAACAAACGCAAGTAGCAACCGTAACGAAGCACTATGATCGCTTTTTACAACGTTTTCCAACGATCGCGACTCTAGCTAAAAGCAATCAAGACGAGGTCCTTGCCGCGTGGCATGGATTAGGTTATTACCGCCGAGCGCTCAATATTCATGCTACATCAAAACAGGTCATGCAACAATACGAAGGAGAATTGCCGCGAACCGTCCAAGAACTTGAAGCATTACCCGGGATCGGGCGTTCGACAGCCGGTGCGATTCTGTCTTTGGCATACCAAATTCCAGCACCAATATTGGATGGCAATGTACGGCGCATTCTGGCGAGATTTCAAGGTGTGAACGGTCCTCCAACTACCCACATTCCAGATCGTCGTTTATGGCAAATCGCTTCAGAACACACCCCAAATACCGATTGTCGCAACTATACCCAATTCATTATGGACCTAGGCGCGTTGGTGTGTACTCGTACTAACCCAAAATGCGAACAGTGTCCGGTGCATGAGAAGTGCCTCGCTTATCAAAATCAGGAAACTCATCTATTTCCTGCTAAACGTATCGCCAAAACGAAACATGACAAAGCTTACTACCTCGTGGTATTCACTGACGACGACAAGATTTTGTTAAACAAACGAGACCAAGAAGGCACCTTTGCACTCCTGTGGGATACACCAGAACTAAACGGGTCGGAAACTTTAGAACCAGCTTTAGCAGATCTCAATCTCAACGAAACTAAATCCTTTCATCAGTTGCAATTTACCGTCGAACCCTATTCCATTTCCAACAAAATAGTTACTGAAACCGTGTTTGTTGCAAAATACTCTTTACAAGCGGCTAAGTTAGGAACTCCACCCAATATGCAATGGTTTGCGATGGACGAATTAAGTACCATTGGAATTTCAGTTAAAGCTCGCCATCGTATTGAGCTCGCTCTAACGCAGGGAAGAAATTAATGTCACGAACTGTTCATTGTCGAAAATACGACGCTGAATTACCTGGTCTACCACATCCACCTTTTCCTGGTCCCCTGGGTCAAGACATTTACGACAATATTTCACAACGAGCATGGGATGCATGGCAAGACTTACAAACCATGCTAATTAACGAAAAACATTTATCGCTGCAAGACATGGAAGCACGGCGCTATTTGCTTGACCAAATGAAGAAATTTTTCGACAACACCGAAACCGATCAGCCCTCAGGTTATACCGAAACCACCGAGTGAGTTAGCGGAATTATGAGGATCATCACCCATGCCTGAATATTTACCGTCGAGCGGCATTCCATTTATCGCCTTAGCAATCATTTGTACGGTTGGTTTTTCGGTCGCTGCGTGGGCTTTAGTACGAAATCTATCGAAAGCTTCAGACCGTTATGAACAAGCACAGGATCGCTTGCATGAAGACGAAACCCACACAGATAAACGTGAGCAATGAGCGAAGCCGATCAAGAGCGTTGGAATCAACGTTATCGCGAGGGATATTACGCTGACCGACCTTATCCGGTAGCATTCTTAGAAGGAAATATTGGAATGTTTACACCAGGGCGCGCGCTCGATATTGCGTGTGGTTTAGGGCGAAATGCGCGTTTTCTAGCTCAACACGGTTTTTCTGTCGTCGGAATCGACATCTCGGACTACGCGCTGACACTTGCTTCAGAACACCCCTCAAGTACTGAGTTAAACATTGAATACCGGCAACATGATCTAGATTGCGGATTACCAGAGTTAGGGAAATTTGATTTAATCACGATTATCCGTTATGCAAATCGTCCGCTACTAGCTAGTATCGACCGGTACCTAAATCCGAACGGTTACGTGTTGATCGAACTACCTCTTCTATACGATTGCGATGATCGCCCCCTTGCGGGTCCGACGGAACCAAAATATCGTATGCAACGCCATGAAGTGCAATCCTTGCTCAAAAATGTACAAATTGAGTTTGGATTCGAGGGTTTGATTAAAGATCCGGATGGTCGGGACGCAGCAGTATCTCAATGGATTGCGCAGAAAATTCCCTAAGTCTTGATCAGAAACACCACCAATGAACCAGAACTTATACCTATTAATGATGTCGGTATTAGTAGTGACCGTTGTTTTGGCTTATGCTGGCTACCGACTCAGCAAACAGAAGGCACAGCAGGATTACGAGCAAGGGGAATCAAACATTTGGACAAAACATGCACCAAAAATATGGCTAATCTGGATATTTGTTTGCCTAGTACATTTCTTATTACTGCTCTCGTTGTATTTAAATTCGTGACTAACTCGCCGTTCGAGAACGTTCAACGGAGTCGATACCTTCGCGTAATTCCTTAATCACCTCACGAAACTCCTCCTCGTTTGCTTCGTTCAGCGACGCGAGAACTTGATGCGCCCGTAATAACCACTCTTGGGTAGCATGCATCTCCTGTGTCGTTCCAGATAAAGCAATAAGGTTGGTTGGGATGGGAAGCTTATCAATTCGTACAAACCCTAGCACATCAATCAAACCTAACTCCACAAACTCTTCGTGAATCGGTTTAGGTACACCTTGTAGATGAAGATCGAGGCCCCGTTGTGAGCATTCATGCGCGGTTTCATGAAGTGTACCCAGCATTGCGCTATCTAAATATTCACATTCGGACAAATCCAAAACGATTCCTTTGTTACTTTCGATCGCCTCTCGCAATCGCAGCATTACCGCTTCTCCTTTTACCCAAGTTATTCGACCTCTGAACACAAGATAAATACAAGCGTCTTCGGTCGCTATTTCAACTTGAACTTCTGTTGAATCATTCGAACCTGTCTGAACAACCGTGACTACCTCTGGTAGCGAACGATCAAATTGATTACTGAACTGATTCAATCCTTCGCGCACGTCTATCAACAAGAGCGTAATGTCGTCTAAATCATCTATGGTTCGCCCGTTGGCAAATTCGTTCACTAATTCATTCAGAATATTGCCATTCCCGTTTCGTTTGCGGAGTCCTTCGACTATTGCCTCTATAGTTACCGGTTTACGATCATTCACCGAAAACAGACCATCGGTATACATTAAGACTCGATCACCTGCTTCTAACTTAACAGTGCGTTCTTCGAATTGCACATCAGGGTTTAAACCTAAGGCACTTCCGGGAGATTTAATGGTTTCTACCTCCCCGCTAGCTCGGAGTAATAGCACTGGTGGGTGTCCTGCGTTTGTTATCGTCAATGCCCGTGTGTCTTCGTTAAGAATACCGAATACAGCTGACACAAACATACTTGAACCAACAACATCCGATACAAGTTCATTATTGACCTTTTCAAATACCGGTATCGCACTGTGTGTCCGAAACTGTGGAACTTCGCTGAGTGGTTTTAGTTCGGTCGTGTGTTCATAAATTCGATCATGTGTTTCGATTAAGTCTAACCGGTTTTTGAATAGTACCGATAACATTGCAGCGCTAACACCATGTCCAGTTGCATCGGCAACGACGAGTCCAATATGCTGCTCATCAATACGAAATACATCGTAGAGATCCCCACCTACTCGTTGTCCGGGAATGTAAAGTGCTGATAGTGATACGGTCTTTACCTCTGGTGGTTGGCGCGGTAGTAATGACCGTTGAATCAACTCAGCTTGACGTAGATCTTGCTCCATTAAATCAGTCCGTTGCACCAATCCAGAGACCAATGAACTTAATTGTTCTTTCGAGGCCTCTAACTCTGCAGTTCGGCGTCGCACAGTATCTTCTAGCTGATACTGACTCGTGCGTATGGTATCGACCATCCCAGTAAATCCTTTAATCAACTTTCCTATCTCATTATTCTTTACCTGACCAAACTTAATTGAGTAATCTCCAGTTTTTACTTTGTCGACCGCCTCAGTAAGCTGACCAAGTGGAGCAAGCAAACGACGAATAATGTGAACACCGATTACGACTGCGATCATTGCCAGTAGTACCGCAACGAGTATCGTTACCCATAAAACTTGACGAGTCGGCGCAAACACTTCCCATGGATCCATGTACGTCACAAGACCCCATTTACCAATCCCGACGGGTTGATAAAACACCAAACTACGATGCCCTTCCTCATTTCGAGGTATATGCGAAAAGCCAGATTCTCCGGCTATCGCTTTAAGCATGGCGTCGTCAATCGCGGAATTTGGCGTGAATCCTTCACTCTCTTGAATTAAATAAAACAGTTGTTCGTTAGGACTCTTGTTTGTAGGATAACCCCAAAACACGGAAGTGTTTTCGTGAACTGGTCTAACCGAATTCAGAGGTCGAGTCAACCACGTCGGCTCTACTTCTACCACTAATAGACCACTAAAACTCCCCGTGGTATCGGTAATTGGTATATTGAAGAAAAGCGTATCGCGGTTGATGGTAGGTCGTACTAATTCAGCAGTAACAGAGGTGAACATACTGGAGTCTTCGATAATCGGTTTTCCTACCTGATTCGGTTCCGAAGATCGTGCGACTATCCCTTGTGGATCCACTACGTGTGCTGCTCTATAGTGTGGATCAGAGACGACAATTTCCTGCAAAATTGATTCGACGATGTTATTATTCAATCCTATAACTTGATTGGTACCCGATGACAAATCAAGCTGGCTAGCAGTTGCTAACAGTATTGAAGTCTGGGCTGCTAGGTAACGGTCGAGTAACGTACTAAGATTGGTGGCATATCGATGCAAATCTTCTTGAATTTCATTTTTGATCACCCACCGGGTGTGACTATGAATTAAAGTAGTTACACTGGCGATAATCAGCAGCAACATACTGACGAATAGAATGAGGATACGACCGCGTAGCGACCGATGAAAAGGAATACCGTTAACCATGCAATCGGGTACCTTGATTACCTAATTCATCAATGGCGGTAGTTGACTTGCCAAGACCGTGAAGCCAAATCCATTGTTGTACTTACAGCAGACTAAGCTAGTGGGTGGATGTTGAAACTGGTGTGGAGACAGTGAAAAACACTTCAATCCGAAAATTTAACCGACCAGCAGCGGTCTTACATCTAATTACGTAATATTCGAACACACTCAGTGTTGACTAATGTTGAACGAAGTAAAGTATTCTAATAATTGTTCAAGTAAAACGATTCGAAATTCGAATCAATGTAACGTTATTCACAATTAAAGTATCTATACCAATATGACAAGTATTCGTGGTGTAGTCATTCCCGAGGAAACAGTGCGTCAGTTGATGCAAGGAAATAAATCGGCACAAGGTGAAGTGTACACCGTTTTAGCCCCGCATGTTTACTCAATGGCACTTCGAGTATTGAGAGACCCACAGGGTGCTGAAGACATTACCCAAGATACCTTCATCGATGTGATTACGAAGGCACATACTATCAAGTCACCTAATAAATTTGTCGGGTGGGTTCGCACTATTGCGGTTAATCGATGCTATATGCGACTGCGTTCGCCCTGGTACAAACGACGACTGGATGTAGAACTCGAAGACGAGGTTGTTGAAGAAGATCATACTACTGGCCTAGATTTAGAGCGCATTCTCGAAAGTTTGGATCAGAAGACGCGAATGGTGTTGTGGTTGTACTGTGTCGAGGGTTATACCCACGAAGAAATAGGTAAGTTAATGAAAAGAAGTACCAGTTACTCAAAAATCATTATTTCAAGATTATCAAAACGATTAAACAAGACGGAGTCGAACGACGATACTGAAGCGAGTACTTCGACTCTACAAAGCAAGATTACCAATCAATGGAGAGTTTCACTATGTCCATAAATTCTTTTGAAGAGTTTTCCACGCAATTAGGGGAACTCCCCTTGTATACTCCTCCTGTACAGTTGTTGGTCGACGTACAACAAAAAATCTATCATCGTCGAAAGCGACGGCAGCAACTCATGCAGTTAGGTGCTGTCGTAACGATGTTTATGTTTACGATTTGGATTGTCGTCGACCAATCAACACCTTCGAATCCGGAGACGATGCTAGCGGATACTACCGAGTTCGAACCCCAGTTTGAGGAGGAGCAAGTGGAACACGGTCTTGTGCAAGAAATTCCCGCCGAAGAATTAGCTGCATCGGCGATAGTGCTCAGTGTAGTTGCAATAGACAACCAACTAGAGCAATTGACCAACCAAGACAAAGATGCTGCTGCCCGACAGCAACTATTGCGGGCCAGAGACGCACTTAAACGCGATTACGTTTCGGTTCGAAATCAAGATCGAATCAGTTTATTCCAAAAAGTATCAAACGTTTATTAGAAAATCTATTACTAACGAGGAAGTTTCAATGAAAAATGATCAAATAGGGTTGCTTTCGTTTGCAGTGTGCTTGTTAACAGTGTTCGTTCAAGGAGACTTGATGGTGAGTCAAGTAACTTCTGTCGAAGAAGAGGAAGCATTAGCCGAAACAGCAAAACAACTCAACGAACGAAGTGAGAGTGTTGAGTCGGCGATGGAGTCGTTAATATCCGCGCTGGAAATTATGGAAGAATCCCACGCCGAGGTGCTGCAAGATATGTCCAAAATGCTCGAAGCACTAGATCAACATTTAGGTCCTAGCCTTATTGACCTCTCGAACGAAATGACTACAAACGCGTTTAATGTCGTAAATCGTGGAATGATTGGAGTTGAATTTGGCGACGTCACAGACGACGGAATAGTGATCGACGATGTCTTTGAAGGATTCCCCGCACAAGAATCTGGTGTAGAAGCGGGAGACGTTCTCGTTGAACTAGATGGTGTGACCGTGAAAAACTTCGATGACCCAATAAGTTCAGTGGTTGCTCTACTCGGTAACAAAATCCCTGGTTCAGAAGCAAACCTAACTTTTCTGCGCGATGGAACGAAGATGGAAAAGACGATCGAATTAGTCAGTAGAGCACGGCTACGGGCGTCGGATTGGCGCGCTCCCAGTTTAGACATATACCCCATGCCGACTCCAATTGGAGGTGGTATATCAATAGGCAATTGGCCATCCAGAAGTAATGCGTATGTGATAAGTGCAAATAAAAGCATCGGCATCATGGAGATTGAAGAAGACTTGGGGCATTACTTCGGAGTCGAATACGGCGTTCTCATTCTCACCATCCCCGAAGTCGATGATTTCATCTCATACGATCCTCAGTTGGAAGTTGGAGATGTGATCCTAGAAATCGATGGCAAATCTATACGTTCTGCTTCGCATGTTTACAAACATACTAAGGACTTAATTGGCGAATTCGAGGTAGTAGTAAAACGCAAGAAAAGAGAGAAGACTATAACTGTTGATGCTGAAGAGTTACGCTTCAGACCCGTTCTTGGAATCAATTAACTAACAGATCTCAACAGTAAAGAATTGAATAGAGGATATTATGAAACAAAGACAATTTAAGTGGAAGTGGATTACGTGCCTGTGTTTGTTGGGCGCGTTGTCGGTGCAAATGTTGGCAAAAGATGACGACAACGCCGACAACGAAGTACGCGAAAACTCACAAGCAGAGGTACTGAACGGGGTCGATGTGACGACCACTGAAATAGAAAATGCGGGCCGAGTTTTATCCGAATTAGAAGCCGAAGCAATGGCAGATTTTGTTAACCACCAGCTGGGCCTCACTATTGATCAGATGGGATTCATTATTGATCCGGAACGAATCGCACCAGCTATTCACTACTTGTTTGATTCGGTAGCGCCATTATTTGATAGGGTAGTCCTCAACCTTGGGGTTGAGTTTGAATATGTTGATCTGCAACTTAAAGTAAAAACATTACACGATGATAGCCCTTTCAAAGACAGTGATCTACGAGAAGGTGATGTGATTGTTAGTATAAACGGTACCCTAGTCCCTACACAACAAGACGACTTTGCGCGGTTTTCGTTTCCCGAATTAGTATTTGAGCAAATTTCCATGGGAACAGAGCCGCTTGTACTGGAAGTATCTCGCAGCGATGAAACCCTGGAACTAGAAGTACCGACAAACCAAGAAACCTGGCAGGACTATTACATTTCGAGTTATCTAACGCGAACACCGAGCGACCACAATTTAACCCTCAATCGTTTTTTTGCAAGAGAGGTTGAACAGTCGCGTTTAGTACTGATGGAAATCGAGAGTGATCTCGGACAGTATTTCGATGTTGAGTTCGGCGTACTTGTCCTCCAAGCACCGGAACGCTCTTTATTGAAACCCGGCGATATTTTGTTAGAAGTAGGAGACCAAAAAATTCGCGCCATCTCCCATGTCCGAAAATCGCTAAGAAATCAGAATGAAAAAGTCGAAGCGCGTGTAAAGCGAAGGTCAAAAAACGTACAAATTCAAGCAGACTTAACCGGAATGATCATTCGGGAAATTGAGGAAGAATAATCTCTCCAATGAGTATTGCGCTGTGAAGCTTGATCTATCATTGGCACATCAGTTCGTCTGATTCTTCAAATTCGGGCGCGCAGATGAAAATTCTTTTACTTACAAAATATCAAAGTCACGCAGTACGACTTTTAATAGTACACTTACGCGATGTAGTACTTTCTGTGATTAAACCCTATTAAGGACCGCCGTTTTGATTGATCTGGCAGAGCGTTTTTCGAGATTTTACCTTGTCGGTTGTTCTGGCTCGTCAGCTTCGAGGCTTTTCTCGCCGTACTTTTCTTCAAAGTGAACTAGCCGTTCCTTAAGTGTGGCGTACAACTCAGGGTCAAAGCTACCAACTCGCGGGATGTTTCTCAAGCTTTTCTTTAACAACGGTATATAGGGTTGCGCTTGAGCTTCATACTTCGTGATCGCTTCAACAAATTCCAACTTGGGCGTACCATACTTATAGTCGCTTTTCGTTAAGCGGTCGGCTAACGCTTTCAATCCTTCATCGGATCGAAAATTCCCCAAGCTTCTGGCGGCAAATTGCGCGGTTGGATAGGAGGTTTCTCGATTCAACAATATGTCAATACGAAACTGTTGATCTTTTTCATGGTTAAAGCCGCCATCGAATAATGCTCTTAACAAGGGCAGCGGGTTAGTTTCATCGGTGATTTTTCCACCGCGGATTGGCTGGGGTATGGGGTACGCATCCCAAATAATTTTGTACACTTTCTCATCTTGCGGATACATATATGCTAGTATTTGTGGCAACCCAATCCATGTTGGTAGCATATAAACACAGCCCGTGTTGTGTTTCATTCTGTCGACTAAATCATCGGGGAAGGTTTCTTCAGGTAGAACTCCGCTCCAGTTGTCATCCCACATATTGATTAGGGTATCGTACCATTCCTTTTTGTGGCGTAAATCCCTATTTAAGTCAACTTCTTTACCTTGTTTTCTTGCTTCAAAGGTTCCTCCAATATGTAAACCCATCGCGGCAAGTGTGCAACCAACAATTTCTTGATTTTCGTGCTGTAAACCGTTGGTAATGAGTTCATGAATCTCGTCATTGGGGACGTTAAGGTCATACATTCCTTCGGTATTGAACCAAATATAGCGGTCTAGCTCACTTTGATTAGCCGTGTCGGAATCGCTTATCGCGTTGACAGCGATTAACACCATGGTGGTTAAAGTAATCGTAAGTATCTTGTTAATCGTGAATGGTCTACTCCAGTTAAAACCCAGTCATTGTAGTGTTGACAATTTCTCTCAAACAAATGATAGTTTGTCCAATCGCGTTCAAAGAACCACGGTGCTCCTGAAAAGGCGTTTCGGGATTCTTTAATGTATTCAGATATCCCGCTCGTAATAACGACGAATTTATGCGAGCACCCAATGATGGAGGATTCTTCTCGCATTTCTGAGTCAACATATATGATCATTCCGCCGCCAATAAAGTATCCAAGCATAGATGCCGCCCATGTAGCCGGGTCTTTAAAAGTTGCAAAAAACCACGTCTCCTGCTGTCAAGGGTTGTTTCAGTTTTAGATATTTCGTATTTGCCTTTTCGATATATCTGCCAATTGCCTACTACACGGCACGGTTCTTTATGGGCGATGTCATTTCGGTCTCTTGTATATTTTTCAATTTCTTCAGTCACCCAATCTGGGATTCCCCAACTGGTGTCATATTCACCCATCACTGCCACTTGCACGACTTCCTCTAATCTCCAACCTCCATCGGCATAGCCTGGGTTTGGGAATCCAGATCTCCACGGCGGAATTTTTTCGTCGCTATACGCGTCTTCGTCTTCTTCATCGTCATCGTCCGCGTGAACAACGCCGAGATTTGGAATAAACAGAGCCACGATTAAGGTAGCTAGCAATATTCCAATGTTGTGTTTGTAAAACATAAAAACTATACCTAAAAAGGTTGATCGTATT
>VXYV01000071.1 GCA_009845835.1 Gammaproteobacteria bacterium | reverse complement strand
CACACTCAAAAATACATTTTGATTTAACAAAACCCACTAAAAAGGACGAAGACCCGGTTTTTTGTTCAATTGGCAATGCGGCTAGGGCCGCTTCAAGCTGAGATTTATCCACATTACCATAAACCAACAAAGTCGCCTCACGCAAAACGTGGCTTTGTCTGTGCAGGGTTCTTGCGTCATCAAGCGAATATTCGGCTATAATCGGTGGTTCGCCAATGACAGAACGTGCCAAACTTCCATTGCCGTAAAGAATCTTGTCCATATCACGATACACAGGATACAAAGGGCGCTCGCTGACTCGATAGTCATATTCGCGCAAAATGATGCTTCTCTCTTCCAGTGCAAAACTGCTGTCTACGCTGAGCGGCTTGGAAACCGCGATCAGCCCTTGTAAAACGGTATACAGGTCATCTTTGGTTGTGATTTGCCAATATCCAGTGCTGAATCGGTTGGTCCAGGCATTGGAATGGCGCTCTTCATTATCGTTGGAACCTCCAAGGAAACTCAACCAGGCAAGATGCTCAACGTAATGCGCCATTCCCTCATCGAACGGATTTGCCGCCTCGCCCGATGGGAATACCAGATAAAGGTAAACATGTTCAATTTCCGGGTTTGGAATCAGTAGGGTATTTTTGAAATTCTCTGAGGGGATGCTGTAAAGCCCTGAATTCGACTTGACTTGAAGCAGACCGGTTATTATGGCCAAGCCACCTGAAACCCCAATGAGCAACACCAAGAAATAAAATATATATCTCAATTTACTGAATTACTTCCCATCTACTGGACAGATTGTGCATCTATCCAGAGGCAGGAATAGCCATATTCCGACAAGCTGTGGAAAGATTCCCGGCAGGTCAACCATGAAAGCAGAACGGACAAACACCTAATGAATATGATATACATAAATGTAAATTATGGGGATTATATACTTAAGTGACCAAACCCCGTCAATTATAAAATCATGGAATTGACCAAGTTGTTGGTTTCGTTTCATAACGCTTGACCAGACCTTTTTTCACAAGCCGATGGAGTGCAGCCCCAACCGCGTTTCTTTTCAGCTCCAAATTTTTGTCTTCAACAACCCGTCTGGTTATTTCGGTAAGATCCATTGGGTTGTTTTCCTCTTTCAACACCTGTGAAATTACTTTGGAAGAGGAGAGGGGGCTATTGGAATCGGTTATGATTTTACTGTTTTCTTCTACCAGATTAAGAAGTGCACCCTCGATCTCTCCAAGCCCTTTTTCAAGGTTGTTTATCAGTAGTTTCTTGTCCTGGATTTCCTTTTCAATTTCTGCCTTTTTCTCCTTCAGGACAGATATTGCCATGTTTGTCATTGATTTTTCTCCTTGAAATACTATATTCCAAGCAGGGACTGATACATCCCTGCCTGGAGTTAGGAACGGCGCCGCGCCGTGCATTAAGGTAAAGCCGTCATTCTCACCTCCTTGGTTCTTGGGACGAGATGGAAAATCCACCCCGCCCTGGTTTAAAGTTTCAATGTATCATGTAGTCGTTGACAATCTGATTGTCAACGACTTTTTTATTTTCGTTGCGTTGTAAATCATTTATTTTCGTTGCGTTGTAAAAAGATGTTGACATCCTTTGTTGTGGTCATTATATTACAAAAAATAACAAAGGAGATCAAAATGCCAGGACAAGACCAACGCAAGGGAATCACGCTCTTTGACCTTCAAAGGAAATTTCCAACCGATGAGGAAGCAAGGAAGTGGGTTGCGGGAATCAGATGGGGTGACAAGGTTCAATGCCCCAAGTGTTCAAGTGAAAACATCCAGACCGATGTTGCCCACAAGACAATGGACTATCGCTGTCGTTCCTGTCGCAAGTGGTTTTCGGTAAGAACCGGAACAATCATGGAAAATTCACGGCTTCCAATACTGCATTGGGTTTATGCGGTCTATATCCAGACTTCCAGTTTGAAGGGAATGGCCAGCATGAAACTTTATAGGGAACTTGGCATTACCCAAAAGACAGCATGGTTTCTCTCCCACCGAATCAGACAGGCATATCAGGATTCACTCGGAGGATTGGAGATATTTGTTGGACCGATTGAAGCCGATGAAACCTACATGGGCGGTTTGGAAAAGAACAAGCACAACAAGGACAAACTCAAAAAAGGTCGAGGGGCTGTTGGTAAGACCGCAATAGTCGGGGTCAAGGACAGGGAGACAAAAAAGGTCAAGGCCCGTGTTGTGATTGATACCAGCAAATTGACCTTGCAGGGATTTATCAATGAGAATGTTGACGAGGATGCCAAGAAATACACCGATGAAAGCACCAGTTACAAGGGATTGACAAACCATTCCACCGTTAATCACAGTGCGAAGGAATTTGTTGACGGTATGGTTCATACCAACGGTATTGAATCGTTCTGGTCAATGCTCAAACGCTCCCACAAGGGAACCTTCCACAAGATGAGTCCAAAGCACCTGCAAAGGTATGTGGATGAGTTTGTCGGTCGTCACAATCTACGCCCCTTTGATACGGAAGACATGATGAAGATGTTGTTTGCACAGATGAGTGGCAAGAAACTTACCTATGAAGACCTTATCAAGTCCAATGGTCTGAACAGCGGGGCTAGAGGGTCATGAGTAAAACACAAATGCAAACATTCGGTACCACAGACAGAATTGGTCATGATTCAGATGGTTTCTACAAACGCAAGATGTTTATTGATTGCAAGAACCTACAAAACAGATCGTATGAAGAAAACACATGCCCAAATGATGTTCTTGAAAACATATACAATCATTCAAGCGAGGACATGCACGAAATACCGGACAATTCCGTGCATCTCATGGTCACATCACCGCCCTACAATGTCGGCAAGGATTATGACGATGATTTGACGGAAGATGAATACCTTGACCTCCTGTATTCCGTCTGGAACGAGGTTTATCGTGTTCTTGCCCCCGGCGGCAGGGCTTGTATTAACATTGCCAATATTGGTCGCAAACCATACTTGCCGCTTAATGCGATGATCTCCCACCAAATGCGGGAAATCG
>VXYV01000043.1 GCA_009845835.1 Gammaproteobacteria bacterium | reverse complement strand
CAGGACTTACGCAAAATCCATTTTTATGGAAGGGGTTTTAAGTTCCTGACGTAGATATTCAGCAAACATTCCATATTTAACTTCATAGAGTGTTTGACCGGTTTCCTGTGCTTTCCGCATCAGGCGGCCCCAAACAAGAAAGGCACATGCGACATGATTCCGAACAATCCGTGCTAAACGACATTGGCATTTTTCAAGTCCCGTCAACTGTTTAGCTTCTCGGTGAAATTGTTCAATCTTCCAACGCCAAGCACACGCCGTTTGTGCGACAGACGCATCCGATTGACTCAAGTCGTTGGTCACAACGTAATCCGTGCGATGAGTAGACGCAACCCGGAAAACTTTCACCTTATGATGTTTCGGAAAACCCCGTATCTTAATACGTTTACCCGACTGCTGTTCTGTGGCTGTCCACGAAAGAGAATCTATGCGTTGATACGGACGTGTAGCGTTAGAATCATCAACGTGTCGGTTGGATTTCATCGGGCAATAATAGCATTTGCCTAAACTTTCAATGTGCAGCATGACCTTTTTCGTGGCATACCAAGTATCCATCAACACCGTCGAAAAAGCGATCTTGCGGGCGTTGACGAAGACCGAAAGCATATCTTGAACATGATCTAACTTCGTTTTACCATCACTGTCAAGGGCGTATATCCGATAATCCATCAACCAAAACCGGTCTAACACCGGATTGACGTAGACACATGTGACAATACCGATGCCATTTATCGTCCCCCGGGCGTTGCCAGAGTATTGTTTTTTTGCCAAGGCGATCTTTTTCGCATACCTTTTGTCAATAACCGTGTCATCAAAAACCACGTAGCCTTCGGGCGTTTGTTCCAAGTGAGGTTTGACGTTTTGCCAGACATAACGCGGGCGGAGGTTATCACCCGCGAGATACCGATTGATCTGATCATGGCTGAACTGTTCACAGTGATCTGCGAAATGAGTTAATGTATAGTTGAGGGGCGTGCTAAGTAAATACTGGCAGTAATCAAGCCGTGTCGGTTTTACCATCTTGACTTACCTCCTTACAAACCATATTGCCACATTACACAACTTAAGTCAACTATTTTCATAGTTTTGCGTAAGTCCTATAATATACAGTACGCAGACCTTTCTGATTTTTTTTATCTCTGGTTAAGACCACTTCTACGCGATATCTATCCGGAACTTTTTGCCGGTATGATGACTCCTCGAGATGAAGAGATTGTTGCCGCCCCCCGGTTTGAAAACCCCTCTCAACATTTTGAAAATTTACTCGGCAAGGCATTGGTGCGGATACGTCAGCATTGCTCGGAAGAATTTCCATCATCCATATTCTATGCTTACAGACAGCAGAAAAAAGAACGAGATGGCATTGCCTCCACTGGCTGGGAGACAATGCTCACAGGAATTATCAACGCGGGTTTCAAGATAGTCGGCACCTGGCCCCTACGCACCGAACGAACAACGGGCACCAAGATAGAAGTTAATGCACTCGCTTCTTCTATTCTGTTAGTTTGCCGACCACGCTCTGAGGATGCTCCGGCTATAACCCGCAACGAATTTCTACAAGATCTGAAAAAGGAGATGCCCTCCGCACTTGATAGACTCACACTCATCGCAAATATCAGACCTGTTGATCTGGCACAAGCTGCCATTGGACCGGGGATGGAGGTTTATTCCCGCTATAGTAAAGTGGTACGCGTTAGTGGCGAGATTGTACCGATACGCGAGGTACTCAAGCACATCAACAACGAAATCACTGCGTATCATGAAAAGGAGACAGGCGAGTTGGATCCAGAGAGCCAATTCTGTTTGACGTGGCTGCAACAACATGGCTACATAGAGGGAAATTACGGGGATGCAGAGGGACTTTCAAAAGCAAAGGATGTAGACATTGACACTATGCACGACAAAGTCCTGCTCAAAGACCGCAGCAAGGTTCGACTACTGAAACCCGAAGAATACGCCGAGCGCGAAAATAGCGAGAACATGACAGCATGGGAAGGCTGTCTAAGGATGGTGTGGCATCTGTCCGGTGTAGAGAAAAGCGGCGGCATTTCCGGATGCACAGCCGTTGCCCGCGCTATGCGCGATTACGAATCCGCAAAGCGTTTGGCGCGCGTGCTGTACGCCTACTACGAGGCGCGCGGCGATGCTGAGAGCGCGTCACACTATAATAACCTCGTAACCCAATGGCAGTACATCTCACAGTCAATGGGTGAAGCAGAACAGACAGAGTTTGACGTTTAAAAGTAGTAGGCACGCTCCGTGTGCCGTCACACCAATGGAAAGCACCTCATGCGCGACAGTGTTACCCCTTACGTTTTACAGTACCAACTCAAGCGAAACTTACGTCCCTTTACGCGCGAGGAGATACAGCAATTGCCGACTGGACAGATTGGCGTATACGTTCTGTGGCGCAAAACCGGCACCGAGGGTCGAAACGAATGTCTCTATGTCGGAGAATCCACAACCTGTGTCCGAAGACGATTGCTGCAACACTATTCAAACGCACAGAACGACGGACTCCATTCACAACTCCGGATGTTTAGACCCATCATCCAATTTTCGGTAGAATTCACAGAAAACGCTGAAGAAACAGTCCTATTGGAATCCGAGCTCATCCGAGTGTGGAAACCGAAAACCAACCTGAAAATGAATCCCAGAGAATCTTAATAACGCTTGCCAACCATACACTTTCATCAATCACATTTGGGACAAAATCCTCCTAATCCTTCAATCCTGTGAATCCTAAACCTCACAATGACAGTTTCATCCTTTTTCTGTTTTTTACTTGAAATTTGTTAATAAAAATAGTATAATATCTTATAACATCTTCCAAAGAAGGAGAACACCATACCAATCTACGAAAAACTCGATACGCCAACAAAATAATGTGTCGCCATCCGCTGAATGTTACACTTTCCTTGGTAACATTTTTTATCAGCAGGAGATCGCACAAAAAACGCCTCTAAACCCTTATAGTGACAGGGTTCAGAACCATATTTTTAAAATTATCAAAAAGCAAAAAAAGATACCATTTGGTATCTTTTAAGGT
>VXYV01000085.1 GCA_009845835.1 Gammaproteobacteria bacterium | reverse complement strand
TATGAGTAAATCTTCGGCAAAATCAAGCTTTTCTGAGAAATGTAGAATTGCTGAATGTTCGTAAAACTATTGGATTCTGGTTAAAATTTATTGATTATTTCGGATTGAGTTAATACACATGAACGAACCAAACCGTCAAGATTCATCTGAAACTGATTGTCAGAGTAAACTGTTCTTGACACCACGGGAAATATTTAAGGAAGGTTACTGGACCCCACAAAGACGGAACTCAGTATTGTTTTCGCTGTTTGCGGTTGGTGTATCTTTGTGTGCTTTGACGGTATATTTTATTTTTGTGGAGTAGTTTAAGTATGAAACAATTGCTTTGTGTTTAATGTTGTTCGCGGCTGGAACCCTCGTGTTCACGGGAGCGCCAATTAGCGAAAAGGGATTTACCTTTGATTCAAATGTGTATGCATCCACGTTACCTGATAGCGATTCTGATGGCATTGCAGATGACAATGATATATGTCCTAAGGATTCTTCGAATCAGTGTGATGCAGCGCGTTTTTGTTCACAACTAAAAAAGGCTGTAGATAAAACAAGTGGCGCGGCAACCATTTGGACTTGGGTTACCCTTATATTAGGAATTATTGCCCTTGCCTTGTCACTGTTGGGTGGTCCACTTGGAGGTGCCGTAGGAATTTACGTTGGTATTCACGCAGTAGCCCAAAGTATTGTGGCTATTGGAATTTCCATAAACCAATCACGGTTACGAGATAGTTATGAAGAATCTGGGTGTACAAAGTTGTTAGGTTGGCAATGAATCGATGCACAAAAACCACTCTTTTAATTGGTTTTACTTCGTATGTCTTAATTTTTTGTTTAATGCTATGGGTATTTGACTCGATAGTTTTAGACCTTACTTTTCTTGAAAATGCTACGTTCAGCAATATTGCAAGTTTAGTCGCTTCTTTAATCATCGTTTTGTGCGTTGCTAAGTTTCAAGCCAAAAAGTGAAACTTTTTCACTAAAGATTTTCCGAAATTTTTCATGGTTGTACAGTACCAGTGGGTGAAGAAAGCGTAACCGATACATTGAGTGTGAGCAGTGATCGGTTACCATTCAGTTTGAGTTTGTAGTGCATGTACAGAATATGAACACAGCGAAGACTCCTCGCGGTTTAGACATTGAAGTAATGACGAACTTAATGGCATTTTAGGGTAGATTCGTAGTTGAAATTTTGCTAATCAAACTTAGAGGGAACTGTCTTTCACGCCAACCCTTCGGATGCCCAACGCCGGTAGACGAAAAGATACGCAAAAGACAACCAAAACCGCCAAATTTCGTCTGAATCTCCACCATGATTACAGGATTCTGAGGCAAAATCAACCTGCTTTCAAGAGATGCTCTCGCAACTCTAGGTTTTAGGTGAAATGTAGAATTACTTTCCATCTCTTTACTTCATTCGATTATGCCTCAGCGCTCGGGCGGCAGACACACTCGCGAGTTAAGACCGGTCAAGATCCAACGAAAATTTGTCTCAAATTCTGCTGGTTCTGCCTTAATTAGCATTGGTAACACCCGCGTTCTTTGCACTGCAAACATTGAAGCAACAGTACCGCAATTTTTACGCGACACGAAGCAAGGTTGGCTTACCGCCGAATATAGCATGTTACCTGGCGCTACGTCAACTCGAACCCCGCGCGAGTCCACCCAAGGAAAACAATCGGGGAGAACGATTGAAATCCAGCGATTAATTGGTAGGAGTCTCCGTCAAGCAGTCGATCTTCAACGTCTTAGTGAGCATACAATTCGAGTGGATTGTGATGTGATTCAGGCTGACGGTGGAACACGAACTGCGGCGATCACGGGTGCGTGTATCGCAGTTTACGACGCGTTAGATTCATGGAATTTCAATGCGTTTCGTGGATGGGTTGCGGCCATTAGCGTGGGAATCGTACACCGCGAATTACGATTGGATCTTAATTACGAAGAAGATGCTATGGCTGATACCGACCTCAACGTCGTAGTGTTACAGAACCACGGTTATGTTGAGATACAAGGGACAGCTGAGGGTGCCCCTCTTCCGAGTGAACGTTTGCACGAGATGCTCGCCCTCGCCCAAGAGGGGATTGAGACCTTGTTTTCGTTTCAACACCGAGCATTAGAAGGCACATAGGTTGTTTCTTTCAGGAACTGCATTCATCGCCGATATGTTTAATGCAAATGTACTGAAATTCGGTGACTTTACACTCAAATCCGGTATTAAATGTCCTTATTTCTTCGACTTGGGTGCAATCGATTCCGGTGCTGGTTTACAGCAAGTCGGTTTTGCTTTTGCGCAAAAAATCGATGAATTGAACTTTAGTCCGGACGTGTTGTTCGGGCCTGCTTACAAAGGTATTCCACTAGTCGTTACGACGGCGATATCGCTACTAGACTTTGGCAAGAATACGGAAGTATGTTTTGACCGCAAGGAAGTTAAACAACACGGCGAGGGTGGCAAACTTGTTGGCGCAGGCTTAGCAGGAAAAACGGTTCTACTGATAGACGATGTGATTACCGATGGTGCTTCTAAGGTCGAGGCTTATGAGTTAATTCGATCACACGGTGGTAATGTGTTGGCTATTTTGGTTGCTCTAGACCGAAACGAACGAGATGGGAATACTAATATTTCCTATCTTAAATCACTTGAAGAAACTCTGGAAGTAGGGATTTATAGCATTGCGTCGATTAAGGATGTGCTTGCCTATCTTGAACGACATCAAGAGTTAAAAGAAGCACACGAAACCGTTCAACGATACGCCGATGCACACTGTGAGCTGTGAGCTAATTCCATTCCACACTGTGTAGTTCCGGCGCGACGAGACCCAGTTGTTCGTTGAATTGTACCTTAATTTGTTCCATCGCTGAATCGTTCTTGGCTTCAAATCGAAGGGTCAACTTTGGTGCTGTATTTGATGCACGCAAGAGCCCCCATCGATCCTCATAGTCGACTCGTATACCGTCAATGTGATTCACCGTTGCCCCTGCAAAATCACCGTGTGTCTGCAGTTCTTCTACGATCTGAAACTTTCTGGATTCGGTCGTGTTAATTTCAATTTCTGGAGTCGTCAGCCACGCATCTAGCGACTGTGTGTATTCGTCTAGAGTGTAGGCATCGTGAGACAACCTTTCTATTAGTCGACATGCGGTATAAAGTGCATCGTCAAAACCGAACCAGCGGTCAGCGAAGCAGATATGACCGGAAAATTCCCCACCTAACTTAGCACCAGTCGATCTAAGATTAGTTTTAACGTTGGTATGCCCGGTTTTACAGATGACTAAATTACCTCCTAATTCCTGTACCTGTGACGTAGCAGCTCTACCACTTTTTACGTCGAAAATAATCGCCGATCCGGGATTATTGTCCAGAACAGGTTTCGCGAGATAAGACAGGAGAATGTCAGCTTGAATATGCTGCCTCGTTCGGGTCACTACGCCTAAACGATCCCCATCGCCGTCAAATGCAATACCTAAGTCAAGCCCATCGCGATGTACAATTTCGATGAGATCAGCAAGATTAGAAGGTTTAACCGGATCTGGATGGTGGTTTGGAAAGGCACCATCGAGTTCAGCGTATAGTGAAGTCACTTCACAACCGATGGCTTCAAACAGTTGTGGGACCAGTACGCCGGTTACACCATTACCGCAATCAATTCCGACTCTGAGAGGTTTATCGACTGAGATATCGTGCACGATCCGATCTTTGTAAATGCTCAGAACAGGATGTCGCGTCAATTTCCCTGATTGATGTGCGGCGAAAGGCTGTTCGATTAGCGAATAAAGTTCCAAGAGATCCTTATCCGCAAACGGTACTCCATCCAACATAAACTTAAGTCCGTTAAACTCTGGTGGGTTGTGTGATCCCGTGATCATGATCCCACAACCGGTGTTTAACTCGTGAGTGGCGAAGTAAAGAACTGGAGTGGGTACGGTACCGATATCAATGACATCAACACCACCATGTAGCAGTCCCTTTACTAGATGAGTTCGTAAAGATTCTGTCGATAAACGGACATCGCCAGCGACAATGACTGTAGCTTTCCTTCTCTTTGCAACCGTCGCAAACGCGCGACCAATAGCCTCGGCAACATTTTCGGTTAGTTCATTTTCAGTTCGACCGCGAATGTCATACGCGCGAAATATGTGTCGGGGAACAGACAGAGTCACGAATCAAATTGGGTGAAATTTACTTGGATTTTGCAAAATCGCGAAATCGTGGGACTACGATATCGATGATTTGTGTGGCTATGTTTCGCTTGTTACTCTTGGGTATTTTGTGTTCGAAATCTTTACCCACTAGAGTAACCTCATTCTCTTCTTTTGCAATCCCAAATTCTTGTCCTGATACATCATTTAGGACCACGAGGTCTAGGTTTTTACGAACAAGTTTGTCTCGAGCGTTCTCAAGAAGATTCTCTGTTTCCGCAGCAAAACCGACTACATAGGTGTCTTTTGCCGATTTTGACACTTGGTGCACAATGTCTTCAGTTTCGACAAAGTCCATAGTAAATGCCCCGTTGACCATTTGCTGATTCCGTTTCATTTTTTGTTCAAACTGACTCTTCGGTCTAAAGTCGGTTACGGCCGCCACCGAGAAAAAGATATCACAATCGGGTAACAGTTTTTCTACCGCATGTTCCATTTCTCTGGTAGTTTCAACTAGCACTCGTTTGATTCCTAGCACTATAGGTAGGTCGACAGGACCACTAACGAGAGTAACCGTCGCGCCGGCTTGATAGGCGGCTTCGGCTAGGCAATAACCTTGTTTACCCGAACTCGAATTGCTTAAGAATCGTAAAGGATCGATGTATTCACGGGTGGGTCCCGCAGTGACCACTACAGACACTCCATCCAGTAGTTTATCTCGTGGTTCGAGCAGTTGCTGAATTTGTGTGACAATCTCAGTTGGTTCGACCATCCGGCCTAAACCGTACTCACCGCAAGCCTGTTCACCCGCATTCGGACCGACAAAGTTTACCCCGTCCCGTTGTAGAATCTCCACATTTCTTTGGTTAGCAGCATGAGACCACATCGCTTGGTTCATTGCTGGGGCGACGAGAATCGGTGCTTTCGTTGCACAGTAGACTGTAGTCAATAAATCGTTACAAATGCCGTGAGCTACTTTCGCCAAAAAGTTAGCTGTTGCCGGTGCAACAATCAACATATCAGCACTTCGAGCAAGTTCGATATGACTCATAGCTTGTTCAGCATCAGTGTCCCACAACTCACTTCGAACACGTTGGTTTGTGAGCGCTGTTAATGTGGTCTCAGTCACGAACTTACGACCCGATTCAGTGAGAATGACGACTACTTCATACTCGTTAGCAGTAAGCTCCCGGATGAGTTCAGGTACTTTCAACGCGGCTATCCCACCGCATATGCCGAGAACTACTCGTTTGTTGTTAATTTTTTGCATTATTCAATGACATTCTTTTTAAGCTGGACCCAAAAATTCACTCCTAGTATGAGTTTTACTAAATTAAGTTATGTGTCGAATATTGTAAGATTTGCACGGCGCGCTACACAGAAAACTACTCGATAAGAGTTTTTTGATTAACATAGTGTAATTAGAAAAAACTTTGAACTTTATGGATACTTAAACAATTGATGGATTCTGTGATGGACTATATTTCCTCTCCAATACCAACATCCGTTCGATCGTATTCAGACAACTTCTTTTGTAAACAACTGGCTCTGTCTACCGTATATTGTGATGATTCCTCGAATTGGTTGATTCAAAGACCCAAAGATCACAAACCATTTGACCTGGTATTTTTAGATCCACCTTTCAATCAAGGAAAAGATTACAGACACTTTGACGATAGTAACGTTCCAGAGAAATATTGGAATTGGATTGCGGAGATTTGTAACTTAGCATACCATCAGTCTTGTGAGGGTGCTTCTATTTACTTTATGCAAAGGGAAAAGAATACGAGCGAAACGATTCAAGCATTGAAAAAAACGGGTTGGTTTTTTCAAAATCTAATAATTTGGAAGAAGAAAACATCTGCGATTCCAGGAACATATCGTTTTAGCAAATCATATCAAATCATTGTTTATGCTACGAAAGGAAAAACCCCAAAAACATTTAATTCGTTGCGAATTGATCCGCCGGTACCGTCCGGGTACAAACCTCGGCCTCAAGGCGTGAGAGTGACAGATGTGTGGGATGATATTCGCGAACTTACTTCAGGGTACTACGCTGGAAAGGAAGTTCTCAGGGATAATCAAGGTGAACGAATCCACAAACAACAGTCTCCCATCTCACTCTTATTACGCATTATCTTGACATCCAGTTGTTATGGAGATTTGATCCTAGATCCCTTTGCTGGAACGGGAACCACCATGGTGGTCGCTCAGCAGTTACAGAGAGAGTCTATAGGAATCGACGTAGATCCTGTTAATGTTGAACACATTATTCAGCGATTGCGCGAATTAAGAACAGCTGACTCTATCGACAAACACAGACCTATGTATCGTCATACAGAAAATTTGAACAAGATTTGGGATTTGGGACTCTACTGAGAATAAACTAATTGACCAGTTCAATATACCATTTCTTTTTAGATTTAGTGTCAAAAAGGGGTTATTTTCTTCAAGAACGTGACCTAGAGTCGTTTGATTATGACACGGATTTAATCGCCAATTTTTCCAAAGGAAGATTTCCTGACGTTGTTCTAAGGACTAATGAGGAAGACTGTGTTTTTTCTGGTGGCGAGTTCATTGAATTCAAGAACACAAACTCATACTCGATTGCAAGTTTTAATTCAACCATCCCAACTGGAGCTAGGGGATTCGGTTTGCTTTCCAATCAGCGTAAAGTCGCGCTACGTCGGATAGGTTATGGTTCCAGCGACGACGAAGTCAGGAGCGTATATTACCTAATTCGTGGACGGGTACCTACTGCGAAACCGTTCCCAGTATCTAAAGTATGTTTAGTACATGGGGCTTTTTTCGAAACAGTTGCATCTTCCGAGTTAATCAGAAGAGCATTTCAGCTCATCCTTCAGGATTTTTGCAAAATCGAATTAGATCAAGGTACGCTAATCCGTCAACCCAGGCAAGAAGACTTTGCACAGACTCGCAGTATCGAATCTTCGGCAGTAAAAATTAGATTTCGGATAATGACGGAAGTTGACGCAAGAGCTAATTTATTGCGAGAATCGTGCTATCCTTTAATAACTGATAACACACTTTCACTTATCATGCCGTTAAGTAAGAACAGTAAGGTCGAATCGACTTCCTCACTCGTTGAACCGCACTTGTTTCCATTCGATATTCGTCCTTTTGAATTATTACGCCGGGCAAGCCGAGATTACAAGTCAACGAAAATTTTGGACGATCTAAGAATTGGGGTACTGAGACACGCGGTCGACGACTCAGTATGGTTTATAGCGCAAGCCAGTCTTAACATTTACGATTCAGTGTATTGAACTGAAGAATCAATGGCAATGTTGGGGTGATCCTGTAAATTACGACCTTTCTTTGCTTTTCTATATATCGTTAGCTCTGCAATTTTGAGTAGCATTTACAAATTGAGATCTTACCAATCGTAAGATTCATTTAGGCGATCTCTATGAGAAATTTAGTCCTTGTCTATCTGCTCTAAGAATCCTTAAAATATTGTTCTTTGATTATTCATCGAAGTCAAGATTAATACGATCGCAATATAGGTGTAAGTGAGTAACTCCAGTGAGTCAAGTCTGTCAAGTTACCGGTAAGAAACCAATGTCCGGTAATAATGTTTCACATGCGAATAATGCAACGAAGCGTCGATTTTTGCCGAATCTTCAATACCATCGCTTTTGGGTACCGAGCGAGCAACGGTTCGTACGATTACGAGTCTCTACTGCTGGGATCCGGTACATTGACAAAAACGGTATCGAAACAACATTAGAGAAAATTCGCAAACGCGGAGTGAAAGTCTAATGAGAGAAAAAATCAAGTTGGTGTCGAGCGCGGGTACCGGACACTACTACACAACCGACAAAAACAAACGAACTACCCCAGATAAACTTGCCTTGAAAAAGTACGATCCAGTGGTTCGTAAACACGTCGTTTATAACGAAGCAAAGATCAAGTAAATCCCCGAACTTCCCGAAGTTGAGACCACACGCCGTGGTGTCGTCGCAAGCCTAAAGGGTCATACTCTAGACTCTACGGTAGTACGCGACGGTCGCTTACGATGGCCAGTAGAGATACCGCCATTACTCCTAGGCAAAAAACTTAACGGAATCTCTCGTCGAGGGAAGTATCTTCTTTTTGGTTTCGTTTGTGGTGATCTAATCATTCACTTGGGTATGTCAGGTACGTTACGAATCGTAACCCCCTCTACTCTCATCCGTCCCCACGATCACGTTGACCTTAACTTCTCCGACGATCTAACCTTACGGTTCAATGATGCTCGTCGATTTGGTAGTATCCTTTGGCAACCAAAACAAACTCAGCACCGACTCTTACACAATTTAGGCGTTGAACCGCTATCGGATGACTTTAGTACTGACTACCTACGCACCTTCGCACGAAAGACCCGACGACCAATCAAGTCCCTACTAATGGACTCGAAGATTGTTGTAGGAATTGGGAACATCTATGCAAATGAAGCGCTTTTTCGCGCTGGTATTCGGCCGACACGACGAAGCCACAAGGTTTCAAAACAAGAAACGGTTAGGATCGTTGCTGACTGCAAAAGTATCTTGCAAGAAGCAATAGAAGTTGGTGGTACTACATTGAAGGATTTCATTGGAGTGGACGGTCAACAAGGATACTTCAAGATCAAACTTAAGGTATATGGACGGAGTGGTTTAGGTTGTGTCCAATGTCAAACGGTACTCAAGAAAATTATTTTGGGTCAAAGACAAACGGTCTACTGTCCCCGTTGCCAAAGATAGGCAATTACTTGGATGCGCGTTGCAGATACTCGGCTACGACTGGATGCACAAACGCAGAAACATCGCCTCCTAAGGCCGCGATTTCACGAACTCGCGTCGATGACAAGAACGACCAACGACTAGCAGTCGGTAGCAGGACATATTCAATGTTAGAGTCGATATGCCTATTCATTTCTAACATTTGATACTCGTAATCGTAATCGGTAAGTGTTCGTAATCCTCGCAAGATAAATTTAGTTTGCTGTTGTTTGACAAAGTCTACTAGTAACCCATCGAAACTTTGAACACTAACTTGCTCGCCAAATTCCGCTAATGCATAACGACACAACTCGATTCTTTTTTGCACGAGAGAATCGCTATTTTTATCCGCGGACTTTCCGATCGCAACCACGACTTTATCAAACAAATCAAGCGCGCGCTCGACTATGTTGGTGTGACCTAAAGTGATAGGATTAAAACTACCTGGATAAACGACAATTCGCATTTATACTTGTACTCAATTCAATCTTTTTCAGAGCGGTAATGCAGGCACCTCAGTACCATTGTATACCGCTTTTGATGGCTGAACGGGAAACAATCGTAAGAGTAGGGACTATGATTATGACTTTACAGCAGTACTTGCATCGATTACTGGAGGTACGTTTGCTACAAACTTCTGGAGTAAAACACAACATACTTCACCGACGGTGGAACTTTTCCACACAGAGAAATCATGATAGTCGATCACGTTTCTGCGATTGTGTTCAACGTAAATTAAACCATCACTCTTGAGTTTAGTAGACAATTGGCCTAGGATTTCTCCATAGAGATTAACCATGTGAAAAGGTGGATCCAACAAAATAAAGTCCCACTGCCTTTCGACTCTTTTTAACCACCTTAAAGTATCTTTGCAAGTGATGGAAACTTGGTCCGCTCGTAATTTCAGACGATTAACATTTTCTTCTAATAACCGAATCACTTTTCGATTACTCTCAATGAAATCCACACTATTTGCACCTCGCGATAGCGCTTCTAGACCAAGAGCACCCGTACCCGCAAATAAGTCCAATACTCGTGCGTCTACGATCTGTGGACCAAGCCAATTAAATAACATTTCACGATTTCGTCCTGATGTAGGACGAAGATGTTTTACTGTGGGGACTCGAAGTCGTGTGCCTTTAAACTCCCCACCGATTATTCGAACGGTGTTTTTCATCTTTGTAAGTTATTTTCTCTCATTAAGAAAGATAGATTTTTATTTAGTACAACATTGAATTGTGATAATAAACGCGGCTGAACAATATTTTGGACAAAATGGCTAAATCCAGTACTAACCGGAAACCCCGAAACGCGTTTAAAGGGTTTGTTTCTGCTCTTACGAAAACTAGGGGACGATTTACGACGGGCATAAAACACTTATTTACGCGCGGCGATAAATTGAATGAAACGATCATCGAAGAATTAGAAACAAATTTATTGCAAGCCGACGTTGGACTTGCAACCTCAAAGTCTATTATCAATAAGCTTCGAACCACTTTACGCAAATCGCCGACCTCTGACTCAAATTCCGTGTATGAACAATTTCGACAAGACTTGTTACACCAAGCTACATCACTGTTTCGACCATTCACCGTGTCCGATGCTAGGCCATTCGTTGTATTGGTTGTTGGTGTGAACGGAGTGGGTAAAACAACGACAATCGGGAAATTAGCTCACATCTTTAGAACTCAAGATTATTCGGTACTACTTGCTGCTGCCGACACCTATCGCGCTGCCGCAATTGAACAATTGCAAAATTGGGGTACCAAGTGCAACGTTCCGGTGGTCGCCCAACGACAAGGAGCAGATAGTGCCTCGGTGGTTCACGATGCGGTACAATCTGCACAGGCTAAGTCAATCGATGTTGTGATAGCAGATACGGCGGGAAGACTGCAGACCAAATCTGGTTTGATGGCTGAGTTGAGTAAGGTTCAGCGCGTACTCAAACGTCTTGATACCCAAGCACCTCACGAATGTCTCCTGGTATTAGACGCAACTATTGGACAAAATGCACTGTCACAACTTAAGACTTTTGAACAGACCGTCGACGTTACGGGTCTAGTGTTGACCAAATTGGATGGAACTGCTAAAGGGGGTATTGTGTTAGCACTCAGCTCAGAAACAACGATTCCTCTTTATTTCGTAGGATTAGGTGAAAAACTCAATGATCTTCACCCCTATGACCCTGAAGCTTATGTTGCTGGACTAGTAACACCATGACTCAAATGATACTAGAAAACGTCGACGTTGGATATAGCAAGGAGAGCAGCTGCTTTCAGCGCGCATCGGTCAGTTTTCTCCCCGGTACTTTTAATGTTGTAACCGGCACAGCAGGTGCTGGTAAAACCACTCTGATCCGATTGTTCCTAGGTGTGGTTAAACCGAAGAAAGGACATGTCAAAGTCAATGATGTTGATCTTGTAAGCTTAAACTCCGTGAGACTAGAACGACATCGTCGAAACACTGGGGTCGTTTCACAGCATCCAATTCTCATTGAAGATCGGACAACTATAGCGAATGTCGCGTTACCTTGCCAGATCCAAGGCTTACCGAATGCTGAAATCAAACGCCGAGTTGAGGAAACTGTGGGTCTGGTCGGTTTGGACGCCGTTAAATACTTACCCTGTGCTAAGTTATCACAAAGTGAAAAACTCCGAGCATCCATCGCGCGTGCACTCATCTTTAAACCAAAATTGCTTCTTGCCGACGAACCCCTAGCCGGGTTGGATGCAGACAGTGCAAAAAACGTTTTTCGCTTATTTCAGCGCATGAGTGAAGAAGGTTCAACCGTGATCGTCACAATGGTAAACAACCCGAGAATTCGCGAATTGACAAACTTGTTTTCTATTGAAGATCGCAAAATCGTCCCTGTCGAAAACGAAAAAACTTTCAAAGCAGAGACCGAAGTTGAATAAGTCATATCCACCAAAAGCACCGTCGGTTCAAGTACAAACTCGGTTTCAAGCGTGGATAGTTGCCCTTTTGAACGCACTCAAATATGTTAGTATTAGGACGATGCCGACATTGTTCATTTGGTTTCTATGGGGCATCGCACTTGGACTTCCCACTGGTTTATGGTTGATTCAACTCAATGTCGATGAAATGGTATCTCCTTATCGAGGCGACACAGGGTATACCATATACTTTGAACCGGGAACCGGTCAAACAGAAATTGACACCGTAGTTGCTCAGGTCAAGTCTTACGATTTTGTTCAACAAGTTGAACTTAAGACAGCTGCCCAAGCACTCGATGAATTTCGTCAACGAAGAGGACCAAGTTTTGAACGGGAACTTGCGTTATTAGAGGCGAATCCCTTTCCCGCGTCTCTACACATCTTCATCGAACAAAATAAAGATATTGCTAACACTGATGAATTGACTCGGTGGTTGAGGCAGCAACGGATTGTCGATGACTTGAGTACGAACTGGGGGTGGATGAGCCAACTTAGTACAACTCGATCACTGATCAAGTGGCTCACCTGGATAATTGGTTCTGCAATATTGTTGGGTAGTGGCTGTATCGCGTTATTGACAATTCGTGTATCCACTGCGTATCGACCCGACGAAATATACACCCTCTGGTTGTTAGGGGCACCGAAACGATTGATTCGCCGTCCTTACGTCCTTCGTGCTTTCTTCTACGGATTTGGTGGTGGATTTGCAGCTCTAAGTCTACTTGCTATAGCAGTTTTCGTCCTCGGCGACCCTCTTGATCGATTTGTTAGAGATCAGGATGCATTAATCGAATTTGTTCAACCTAATCTATTGCTAGGAAGCATCGTTGTTGGAATCGGCGTCGTACTCAGTTGCATAGGTACGAGTTTGACTACCACATTTCGAATCCGCCGAATAGTGCGACAGAGCACTCAGTTCTAGTTGTCGGGGTGATCGCCGTAGTAAATTTTTAACGACCAGCTGTCGAGCCAGCCGTCATGTTCGCGCGCGGCATCAACAACCTTGAGCACCCATTCGCCGAGCGGAGACTCGCCGTAAAACGCGTTGGAAAGTAACCGCCAGGAAATGCTTTGGTCGTGAATCAAAAAGTCAGTAAATAAGGGCAAAATCACGCTTTTTGTGCCATCTGGCGACTCTAATGTAATACTGATATCTGGCAAAAACCAATGAAACCCATTAATGTCGACTTCCACGGCTTCTATACTCGCGGCGAACGGTAAGTCATTCACGACGATCGAGGAAGTGACTCCGGAACTATCGAAATCAATCACGTCAAGTCTAACATCATGACTATAGACCTCACTTTCTTCGAAATCACCCAAACTATCTGCGGTGTAAGACTCCGCCATTGCTAGAGCTTCGTCCAAATCAATCGCACCGAATCCATACCAGTTGTGAAAGTTAAAGCCGGCTGCATTTTCGATCCACGGTTGTCGCATGGTATAAGGCACACCTCCTCCAAATGCAATCCGGACCGGAACAATATCGCGGTGAATCTTACGAGCAGTTTTCGCCAGGATGTGTTTCACATCGCGCCAAGTAAGCTCAGGGTTTGCAGACAACAATACTGCTACTGCGCCAGCCGTCATAGGAGCAGCCGACGAAGTACCGTTAAAAGTACTGACATAATTGCCGAAACTGTTATAAACATGGTTTTCGGCTAAACCTACCTTAATCCACGAATCGTAACCTTTGTCCAATCCTTGTTGGTCGGTCGTAATGATTGCTGGTCTAGAACGACCAAACTCTCCCGCGGGTGCAGAAATCCACACGTTACTACCAATAGAAGAATAACTAGCGCGTTCGTCGTCGGCATTAAAACCAGCGACAACAATCAGATAGGGCAAATTGTTGGTAGGATCGGCATTCGCTGGGTTACAACCAATTTCCCCCCGAATATCATGTGTTATGCTATGGCATCCATAAAAACCATTGCCTGCTGACTTTACATAAATCGCACCCTTACCACTTCGCAACGACGTAATCCCACTCTGATACAAAGCTGCATCTCCGAAACCTTGATATCCTGACGTACCGTAGGACATATTGAATATATCAACGTCAGATGAAACCGGATCCGAATCGCTAAATCCGAGAGATATCGCTACATCGAAACTTTGATTTTCCAAATAATTGAATCCCCTAAGTAAACTCTTTGGGGCTACGCCACGGCCGCCTATACCATTCAAAGCAGTTGCACTAACGATTCCAGCGACCGAAGTGCCATGATCTCCAGAAATGTTTGGATTGTATGGGTCATACAAAGTACCACGAACCGCACTGTCATCGCTTTCATCCGCAGCAAAGTTAAATGATGCATTTTCTTCTACATTGTCGACAAGATCAGGGTGGCAGATTTCTAAACCGGTGTCGACAACTGCTACTACCACTGATTCACCTTCGGGTCCTGTACTCAATATTTGTTCCATCCCTAAGTCCGCTCCAGGAGTACCTCCAGTATTGGCGAATGCTGACTGTCCATCGTTCATTAAGTGCCATTGTTCTTCTTGGAGTATATCCGTCTCAAATGGTCGAGCAATCTCGTTGTTTGGTTCGCAGTCTACTACTACACGACTGTCCGCATCCGTTGCAAAACTGAAATAATCCGACCCGCTCGACAACTCAGAGCTAACTGCTCCTGAAGTTGGCCACCAACTAATTTTGCCATAGTAAGAATTATTGGGATCCAAAGTATCGAGATAAATGTTAAATGTCCGTCGATAACTTCCTCGTGCTGTTAAACTAGGTATCCTAGTTGAGTTGTAGTAAACCGAGCTAGCACTATTCTCAAGATCCTCGAATAACTCTATAGATAAGTTGACCTCCGGTGCCCTTTCATAGCCATAGTTGTATGCTAGTGCAGTTACGTTAACTCTTGACGCATAAACATCGAACGAAGAAAACACTCTCAAGCTAGACTGTAAGTCTTCCTTGTAATTACCCGGTACTGGTTCATCGCCGATTTCAAGGCTTACTGAAGTTTTTGCTAAATCGGTTGCATTTCCAGTGATCGTATTGATGTGAACAGTTACAAATTCATTCGGATCATCGTTCCAATCCCGTATGGGTCGAATTTCAATGGTCTCTGATTGGGTACCAACGGGAAAACGGACCCTCAGCGAGGAAACTTCATAATCGATATCCACTTGAGCACTCCCACCTAATTCGAGGGTAATGACAACAATGTCCGATAATGTCTTTGAGAGACTGGCTGTTACTACGACACTATCGGGTGAGTTTTCCGAGATTACATTCTGCGAGATCGATAATGAGAGCGATGCTGGGGAGGTTGGTTTTGATGAACTGGAGCATGAGAATATTAATGAGACGACAACAGCAAGAATCACGGTTAACACCATTTGCATGACTCGGTTGGTCGAACATTGCGTGAAAAATGTCGTCATGTAAGTGGTAAACCTTCTTAGTATGGGTACGTTCTTTTGACGATCTGAACTAAAAGTAATTTTATTTGAACATCGATTCAAAGATTCCTCTACAAAAACACCCGCTAACTGCGGGTGTTTTCGATAAGCTTAATTATGTAGTCGATTAAAAGTCGATATTAGCACGGAAATATGCGACTGCACCATTAAAACCGAAAGCGGATGTTAACGGATATTTAGCTCCAGTATCTCCTGCCCAAGGATTATCGACGGGGAAGGTATGCAGTAGGTTTTCTAAGCCGAAGATCAAAGTTGTGTTTTCGTTATAGATGTAACTAAACTCGGCATCCATGATGAATTCCGGGTCCACGTTGATGGGAAATGCATCTGTAAACACGTGCGGTTCCCAAATTTTGTGGTAATAGCGGATGCGACCGTTCATAAACCACCGAGGGGCGAGTTGATGATCGATGTTAAGATTTGCTCGCAGCTTTGGGCTGCCCTTCTCTAATTCACGTACGCGTTGGTCGTTGATTAAATTGGGGTCACGATTTTGGACATCTGTTTTAATGAAACTGGCGGAAAATGTAAAGTCTGTGGGGTTCTCCCAAATCTGAATACGTCGGGTCGCAATAAGTTCGACACCTTCGGTACGTGTGTCAAAGTTATTCGTATAAAAACGCACAGCTTGGAGACTCTTGTCGGCTTCATCAAGGTCATCGACTAAGTCTGCTAAAACTGAGGCTGGAATTTCAATTGGCGCTGTACGAGCTAGACGGTCGATAACATCGATGCGGAAAAAATCAACCGTTACATCTGCGTCCCAGGCTTCGAATATAAATCCTATCGATGTGTTAACTCCGCGAACTGGTTGCAACTGTTCACCTCCTAAGGCAACAGAAACAGGGTGAGTCGGCGGTAAGGTAACTTCGTCTGTGAGACATGGAAGTCCAGGTACAGGACAAATGTCGCTTACAAGAAAATTAGTCGTTACGGCACGGAAATTTGATTGCGCGGCTGTGGGAGCACTATAACTTGTCCCCGAGTCAAATCTGATAGACAGCCTTTCCGAGTACTTAACAAGTGTGCTAATCTTGGCGTTGAGTGTATGTCCAAAATCTTCATAATCTTCTAGACGAATTGCGAGATTACCAAGAATGTTCGAAGTTAGTTCTTGCTCAGCGTCCAACCATAGCGCTACACTCATACGACTCTCATCGACCTCAATTGATGGAGGAAAGCCGGGAAAACCATTGGAACCGACACCGAAACCTTGTGCCGCAAAGACTGGGTTCACTGTCCAAGAATCTTCTTCCCCAGCGATGGTTTGAAAGTTTTCACTACGAACTTCTAATCCAGTAGCTAAATACACGTCGCCATAGCCCGATGCTACCGGAATGCTTTTAGCGAGTGAAAAGTCATACGTCCAGTCAGTTTCTTTATGTTCACCTGGATTGTAGTGGGTTGGAATATTATCTTGACGATCAATAAGCTGTGGGTTAATCGTGTTATAAATGTAATACACTACATGATTCGAACCCCAAACGATACTGGTGTCGAAGTTCCAATCTCCAAACATCATGCCTTTGAATCCAACCGCGAATCCCATGTCAACAGTTTCTCCACCAAATTGGGGGGTGAATCCACCTGGAAATTTTGACAACAATGAATAACAATTCGGATCGCTGAACACTTGTGCCAAGGCATCAGCGTCAGGGGTAGTAAAGTTGTCGACGTTCACCACCGGGCAATCACTGCTATCGTCGCCTAAATCCGCGATCAGCGCGGTGTTACCGTTATCCCCAGTGAATACACCTGAACGTGTGAAGGGGTTTCGGTAGAAAAATCCACCTTCAGTATCTCGGAGTGATACATTACCCCAACCATAGAAAGTCGCACCATTATCCATAGGCATGTCCAAATTTGCGAAAGCACGAAAGTCATAGTGAATTTCAGGCGCCCCCCATATTAAAGCATAGGGTTGCCGAACATGAGTATTACCTGCATCAATCAAGGCTTGAGCATCGTCACGTTGGACACTCCGAACTGTAGGTTCGGCGAAGTTGTAGTCGGCACTCAGAGTTAGTGAGCCACCGTCGCCGACCGGCATACCATAAATTCCGGACATCGCGAACGTTGTACCGTCGCCTTCAATGGTTTGACTCCCTTTAAATACCACTGATCGTGCGTCGCGACTATTTGCTAGAACCATGTTCATCACGCCCGCGATAGCGTCAGACCCATATTGAGCCGATGCACCATTTCGGAGCACTTCCACGCGTTTCAGGGCTAAGGAGGGAATAGCACTGATATCGGGTCCATGAGCACCTTCGTTTTTACCCCCGCCTAGTAACGCGATGACAGCACCTCGATGACGACGCTTCCCGTTTACCAAGACCAGGGTTGCATCTGCCGAAAGACCTCGAAGCGTCGGCGGTCGAATAATCGTAGCTGCATCCGCGATCGGATAAACTTCGATATTAAAAGAAGGGATTTGGTTGGCGAGTTGATTCAATAAATCTGATCCACCCAAATTCATATCGAGTGCCGAACCATCAATGACATCGACAGGAACTGGCGAATCCGAAAGTGATCGTTCCGGGTTTCGCGAACCGATCACATTCACAACTTCAATGTCGGCATCGTCTTGTTCAGCGGCCGCTTCTTCAGTTGCCTCATCGTCTTGGGCTTGCACAAATATTACCGTCCAAAAGCACAACAGACTCAGGAACAGTGGATAAAGAACAATTCGTTTTGCTTTAATCATGATTCTCCAATTTTTTCTGTGCTACAGAATAACACAAGCAAATTTAAACAACGTTTTCCTTATGATTCTATCGAGTTCCAATCGATAGGTAGG
>VXYV01000051.1 GCA_009845835.1 Gammaproteobacteria bacterium | reverse complement strand
CATGATATACACTTAACGTTACATGTCTAATGTTTGCCGTTTGTAGTATTGCTATTGCTGGCACTACAACTTACCATGCTATTGAATATGCTTTTGACGAGAATGGACCGCTAACAGAAGTTGATCCTGATACTGGCGTTATTACGCCTCTGAATGAGACGACAAGTTCTGTTGAGAATCCGACCGATGTAGATTACAACGTTCTCATCATTTCGTATATGTATTATGTGGACGGCGAACCCTTTTCACAAACTGTAACTGTCCGTATATTTGGTTCAGATGGTTCTTATCAACACTATTCTGAAACACATTTCTTTTAGCGACAGGCTTTAGGATAAATGCGGTAAACCTTTGTGTTTGCCGCATTTATCCTATTACATCTTGCTATTTAGCAAGGCAATCATATCAAACGGTGGAACTATGAAACTTGTAAGAAATCTAACCTTCACACTCACACTGATTCTGTTTTCAATTATTGCTTATGCAGAACCGCCAATTGAAGTTATCTATTGGAAATCGTCTGATGTTCAAGCATCCAGCCAAGAAGATACTGATTCACTTCGCAGATTGATGGTAGCAGTTCAATCTTTCTTTGCTTCTGAAATGGATAGATACGGTTATGGTCAAAAAACATTTGATTTTAACAAAGATATTACAGTTGTAGAAGGCAAAAAGAAATTGAATGAGTATACGGATGTGTGGACGATTCAAAATGAATACTCCACGATAAAGCGTGGTTTGGATAATGCGATATATGTTGTGTTTATGGGCGGGGCAACATCTTTCGGTACTGGTGGTATAGCCGTCTCACAGCAATTATGTGCGAATATCCCTGAGCAACTCAAATTCTGTAATAATCTGATCGTTGTTCCTGCGGATAATAAACGTCTAAGGGAAGTTCTAACTGCACATGAAATAGGGCATGCTTTCAGTTTAGATCACCCCACAGACCGTTTGGTCAAAAATAAAGTAGATGTTATGTTTTTTCCGCTTTGGGTTACGCCAGGAAAGACAGAATACTTAAAAGATTATGCGTTGAACTCCACCCATGCTAAGTTTTTAGATGAAGAGGGTAGATTGTTTATCCAAGATGGTACTCAAGAAGCGAACAAAAACATGTATATGGATGTCGTAGATTTGGTGGCATACTACCCTTTTGATAAGAATGTAGAAGATGTGTCTGAGAACAACAATCATGGTCGGATAGTAGGCGAAACCAATTATGTTGAAGGTAAATTTGGATATGCGGTAGCATTAAATAATGGTGAATTTGTAGAAGTCAATGCATCCGACTCACTTCACGGAGACTTTTTCAAATCGGACCCATTTACACTCGCTCTATGGGTTTATCCGAAAGCAGGAACTTCTTACGGACACGTTTGGCGGAGTTTGCCGAATGGGGGCGGTGCTAATACCTTGTTTATTATTGAAGACTCAGGAATTGTCTCTTGGCGCGGGAGAATTGATGGCGAATGGTCATGGGGAAATCTCTGTGAAACTGATCCCGGTGTGTTTGAAGGGGATACTTGGGTTCATGTAGCCGTCACAAACGATGGTGAGAAACTTAGGATATATGTGAATGGAGAGAAGTCAGCTGAAACAGATTTTCAAGAAACGGATGGCGGGAGTACCGTTTATCGCATCGGGAGTCCCCACACCTCTTTGGAAAACTTTATCGGTTCAATAGACGATTATGCTATCTTGTCCAGAGCATTGAATGAAGATGAAATCAATGAGATAATCGAAACAGGTCTTGCAATGTTTCTGCAAACCGAGCAACCAGAACCTATCGAAGATTCATACCTTCCTGAAGATGTCAATCTCGACGGGTCCGTAGACCTGGAGGATGTAAGACTTGTCCGAGGTGCTATACAAAACACTACAACTTACGATACCGATGTCAATGATGATGGCGTTACTGACAAAGATGATTTGGCAATTGTTAAATTGAAAGCAATAGAGGCAATCTTGGCAGCTTCTCCTCGCAAGGGAAAAACAAAGATTTTGAATTGGGCTTCACTGAAAGGGAGAAACTAAAACCTAAAAAGTAGATATTGTTTTTTATTTTGCGGTGGATATTCAATATCCACCGCTTTTTTTGTTACCTTTGTTAACGATATGATAATCATTTAAGGCAACAAATATCCCATGCATATTGCTATTTAGCAAAAGGCGGTGGTAAACTTGATAAATTGTAATACACGAAAGTTGAGGTGAAAAATGACTTTAAATCCTTTTTTTGAACTACCGAATCCCAACCCTTTGAGATGTCATGTTTTTTCTTTAGACAACGTGCCATGCAACACGTATTATTCTGTTTCCCCATTTGCTGAGAAACTAAGAAACGTGTGCTGGCAATTGAAGTCTGTAGGGCATGAGGTTTTTTATTACGGGTATGATGTGTGTGATGTGGAATGTGATGAGAAAATTGAAGTAATTACTGAAGAAATATTATTTGAGTCTCGACCTCAAGCTAAAAGAGATCGCGGGTATTTTAATATCAAGAATGAGATTGATAGGTCTGACGGTTCTATACATCTTGAAAGATTATGGACAGTAAATGCAGGATATGAATTTCGGAAAAGATATAAACCTGGTGATTTCTGTTTTTGGATGCTTCCTGGATGTGGTCAAAGACATCTTTATGCTGAAACAGCGGATTTACCTGTCACTCATGTTGAAGCAGGTATAGGGTATAATGGCGGACATTTACCCTACAAAGTGTTTGAAAGCATGTATGTTCGGGACTTTCATTATGGAGTTTATCATGGTAATGAGTTCCATATAAATAGTAATATTCCTGAAGAATCCAGAAAACAATTCGATAACGTGCATCACTATCTTTATACTCAACCAGATCATAATAAAGCCTACCACTTGGACGCTGTAATACCCAATTCTTTTGATATTTCGCTTTTTGATTTCAAAGTGAATAAAGGCGACAATCTTCTATATCTTGGTAGAGTTTTGGAAGGTAAAGGGATAAAAACAGCCGTAGATATTGCCGAAGAGATGAAAATGAAACTAATTGTGGCAGGTCCTGGTGATTATGAAGCTGAGACAGGTAAAGATAAAGATTCAAGTGAGTATGTAGAAGTCATCGGAACTGTTGGACCTGATAAACGTAGAGAATTATTAGCTAATGCACGTGCTATTCTGTGTTTGACATATCC
>VXYV01000056.1 GCA_009845835.1 Gammaproteobacteria bacterium | reverse complement strand
GGAGTTCGACCGCGTAGAGGTTGGTACTAATCAATATCAAAACCAACACACCCCCACTTAGAATGAGACGAAGGCAGAGTGAACCTAGGTTAACGAATTGAATCAATTTCTTTTTCCTTTGTTGCTCAATTAGTTTCTACTTGCAAAACGCATTCAATCGGTCTGCGGGTACTCACTGATTTTTCGTTTGCCAACCGCCACGTCATTCCTTGCGATCACTTGCGCGCCGTCGTCGTGATGAGCGTATTCGCTGTTGGAACTCGCATTATAAATTTGTGATCGCGCTTGGTGCGGTACCGGCGTTGATTCTTACCAGTGCAAATCTGAACAAGAACAAGCGGTTAGAAAACTTTTCAATCCTGTGCGATCGTAAATTGGTTGATCAATATTTAGATTTAGTCGATCACTTGTTCCAGTTGCAATTCGCCGGCGATGGTTTCCTCAGTTCAAAGGAAGGGCGGCGGGATACGCGGGCGTTGGTGCAAATCCAAGATCTAGCGACGTTGGAATGGTTACGCCTGCAGTGGCGCATTAAAGCGCTCGGGTATGACAAGGACAGTCGCGAGCGTCTCGCGATCACTGAAAAGAAACTCTTGAATCTAAATATGGAAATTCGGACCGTGATCAAACAAATCAAAACGCACGGCGCGTTGGAATCTATCCCTGAACAACCGCCAGTCAAACCGCCGGTCAATCGTTTCCGTCCGAACATTGAAGCGCTGCGGCGAAAACCACCTAAATAAATTGTGCCTTTTTGCAAGCCTTCCTTGCGCATTCTCGCAATGTTGATTCTCGAACGCGGATTTAGTGCAATCATACAATCGGTCGCAAATCCTTCCTATCGTGCGGGTCAATCACTACCAAGTCAATTTTTTAACGGTGCAAAACCACTTAAATAATCAATTTTCGACAACAAGCGGGCAGAATCGCTCACGTAGGGTCTGTAACGCTTTCAATGACTAATCTGTTGTATTAAGGACTGTCGTTTCGACTCACTGGACGGGGCTGTTTTGGGACTATTCGTAGACGTCAAGGCGCATCGCGACTTCTTCGAAGGTTGCAATCAAATCCAAAAAGGTTTGGTTGTCATGTAATTCCTGCCGTAATTCGTTAACGATCTCACGACAACTCGGTGGTTCAGGGACGGGGTCTTTGTCGTAAATTGAGGTGTAATAGGGGGGCACACAAAAATGTTGCACCAACGCTTCGTGATCAAATTTGATCGCTTTACCACCGTTGGCGACGAGATTGTTTGCAAACAGCGGGACGAGTTGACGTATGCGTTCGACACTCGGAGGGTGCTTAATAAACAGTTCGGTCGGGTGAAACACATCGGTAAACCACCCGGCTAGGGGGCCGTATTTATAACCTTGTCCTACGAATCCCGGACCGCCATGCGATTGCGTCAGGGCAGCGGCGTCATCACCTAGCCGTGCCGCTAACTCGACCAACGCCATATCCAAGCTCTTCATACCTTTTGCGTTTTCGTAGTGTTCGTAGTCATGAACCTGAAGTGCCAAGATCTGCTGCCGTAACTCGGTGTGCATCGGCGCCTGTAAATCGAGATTCGGGTCTAAGGTTTCACACTTTCGTCTTACCCAATTATTTTCCATGCGTTGTAGCCACATCGCTCGGTCTTGTTCGGGAGTCGGGTTATCCTCTTCCCAGTAGTACTGCCTAGTGCGGTTGCTCACTCCATCGTCGTAGCAGAACCACATGATAAGGGCGTAATTAAAAATAGACTCAGCGTGGCACGTTTCATTAAGGTTCCAGTTGCTGTCAGCGTCCTGTCTGAGCTGACATTCGGGACGCGCAAACACCTCTTGAACGCGCGCAAAATCTCCTAACGGATCAGTAAATAGCCGTTCAAAAGTCAAGGGATTGTCGATGTCGATGAGGGTAAAGCTGCGAATTTTACGGGTATTTTCGTCTTGCACCCCCCAAAGGTAAGGATTGATCGCGTAAATATGGCGTTCTAACGCCGCCTCACATTCTTTAATCTCTTTCCAGTCACCGGTGCTGTCGTAAGGGGAATTTTCCAAGCTGCGCCGCGTTTCTGCGTCTAGATCGTAGTACCAGTGATACGGTGGAAACTCGTTCACCTTACAGGCAGCGCCGATTGATCCCGGGGAATAGTCAACGGGCGGTAGCCGGGGAACGACAAGCTCGGGTAGTGGTGAACTAGGAACCTCGGCGGCTAGGGAAGTGGTGGCGATCATCGTTGGATCAGGGAGTACGCCCGGGCTTTCTGCGGAGATCGAACGCGGGGTATTAAAAGACACAAAAAAAACCACAACTAGCGTAAGGAGACCGAGGGCGCCGGCGCTTACCCATACAATTGCTTGGCGGTCAGTTTTCATTCGGATTTGTCGCTATCCTTTCTTTTTAACAATCGATTTTTGTTGTTTTATCGTAATTTGTATTTGGTTCCGCTTCGAGATGACCGCCTGCTAGTTCATTGAAATATTTTTCTAACTTTTTCCACTCGGCTTTTTCGTCAATACCTTTCTTTTTGTCGACTATAAGTTCTTCGCCGTTAAGTTTCTTTTCAAAGAGCTCGTCCCATCTTTTTTTTGTTCGCATCGTAATCTGCTGGTTTTTCAACGTTTGGCGCATTGAACGGTGCGCTAGTGCTGAATAGAGCTTCCCACCATTCGTCGATCGTTTGGTATGCTTCCAGTTCCCTTAACCACGACCCTGATTTATAAGGCACGAACTGGGTATCCTCATCGTCACGTTCGTGTACTGCTTGTAAGACATGAACGAATTCATGCATTTGCCAATACAAGACGAGATGTTTAAACGGAATTTTTCTGAGGTTATGGTCATTGCCAATGTTTATTGCATAGATCCAAGCTCTGATTATGACTTTACTTTTGCTGGTTGCATTTTCTGGTTTGGTATATTTAACTTCTCCATACTTCCAGCTATGTTTACCGATATCCCATCTTTCTCTTGTCTAGAGGTTATTGCCGTTCCACGTCGCGTCAGTGTGTTTGCCTTTCCAGTTGACAATTTTGGCCTCTTCGGCCGCTTTGTCTATCCAACAATCTAGTAGATCTAAGGTGTCTTCTTGGTCAAAATCTTCACCCGGGTTATATCCACCTCTGTCCTTGATTGTGGTAGGAACGCTGCTAGATCCGCCTGCATCGCCGTTCGTGTCGTCAACGTCATAAGAATCATCGGGCAGTCTTGTTCCTTTAACAATTACAT
>VXYV01000116.1 GCA_009845835.1 Gammaproteobacteria bacterium | reverse complement strand
CGTAATTGTCAAAAATTGACTATTTATGTAGTTTTGCACCATAAGGTCTCAGCAAGTGACTTATTCCATTCTTAAAATTTGTGCTTACATTAAATTAACCCCAAACAATTATTTGCTGATATATTAGTACAAGTAATTGTTATATATTTATCTTATATAGGAACTTTATGCTAATTTTTGACGATAATCCGCAACAAGGAACCCCCATCGAGTTAGTTGCCAGCACGGATCTTGACGACTGGCTGGAATCGCAGGATGAAATAACTAAAAAATGGGCAAAACAACATCAATTCGAAGGTAAAGCAAATCAATTTTTCGTTCTACCTGACGCCGGTGGGATACCTGGTAAAGTATTCGCGGGTATTGGTAAGAAAGCAAGTGTAAAAAGTCTAGGCGCACTGGCACACCGCCTCCCAAAACAATCCTACTTTCTCAGTAATGCTGCCGATGAAGACACCTACGTTTTAGCACTGGGATGGGGGATGGGTACTTATCGATATAACGTCTATCGAACAAAAGAAAAGGACAAAGAGACGACAGCGAAACTTTACTTAGATCCAACGTTCAAAAATATCAATGATGAACTTGAGGCTGTAAATCTATCACGAGATTTGATCAACACTCCTGCGGGTGATATGTTGCCGCACAATTTCGAATTAGCTGTGCGAAAAGTTTGCAAACAGTTCGAAATTGACTTGAATGTTACCACAGGCGAAGAATTACTTGAAGCAGGCTTCCGTACCATCCATGCAGTCGGAAGAGCTAGTGTGTCTGCGCCTAGGTTGCTAGATTTCAGTTGGGGAAATGCAGATGCTTCCAAAGTTACGTTGATAGGCAAAGGAGTCTGTTTTGACTCTGGTGGTCTAGACCTGAAAACTGCGGCGGGGATGCTTGACATGAAAAAAGACATGGGAGGCGCCGCAATCGCTTTAGGTTTAGCACAACTCATTATGGCTCGCCAACTCAATATCAGACTGCGGGTTCTATTACCAGCAGTTGAAAATGCTGTGTCCGCGAATGCTTATCATCCGCGAGACGTCATTCATACCTACAAAGGTACGACCGTCGAGGTCGGCAATACTGATGCTGAAGGACGTCTAATCCTCTGTGATGCAATCACATTAGCTACGGAAGAAGATCCTGAACTAATAATCGACTTTGCAACATTGACAGGCGCTGCTCGAGTAGCTCTCGGCCCCGATCTACCTGCTATGTATTGCAACCGCGACGAAATTGCTGATGAGATCTTGGAATCAAGCCAAACTGTCGAAGAATTAGTATGGCGGTTACCACTGTTTAAGTCCTACCGATCTATGCTAGATTCAAAAGTTGCCGATCTGTCAAGTACTAGTTCCACTCCTTTAGGTGGCTCGATAACCGCCGCGCTGTTCTTGGAACATTTTGTGAACGATACACCTTGGGTACATTTCGATTTGATGGCAAGTAACAATCGAATGAGACCTGCGCATCCTGAAGGAGGTGAAGGATCAGTGCTACGCACCTTGTTTCACTATTTGCATTCGCGATTTGGTGGCTAGTTACTAGGTCTGTCGTGTGATGCGCTTACCCAATCGCAATTCGTAAATCTAACTTCCATGGATTTTTACCTTCACGACACTAAACAGAAGTATAAGCGTAAGTTCGTCCCGATCGATAAAAATAATGTCCGCATTTATGTTTGCGGTCCGACGGTTTACGACCGGGTACACATCGGTAATGGTTTTTCGGCTGTTGTATTTGACGTCCTGACACGACTCTTAAGAGTCCTGTTTCCAAAAGTTACCTACGTACGAAACATCACTGATATCGATGACAAGATCATCACTGCCGCGCTAGCTAACGACGAACCCATAGAAGACCTGACCGTACGCTTCTCAAGAGCGTTTCATGACGATGCAAAAGCTTTGTATGTTCTACCTCCTGATATCGAGCCTAAACCTACCGAACTCATCAAAGAAATCATACAGAACATATCACAGCTCATCGAACGCGATTATGCGTATTTTTCTCAGCAGCATGTATTGTTTCACGTTCCGTCCTTTGAAAATTACGGTGCACTCTCGGGACGCTCGCTTCAAGAAATGATCGACGGGGCTCGAGTAGAAGTTGCACCTTATAAACGCGATCCAAAGGACTTTGTTCTGTGGAAACCGTCTACCCCAGAACAACCTGGCTGGGACTCACCGTGGGGACGCGGACGACCTGGATGGCACATCGAATGCTCGGCCATGATTCGGACCCACCTAGGTTCTACTATCGATATTCACGGTGCAGGTAGCGATTTAATGTTTCCACACAACGAAAATGAACTAGCACAAGGGGTGTGTATTGAAGAAAATGCTCAGTTTGTTAATTACTGGATGCACAATGGTATGTTGAATCTCGGCGGCAAGAAAATGTCCAAAAGTCTAGGGAATATTCTCACCGTACAAGACGCGCTGGTTCAGAACAGTGGTGAGATCATTCGTTACGCGTTTCTAAGTGGACACTACCGTCAAAGTTTATTGTGGAACGAGGACTTATTGATTCAATCCAAAAACAGTTTAACTACCTTGTATCGTGCGCTACAACACGTAAGTGAGATAACAGGTCAAACCGACCCGAAATCTTCCGACTATTCATGCGAGCGATTTGGTAGTTTTCCTGAAGAAGTTGTGACTCACCTCTGTGATGATCTACATACACCTAAAGCGCTTGCAGCATTACATCAAATAGCAAAAGATATGTATAACGTCGATAATGTCGAGGAAGCCAAAAGTAAACGCGACGACTTGCTAGCTGGCGCGTGGCTATTAGGACTGCTCAACGAATCTGTAGTAACGTTTTTTAAATCTAAAATCGATTCGCTCCAACCAGCAGAAATCGAACAATGGATCTCGAAGAGAAACGACCACCGGAAGAACGGCGAATTCGCGCAAGCTGATGAAATTCGACAATTTCTCGCTAAAAAAGGTGTCGAACTAGAAGACACTCGCGCAGGAACACGTTGGGTTAGTCGTCAATAGCCTAAGAACCTGTATAACAACAATGGCCGTCAATTTATCCGCTAGGGATACTATGAACTTCGAACAAACAAAAGATTTTCTCCAACAACATTGGAACTCGTGGGTCCTAGCAACGTTGCAGGAATATACCAAAATTCCAAACGTATCGCCGTTGTTTGATCCAGACTGGGAGTCACATGGCTACATGGAGCAAGCTGCTCACTTACTTGTGGATTCGGTTTCGAATGTACAAATTCAGGGAATCAACTATCGAATCGAACGGTTACCAAATTGTACTCCACTAATATTGATAGAGGTGGCAGCTTTCCAGAACGGTCATGGTAATGTATTGTTATATGGACATTACGATAAACAACCAGCATTCACCGGTTGGGACGACGGAAAAGGTCCATGGTCTCCAGTCCTAGAAAACGGGCGATTGTATGGTCGTGGTACCGGCGACGATGGTTACGCGATCTTTTCCTGTCTCACTGCGATTGCCTCGTTACAACAACAAGGTTGCGCACACCCTCGCTGTGTGATACTCATCGAGGGATGTGAAGAAAGCGGTAGTCCAGATCTACCGACATATATGGAACATCTCAAAGACGAAATTGGTACACCCGATGTCGTGGTTTGTCTAGATGCGGAGTGCGGGAACTACGATCAACTCTGGCTCACGACATCTCTTAGAGGAGTCATTTCTGGTACGCTGCATGTCCACGTTCTCACAGAAGGTATCCATTCTGGTGCAGGAGGTGGGATTGTGCCATCAAGTTTTCGAATACTGCGCGCGTTGCTGGAAAGACTGGAAACACAAAAGGACGGAACTATGGTAGAAGATTTCCATGAACCGATCCCTTCTTGGGTCGAGGAACAGTCTCTGGAAGTTGCGACGACCCTAGGCGAAACTGTTCTCAACCGATATCCTTGGTCTAACCCTAAAAGCGTCTTTACCAAAAACCTCGCAACTCTCGTCACTGCAAACACCTGGTCTCCATGTCTTGAAATCGTCGGAATCGATGGTGTTCCAAGACTACAGGATGCTGGCAACACGTTACGTCCATATACCTCGGCCAAAATTTCAATTCGATTACCACCAAACTGCGATCCCAAGCGGATTTGTACCTTTGTCAAACAAGAACTAGAACGGGATACACCACATGGTGCCCAAGTAACCTTTGAACTTGATGCAGCTGAATCTGGTTGGTTTTCACCTGAAGTACAACCATGGTTGAACGACTCTCTCCACGCTGCTTCCAACCTTTTCTTTGGACAACCGTGCAAGAGAATGGGAACGGGTGGAACTATCCCCTTTATGAAAATGTTAGGTAACCAATACCCTGACTGTCAATTTGTCGTAACTGGTGTTCTTGGACCACATTCAAATGCGCATGGTCCAAACGAATTTTTGGACCTCAAGACTGCAGAACGGGTAACTGGTTGTGTTTCGTATCTACTCAATCAAGTCGCGTCAGGTAATCACAACATCGGAGCTTGAATCGACGTCAATCGATTACTCACGTTACGACACTGACGTGAACTACCAAATTGGGTCTCTAAAAACGACATTTGATCTCCAAGAATTCGTCCAGAATTGATCAATGTCAAATATTCTGCTAAATTGGGAGTATACGGTAGTGCAATCAATTCTTGCTTGCAGTCCTCTAACCTACGGTTTCCTTTAGCTTGATTACAACGTTTACAAGCGGTCACCACGTTGTTCCACACGTGCTGTCCTCCCATACTACGTGGAATCAAATGATCACAGGTTAAGTTCACTAGATTTTGACGAATACCACAATACATACAAGTGTGGTAATCTCTAGCAAACAACGCATGATTAGTGAGGGTCGGTGTAGTTTTTTTAGTCTCAACGATTCTGCCCTCACAAGCAATGATGCTACTCACGTCGACTAGAGTTTGTCGTCCGTGGAGCCTCGAAAAACCACCGCGAATACGAATTTTAAATTCACCAACACTCCATCGTACGAGATCTCGAGTATAAAGCCGCACAGCCGTCTGCCAGGAGATCCAACTCTTAGGTTGTCCTGCTACATCTAGTCGAAGAATCCTCGGAACTCTTTGGTATTTGTCAATAGTAGTAACCATTTTTGAGTGCAGTTTCTAACAGATTTAGCTATAAGTTTATCGAAAGAGTATCTAATTCAAAGAACGAAACATCAGCTGTTGTTCGCCGATATCGCAAAATTTTACGTCAAATTTTAAGTCGTAATCTCCAATTCTTCCATTTACTCTTATACAAGTTTTCAAAAATTGACTAGAAATGAGAGAAAATGCTTAGAATTACATCGTTAGCACACGCGAGGAACGCGTGTAGTTAACTTAGCAAAGAAATTAAAGACATGGATGTTTGGGAGGTAACTCAATGAAAACCATACAATGGATGGTAACTATCTTTGCACTGTTAAGTTTATCCGCTTGCAACAGTTTCTTTTTACAACCAAAGGATGTCAACAGTGATAGTCAATGGGACTGCACTGAGGTAGACGAGAACGGAAACTGGGATTGTGACGAGTACGACACTGAAATCGATAGCAAGTTGGAAGACAGTTTGTCAGGACCTAGTGCATCATCTGATCCACAGGACACCCCTTCATATGCGCAATCTCCACGGTCAAATTCGACTGTACATGTAAAACCTTATCGCGCGGGGATGGGAACCGCAGATGCTGAGACGTCAAGTGTCCACGCTAACGAGTCGCAAACTCCCAAGGAAGTGCCCGAATACGTATGGCTCGCATACGAACCGGAGACACCTACAAGAATAGAAGATTTACCTGACGATATGTACGCCGTGCAACTCATTGCAGTTAGTACGAAAGAAAAAGCTATGCAATACGTCGAAGACGAAACTTGGTTAGTTGAACCGACCGGTGTACGGGTATTGTCTAACGGAAAACCGTACTACGTCATTCTTTTGGGGATTTATGAGACTAAACGCCGAGCGGAACTTGCCGTACGTAGCATCGCAGATGACGTCGGTTCAAACAAACCTTGGATTCGTTCCCTTAGTTCATTACAGACTGCGATCAAGGACGCGAACCGAAAACTCGGAACTAACTATTGATCGGTTGATTCACCTAACCTAACCCTATACGTGCAAGATGGACCTGGTCTAATCGACCTTAGGTCCATTTACCCACGTGTTTTCCCACACACAACATACAAATCGGGTAGGGATTTCAATTTCAATCGAAGGCAACAGCGCTCTTTCGTACGGACTGAGTTTTTCTGTATTGCTGAACTATAGCAGTTGTAATATATACTCGGCTTTGCTAACTTTGAATTCTTGTGGTTGTTCGACCTCGAGTCGATCGACGATACTGTCCTTTACAATCATGGCATATCGCTGAGAACGTTTACCTAATCCAAAACTAGATCCATCCATCCACAAACCCATTGCCTCGGTAAATTCGCCGTTACCATCCCCCATCATTAAGATTGATTCAGCGTTGACGTCCCGCCCCCAAGCATCCATAACGAAAGGATCGTTTACTGATACACAAACAATGTCCGATACACCTTTCGCTTTAATAGCGTCGGCATGTCGAATAAACCCAGGTAAATGTTGCTCAGAGCAGGTCGGTGTAAACGCCCCTGGTACACCAAATATGACTACGGTCTTACTTGCTGTTAACTCTTTCGTATTTACTGTTACTAGTTTACCTTCACGGATCGTACGTAGCGTTGCATCAGGTATTGGATGGCCTTGTTGTACTGTCATCGAAAATTCCTTATAACTTGTAGTGAAACTAAATTTCGCGGATTCTAAAACCGCTTCTTCTAGTGGAATTTTATACCGATGTTCTTACTCGCTAGATTGGGGATAGAAATTGCTTCGTAAAGCCCGGAACAATAACTTGCTCGCGATTGCACTAGCTGCAGTTGTGGTTCTTTGTTGGTCGACCGTCGCAACGGCATTTAAGTTAGGCTTGTCCCACCTATCTGTGGCTCAATTACTCTTTCTAAGCTGTCTCTTTTCACTCATATTCTTTGCGATCGTCTCATTCTTTATTGGGTTTCCGCAGTTTTCGACCAAAACCATTCTCAGAGGAGCGTCATTGGGAATACTCAATCCACTTTTGTACTACTTCATTCTGTTCGCAGCGTACGAACGGTTACCTGCTCAAATCGCTCAACCTCTGAATTGCACACACGCTATAGTAACAGCCCTCATCGCTATTCCCATTCTTAACCAACGACCAAAAGCCCGTGTTTGGATCGGTATGTGTGTAGGCTACCTAGGAGTCGTTGTCTTAGTGACTCAAGGTACGTTTCAGCACTTTGACTTCGACAACATAGGGGTAATATTAGCCTTAGGTAGCTCCGTGATATGGGCTACCTACTGGACCTTAAATGTGCGATTTGCCAACGATCCAATTTCGATTCTTTTCATTGGATTTTGTGTCGCAACGCCATTGACTGGTCTATATTGTCTCTTATTCGACCAACTTCCCGAATTAAATATGACAAACTTGGGTTTTGGTCTATGGGTCGGAATATGTGAAATGGGTCTAGCTTTTTTGCTCTGGCAACGTGCGCTGAAGATTGCTTCACACGTCGGATTAATCGCACCTCTGGCTTATCTTAGCCCCGCTTTATCTTTGATTTTCATTCAATACGTGCTAGGCGAAAACGTGCATTTGACGACAATCGCGGGATTAGCGGTACTACTATGTGGTATATTTATCGTCCATTTTCAACGCTTCAAACGAGTCACTGAAAACTCCATCACTTGATTCAGAGTTTCAATGTAGTTTTCACATTGAGTTCCTCGCATTTTTTCAACATCCATTCGATTACATCGGGATGGTATGGAATTCCGAGTCTGCGTCGCTCTATCGCCGTCTCGTGTTCGAGTACCCCTGCATACACAACACGTTCGTCTTGAGGAGTCGTAGGACAGTCAAGTAGTGTCCTCAGGTATCTGTCCATATCGTCCTTAAATGTATCAATCTCACAAAATCGCTTAACGTCAATCGCGACAAAAGTGTGAGCTACACCCTGACGACGATGTGGACCGCCTCCAGTGCCCGCTAACAAACTACAAAGTACTTCTATCATGATCGCTAAACTAAAACCTTTGTGAGAGCCGACTTCTCTAGTTGCGCCTAATGGTAACATCATGTAGTTGGCAGGTACATTTGTTTCGTGGTTGATAGGTTGCCCTTCCATATCTGTTAGCCACCACGGTAACACCTTTTGATCTAGTCTTCGCAGTAGTTTGATCTTGTTACTTGACACGGAACTCATAGATGCATCAAAGAGAAAGGGGATCTCGTTTCTGGTGGGGGCACCGAAGCCGATAGGATTGATACCAACTATAGGTTTCGAGCCAAAAGTTGGTGTCATGTATAGTCCACCAGAAGTCATACACAATCCGATCATATCGCGTTCGATTGCAATGTTCACGTAGTAAGCGCAGGTTCCAAAATGACTTCCATTGTGTGCATTTGTAATAGCTATACCCGTCTGGTCCGCACGTTCACATGTTTTGACCATGAGTTCTTGACCCTGAGTTGCGCCTAGACCTCGATCACAATCGAAAGACATCGTCGCACCGTCGTCTTTAATCATGGACAGTGAGGCACGCGGATTGATTTCATCTCGTGTTATTCTTCGCAAGTAAGTTGGAACTAAATTGGATATGCCATGTGAGTCAATTCCATGTAGGTCCGCATATACCAACGAATTACTAGCAACCGCAGCAGCTTCTATTGGTATCCCCACTGCAAACAATATTCGTTTAACTGTGTCTTCTATTACTTGAACGTCGACTCTAACCGCGAGTTCATCGCTCACTTGAAAACAATTGAGCATTTAATTGAGATTCACTTGGAACAGTTTTCCAAGAACTCCATGAATTCGGTTTCATTGAGAACAAGAATATCAAGAGTTCTAGCTTTGTTCAGTTTACTACCGGGGTTCTCTCCAGCAAGTAAGTACGATGTGTTTCTTGATACCGTCGATGACACCTTTGCACCTAGACGGATCAAGCGATCTTTCGCATCGTTACGGGTGATTCCTGAATAGGTACCAGTAAACACCCACGTCTGTCCTTGACACGGTAAAACTTCTATTTCTTCCTGAACTGGCCAACGCACCCCTAAGTCGATCAAATCAGAAATCAATTGTCGATTCCGATCACTTGCAAAGTAACTGTGAATATTCTCTGCGATTATCGGTCCGACGTCTTCCAGTTGTTCAAGTTCGTCGACTGAGGCAACCATTAACAACTCAATCGTTCTAAATCGGTCCGCAAGCATTCTCGCCGTGACTTCACCTACACCAACAATTCCTAAAGAATGAATAAAACGTGACAAAGTGGTCTCTTTACTCTTTTCTATGGATTCGACAAGTTTTTTTGCCGACTTTTCTCCCATACGTTCAAGCGTGGAAATGTCTTCAACGGTAAGCCGAAAGATGTCAGCGGGATCTTTAATTTTTTGTGCATTCACCAATAGATCAACCAACCGTTCACCTAATCCAGTGATATCCAATGCTACTCGCGAAGCGAAGTGACTAATGTATTCTTTCACTTGTGCTTCACATCCGAGGCGATTGATACAACGCAACGCAACACCGTCATCGTCTTTGAGAACTTGAGATCCACAAACAGGGCAAGACACGGGTATGTCAATGTCAACTGTCCCGGGCTCAGTAACTTTGATTACCTGTGGTATGATGTCGCCTGCTCGCCGAATCAAAACGGTCGCACCTAACTTGACACCAAGTCGTTCGATTTCGTCTAAATTATGTAATGTAGCATTCGATACCGTTACACCATGTACGTGAACTGGCTCTAATCTCGCGACAGGTGTCAGTACACCAGTTCGTCCTATTTGAAAGTCGACACCTAAAAGTTTGGTAGAAACTTCGGTAGAAGGGTATTTGAAGGCGATTGCCCAGCGTGGATGTCGGGCTAAAAATCCAAGATCATTTTGACTTACTAGATCGTTGACTTTAATGACAATACCATCAATATCATAATTCAAACTGGGTCGTTCTGCCCCAACCTTATTGATGAAATTTTGGCATTCAGATAATGAGTTTACGACTTCAGTTCGGTGATTCACACGACACCCCCACTCCCGACATAATTCAAGAATCTCACTGTGTGTGTGTACTTGAACGTCGTCGCTCAACTCACCAACGGAGTAACAATACATGCTTAGGGGACGTGAGGCGGTCACAGCTGGATCAAGTTGCCGTAAGCTACCAGCGGCACCATTACGGGGGTTTAATAATGGTTTCTTATTTTCTGCGCGTGCTTTCTCGTTGAAACTGTTAAAGTCATTCAATGGAATGTAAACTTCGCCTCGAATTTCAACTAACCGTGGAACTGATGTACCACGCAACTTCAACGGTACCGCTGAAATAGTCCGAACGTTCTGAGTTATGTCTTCACCAGTGATGCCGTCCCCTCGAGTGGATGCTTGTATCAATTCACCCGATTCGTAACGGAGACTAACGGCTACACCATCTATTTTTGGTTCACAGGTGAGTTGTTTGATGGTACGATCCAGATATCGTTCCCCGCGTCGTAACCAGTTAGCCAGTTCCTCGAATGACGCACACTTCTCGAGCGAAAGCATGGGTCTCGCGTGAGTTACCGAAACAAATCCAGCTAGCGTTTTCGCGCCGACACGTTGTGTTGGAGAAGTTGGTATGACCAGCTCTGGAAAGTTTCGTTCAAGCGAAACAAGTTCATCGAACAGCGAATCGTATTCACCATCAGATATTTTTGGATCGTCTAGGACGTAGTACCAAAAATTATGATTTTCAAGTTCTCGTCGTAGTTCCTCTACTCGTTGTCTCGCGTGCTCTCTTTTCAAATAACTGGAACCAGATAAAACAAATCTACCTTACATTGTCATTTGTTTTCGACGGAAATCGGCTATACGACTGCGATAGTGGCTAATCGTTTGTTTGCTCAGTTTATTGCCACTTTCATCTTGAACAATCGCATTGAATCTAGCGGCACAATCCGATGCTAGACCAAACATCAGTTCGAATGTACTCTGGGGATTTATCACTTTTGATAACCACATGACAAAAGTAACTCCCTTGGTTTGATGTACAGCTTCAGGATCGACATTGAAATGACCTGGAGCGAATGCGTCAGCAACTTTAAACAAACCTCGACCGGTTTGTGTGTCAGTCTTGCAAAACAGCTTTAACTTATCGTAAGTCAATCCTCTGGCAAGTAAATACTTTGCAAGTTCTGACACGTTGAATGCGGTTTCATGATCGCCCATAACCGTTAATATGACGAATTCATCAGATTCAGCTTCGACATTTTTCTGAATCGTCGGAGACGGAGTAAGTACCCTTTCGTCCACGTTAGCAATCTTAGTTTTCTGTTGTTCATTGCGAACAGAGGGTTTAGGTGGAGTCCTAATCGCAGAGAGATTTGATCGATCAGACTTCAAGGGATTTCTTTCCACTCCTTCCTCACCACTGTCAGACGACTGCTGATGAGGGGCGCTTGCTACAATGGGTGTAACAATCTTAGACTTTGCTGTTTCCGATTGTGAGACCTCCACGGTAGTAGCAGCGGTTTTAGTTTCCTTGGTATTGTCAATCGCGGTTGATGTTTGTGGTTGTAGCGCGACTGTGTCCTTTGTTTTTTCGGAAACCGGTCGACTCACTGTCGCTTCGTGTGGATCGACTTTCTTCCTTACGACGTGTTTAATGATTCCCTCGGTGGGCATTTTCCCGTTCGAAACCAACGCATCAAAAATTGTTCTTTCGGTCGTCCCATCCAACGCTGTTCGGACAGTATCAGTTTTCTGAACAGGTGTCGGCTGTTCGGCCTTAATCATGTCCTTTTTCACGGGAACAGCTGGCGCCGTAGATGTCGGGATTCGTTGTTTAACCGGCTGTTTCTTTTTCTGCCCGTGCTCGAATTTTAGTTTTGTCCGTTTAGTGGAACGATCATCCTTAAGGTCAGAACTCGTGACCGTATCAAACAATCCTTCTTGTACTGAAGTATTGAGTGGTCGAAAGGTCTGTAGTTGAGCTTGACTTTCTCGTCTGTTGAGGTGGTATCCATAGAGGATAAGCCCACCTGACATAGCCGCCATGACGACGATAATCACAAGGCTAGCGAGTCCAAATTCCGCGAATTCCATTTCTATTACTCCGGTTCTTCCTTAAACCTTATTCGGGGGTGAGTTCGACCTCCTCAGCAAGACGTGATTCCAAATCTACTGAGACGAATCGAGATACGCCCGACTCCTCCATTGTGACTCCGATTAAAGAGTCTGCATGTTGCATTGTAACCCGATCGTGCGAAATTAGCAAGAACTGAATTTCTTGTGCCATCTCTTGTATCAAACTAACAAATCGAAAAACGTTGTGTTCATCGAGAGGTGCATCGACTTCGTCGAGAACACAAACAGGACTAGGATTCAAGCGGAACATTGCAAAGATGAATGCTAGCGCTGTAAGTGCTTTTTCGCCGTCCGAAAGTTGACTGATCGTTTTGACTTGCTTGCCGGGAGGATTTACTTGCATGCTGATTCCTGCAGTGAGTGGATCGTCCCCTGTAAGTTGTAATTGAGCATTTCCCCCACCGAACAAACTCTTAAAAAGATCTTGAAAATCACTGTTTGCTTTACTTAAAGTTGCGTGGAAAAGATGAAGACTCTCGTTGTCAATTTTCAACATAGCTTCTTCAAGCATTGTGTGGGAAGTTTGGAGATCGTTTACTCGCTCAATAACAGCTTCATACTCTGCAACCATTCGATCTAGATCACTTTGTGCGGCGAGATTGACTGCCCCCAAACGCTCTAATCTTGTTTGAATTCGTGTTAAGGAAGATGTCAGTTTTTCTTCGTGCTCTTCATCATCCAATAGCTCGACAATTTGCTCTGTTTCGTACTGGAGTTTTTCAATTTCAGCAATCAAATATACCTTTTTGGAATTTGTTTCGACTACTCGCTCGCGCAGCGAGTAAAGATCCTGCTGCATTGCTTCTGTCTTCAATCGGTACTGATTTTCCGCAGTCAAACAAGTACGCAAAATTTGTTGTAACTCATCTCGACTCTGTATAACGGATTGCAACTGTTCTTCGATCTCAGACAGATTGGTCGTAGCTTGTGCCCGTTGTTGTGTCTGTTCCAATAACGTTTTCTGACCCATTGATAAGTCGTTCGTTACTCCATTGATGCGGCTGACACGTTCGGTTAAGTCTTTAGACGTTCGTTCGACACCTGTGACGAGTGAATCCATTCTTGCTTTCATCTCGATGCAACTTGAATCTATAGACTGGAAATGCTCTCTTGCTGATCGTTCTTTTTGTAATGCTTCGTTGAGGAGATTATCGAGTTCCTGTTGTCGAACCGCTAAGTGGGACCGTTTCGTTCCAAGTTGGTCAAGCGTTTGTCCCAATAGCACGATATCTTCTTGTGTTTGTTTTAGTTGACTTGTAACGCTTTGTTCACGTTCCTGCAATCGTGTGCGTTGTTCAATGGCCTCAGTACGTTGCTGTACTCGGTCTAAGTGTTTATTCTGAGCTCGTTCCAATTCAACACGTCTTGTTGAAATGGCGTTCTGGATTCTTGTTACTTCTTCTTGTAGATTTCTGCCTGTATCGCGAGTTTCAGCCATAATCCTTTTTCGTTGCGAAATTTCTTGCAGAATCTCCTGCAGGTTACTTTCACACTCATGGAATTCAATAGTTACTTCGTCGAGTTGTGCGCGACACTCGAGAATCGAATTCTTAACTTGGAGAGTATCCGGTAATTTAATCCAGTGTTTACCTAATATGATCGCAGATTTGGTAAGAACAGTTGCGTCCCTGTCAAGTGAGTCGCGCATTTCAAGCGCTTCATCCAAAGTATCGGTAATAAATACGTTCGGATGAATTGCCGCGATCAAATCGTTTCCCTGCTGAATGACAGATCCTAGTGAAGCATGTTGATTATTTGTACTATCTATAGGTTCAACCATTGCAATTCCATCTGCGCGGTCGCAATCCATTTTTGAGAGGCCTTTTTTCAGTGATGGTACTACGAATGCACTAATCGAAGAAGCTAATAGTGTTTCGATGGCTCTCTCCCAGCCAGGTAGCACCTCGATCTGTTCACCAAGTCGTGGGTATTTCTTCAATTCTGAATCACGAACGGTTCGTTCTTCAAGTGCTGTGGAGTCGAGTCCTAAACCATTTTCAACGATCGTTTTCAGTGCTGATCGTTTTTCTCCTAAGTTGTATAGATCGGTATGTAACCTTTCTCTTTCACTTTCGTGTTTGCCTTCTTCTTGTTCTAACTGTGTGAGCTGTTCGTGCGACTTTTTTAACTTGTTCGCGTGTTTGTCATAATCAACTTGTAATTGTTCTAACTCTGATTGGAGAAGATTAACCTCACTAGATTTCAAAGTCAACTGTGTATCCGGTTCTAGTCTCACGAACTCTTCTTCGATATGAGTTATTTCGTCTTTCAGTCTTTGCAACTGAGCGTTTTGTAGCTCGTAATCCCGTTCGGTCGCGTTGTAATTCTGAACAATTTCATCCCATTTTTGCTTTTCCGCAAAATTTTGTGTCTTGGTTTGTTCGAATTCGGTCTTAGTTTCGAGTACACTTAGTTTAGCTCGATCCCGTTTTGCAACTAAATCTTGATATTGACCCTGTAATTCAGCAAGTTTCCTTTCCGTTTTTTCGATGACTTGTCGATCTGTTTGTATTCGGTTTTCTAAAACTACTTGTTCGGTTTTTAACTCTTTGTTTCTCCGTTCTTTACTCGCAATACTTTCCTCAAGTCTGGATAGATGAGCGCGAGCTTGGTAGGATTGACCCTGAATGTTGTGGAACTGATCAGATAGTTCGGTCTCTTGAGTTCGTCTTGCAGCAATCTCAGACGATTTAGTAGTTAATTTCTCTTGTTCGTGTTGCAGAGCCGAGTTTAATTCGTCAACTCGTGCCTGATGGGCGTCATTTTCTTCTTTAAGTGTTTGCATTTCTAATGCGAGAAGTTTTGCTTTAAGAAGCCGTTCTTTGTCTTTGAGTTGGGTAAACCGAGCTGCTTCACGCGATTGTCTTTGTAAGTGGGATATCTGTCGCTGCAATTCTTCGGCATGGTCTTTAACTCGTTCTAGATTTTGACTAGCAGATTGGATCTTTTTCTCTGTATCACGTCGTCGATCTCGGTATTTTGAGACGCCTGCTGCATCCTCTAGATGGGTTCGCAATTCCTCCGGTTTCGATATAACTAGTTGAGCTATGAGACCTTGAGGGATAACAGCGTATCCACGTGCACTAAACCCCGCACTAAGCACTAAGTCGCGTATATCTTTTCTTCGGCAACGTTTTCCGTTCAAGTAAAACTTTGAGGGGGTGTCACGATATAACTCACGTTTAAGTGATATTTCACTGTATTGGGCGAATGGACCTTGAATCCTGAAGTCTTCGTTGTCGAAAAGAAGTTCAACGCTAGCTCGACCTGCTGGCGCGCGCGAGTCTGAACCATCGAAGATCATGCTCTCAAGATCGTCTCCACGTAACTGACTTGCTTGACTTTCACCAATCACTAGGCGAAACGCGTCAACAACATTTGATTTACCACAGCCATTCGGACCAACAATAACCGTAAGGTTATGAGGTAGTTCTATGGTTGTCGGTTCAACGTAGGACTTGAATCCGGCGAGTTTAATTGAGGCTAGACGCATAAGTATGTGTTAGTCAACGAGTAATTCCTATTCACACAGCATCGAAGTCAAATTCCACAATTGTGTAATTCTACTTGTTATTGAATACTTTTGTTTCATTTAAATGGAAAAACTGACCGGATTGCTACATTTTCTATTTTGCTAGGTGGCAGAAAGTGCGGAAAGTACAGGCCGAAAGATCGACTACAGCTAGGTTAAATTGATTGCTTAACTTTAAAGTGAAAAAAGCCGTCCAACTGCTTACTAGTCAGACAGCCTTTTAAAACCTAGTGGAATTTGAATAAAATACTTACTACATTACTCTATTGTGAGACAAATTCACGACAGAGTAGGTTTGACGGATTCGTGTCCATGTCCAATGTTTGTTCTCGACGCTTCCTGGTCCATTGTTTGTCACGACGTCCATACGAATAAATCTCTTCCCTGAGATCCGTCAAACATATTCAGAACTCACATTTCTAGTACCTCGAAAATGGAGAGGGGGATCTCGTCGAAGTACCGGACTTTGCTCATTCCTTTTACTTTCATAGAGTGTAGTATAAACATTTTTACAAATTGTGCAAGTTTTGTCTAGATATTTTCTAAACAAAAGACGTACTAATCAATTAATTCATACTCCTCGGCGATCTTGCTAAGTGCTTTTTCGAGGGTAATTTCGGAACTGCGAATCATTTCAACTAGTTGTACATCCTTGGCATTCTCAATATGTCGCTGTGCATGTTCCAGTAAGGCACGTTGTAGCAGTACGATCTCAACTAAGTCTTGCGGTTCTAATTGTTGGTTAGTTTGGCAACGACTTAAATGGGCAAGTTCTTCCTCAGAAAATACATGACAACTTTCGTCGATGTAATGTCGTTTACGGAGCTTTGATCGAACTTGTTCGACTACTTCAACCCATGATGTTTCCTTAAATTTCAAAATATCCAAATCGGCTTCCTTAGCCGAGTCGAGGTCTGCTTTACTGGCATAACGATAGATCACAACCATCGGTATATCCAACTGTTGTTGAACTTCTAAAATTCGCGTAACGTTTAGACTGGAGACGATTAGTATGCAAGCATCACATTCAGTTTCGACGTCATACTCGTTCCAACGTTGCAGTTTTTCAATCGTCATTAATCGTGCAACTACATTGCAACCATTACTTTCGCCAGCATTTTCAAAATGCCATAAATCTCCTACTAATACGACTGAAACTTCTGTTTGAGGAATAGATACACCAGCTGGTGTTGGTTCTGTATTCAGGAGGCGATTGAGTTCTTCATTGGACGAATTCTTAAGCTCACTAATGGAATAACCGTGATCGATCAACTTCTTTATGAGCTCAAGCTTCCTTAACTGATCTTCTTCGTAGAAGCGAATTCGGTTGATTTTTTTTACTGGTGCGATACCGTGACGTTGTTCCCACATCCGCAAGCGCTCTACCGACAACCCGGTTAATTGCGATACTTTACCAATCTTATATAGTTGTTCTGTCATTTCTGCCACTCATTCAATCAAAGATCCGTTTTGAGTTTAACTTGCTTGTGCAGTTTATGTTGGTATTTTAAACAATTTTTACTAAATTGTTTAGTATTTGAGTAGATAATTGTACGAATTAAGAAAAAGCTACAGTCCGTACTTGCAATTTGACGACCTAAAAAATGAAAATACCGAACCGAAAACGAAACAAAAATTACACAGATTATTTGTGTCCGTGAAAAAAGTTTAGGTACCTAAACACAATTTGTTTAGATTAAACTAATAATGGAGTTCCAACTACTGAAGACAGCAAGTGATCGAACACTCACTCAACAAATACCTTCGATGTCCCCGTTGGAATTTATCCTAACTTGATTGGCAGCTGGAACTTTGGGAAGCCCCGGTAGAGTCATGATGCTACCACAAATCACGACAACAAACTCCGCCCCAGCACTCAACCTGACTTCTCGAATGGGTAAAGTATGACCGATCGGACAACCAAGTAGTTCAGGGTCTGACGAAAAACTGTATTGTGTCTTGGCAATGCAAACCGGCAAGTGTCCAAAACCTTTTTGCTGGAGTTCTTTGAGTACCCCGAAAGCGTTTTCTGTATACGTTACTTCATCGGCACGATAGATTTCAGTAGCGACTGTCCTAACTTTATCCATTAGACTCATTTCGTTTGGATATAGCAATCGTGCATCTTGACAATCTCCTTTGGCAATACAAGCCATGACACTGTCAGCTAAATTTATGGCGCCTTTACCACCATGTTGCCAATGTGTACAAGGTATACACTCGACTCCAACGTTTGTTTTCATGTACGAAACGACGTGATCAAGTTCTTCTTGTACATCCGAATCAAATTGATTAATCGCGACAATTGGGACACAGTTCATTTTCAACAAGTTTTCTACGTGTGCCTGAAGATTTACCAAGCCTCCCTTGACTGCCTCAAGGTTGGGGTGCTGTAAGTTTTCCACGTTAACTCCACCATTCATTTTTATTGACCTTACAGTCGCGACTATCACCACTGCATCCGGCATCATTTCAGCTTGCCGGCATTTGATATTGATGAACTTCTCAGCACCTAGATCTGCACCAAAACCAGCTTCCGTAACAACTACATCAAAATGCTCTCTTGCTGTCTGTGATGCAATGACCGAGTTACAGCCATGGGCAATGTTTGCGAATGGACCACCGTGAATGAAAACTGGGTTATGTTCTAGAGTTTGAACGACATTAGGATCTAATGCGTCCACTAACAACACTGTAAGCGCACCTTGTATATCTAGATCTTTTGCTCTAACGTACTCCCCGTTTCTATCGCGCGCAACGACAATGTTGCCTAACCGTCGCTCGAGATCAGTTCGATCTCTAGCCAGACAAAATACTGCCATTACTTCTGAAGCTGCTGTAATGTTAAACCCCGTAGACAACTGAGTTTGGCGTCGAGATTTCACCGAAAACCGGCGTAGCGACCGATCATTTATATCAATAGCTCGTAAAAACATCAACTGTTCGAGGTCGATATCTAGATCGTTTCCCCAATAAATATGGTTATCCACAATCGAGGCGAGTAAATTGTTAGCTGTGGTAATGGCGTGTAGATCTCCGTTAAAGTGTAGATTAATCTCT